>JBCCOV010000369.1:0-1506 GCA_039039985.1 Pseudomonadota bacterium | reverse complement strand
GCGCAGCTCGAAGGGTCGAAAGGCTTCACGAAAGACCTCTGCCGCGAATTTGCGATTCCGACGGCCGACTACCGCCGATTCTCCGATGCCGAAGCCGCGCGCGCATACGTGGCGACATGTGCCGTGCCGACTGTCGTCAAGGCGGACGGGTTGGCCGCCGGCAAAGGCGTCGTGATCGCCGAGACGCGCGAAGCTGCAATGGCAGCCGTTGACGCCTGTTTCGACGGGCGTTTCGGCCAGGCCGGCGCCGAGGTCGTCATTGAAGAGTATCTCGAAGGCGAGGAGGCCAGCGTCTTTGCCCTATGCGACGGCGAGGCCGTTCTGACACTCGCGACCGCACAGGACCATAAACGCGTCGGTGACGGCGACACCGGACCCAACACCGGCGGCATGGGCGCTTATTCGCCAGCGCCCATCATGACGCCAGCCGTGTTGCAAGATACGTTGGACCGGATCATTCAGCCGACGGTCCGCGCCATGGCAGAACGTGGGATACCCTACAACGGCGTGCTCTATGCCGGCTTGATGATCACGCGCGATGGGCCGAAGTTGATCGAATACAACGTCCGCTTCGGCGATCCGGAATGTCAGGTCCTGATGCTGCGCCTGAAGTCCGACCTGTTACCGGCGCTCCTAGCGTGCTGCGACGGAACCCTCAACGCGATCTCGCTCGACTGGTACGACGATGCGGCGCTCACGGTTGTGATGGCAGCGAACGGCTATCCAGGCACGCCGGAAACAGGCAGCGAGATCCGTAATGTCGATGCCGCAGCCGATGGCGAGAACACTGTTGTGTTTCACGCGGGCACCAAACGCGATGGACGGCGCTTAATCGCCAGCGGCGGACGCGTCTTGAACGTAACGGCACGCGGCGCCGATATTCAGTCAGCCCACCAGCGTGCCTATGCAGCAGTGGACGCGATTGATTGGCCAGGCGGCTTCTACCGAGGCGACATTGGTTGGCGCGCAATCTCGCGATGAGTTGCAATCTCCCGATGAATTCATGACGCGTCGTCGGGATGGCCGTCACCACGCCAGGCAAGGTACAGGCTCACGTACATGACGATCGGCACGACCGTTGAAACGAACAGCGTCGGGAAGTACGCGGCAGACGAAAGCGCTTGCGGCAGTACAAGTTCACGCCACGATACGATCGGCCATGGCGTCAGGTCATCGACGCCCATCCGGCTTAAGAATAGTCCATAAGAAAAATCGATCCTGTTCAGCACGATCGCGAGGACGGCCGCCAGCGCGGCCAGGATCAACAGGTTCCGGCGCAAAAACACCCAACCATCGCCGCCAAAGAGCGCGCCATAAAGCACCAGGTTCAGTGTCGCGACAAACGCGATGACCGCGACAAAGCCCTGCAGCGAGTCTGCAATGAGCGACACGCCCGTGTACAATACGGGAAACCACCAGGCCTGATAAATCTCGGGATCTGCCCGGCCTGCGCTGTCGACTGCGAGCGCAAGAACAGCTCTGCGGACACCGGCGGCGGCGCCGTCG
>JBCCOV010000368.1:0-1527 GCA_039039985.1 Pseudomonadota bacterium | reverse complement strand
ACCCTGCGCGGGCTGACCATTCCAAATCGCGTTGTCATGGCCCCCATGACCCGTTCCTTCTCTCCTGGCGGTGTGCCCGGGGAAAACGTCGCCGAGTATTATGAGCGGCGCGGCGACGCTGATGTCGGTCTGATCATTACAGAAGGAACGACCGTGGGACGCGGTGGTGCTTCGAATGATCCGAAAGTCCCAAACTTTCACAAATCCGATGCGCTCGAAGGCTGGTCTAACGTTGTCGAGGCGGTGCACAAAACACCCGGAAAAATCGCCCCGCAATTGTGGCATGTGGGCATGATGCGCAAACCCGGCACTGGCCCCGACCCAGACGCGGTGTCGGACAGTCCTTCAGGGCGGACCCACAAGGGGAAGCAAGTTCAGCCTGAACCGAGTGAGAGTGAAGTTGCAGACATGGTCATGGCCTACGCTGACGCTGCCGGCGAAGCCAAGCGGCTTGGATTCGACGCCATCGAAATCCACGGGGCACATGGCTATTTGATTGACGAGTTTTTCTGGAACGTCATGAACACGCGCGCAGACAAATATGGCGGAACGCTTGCAGAGCGCGCCACATTTGCCGGCGAAATCATCCGCGAGTGTCGCAAGCAAGTCGGTGAAGACACACCGATTATTTTGCGGTTCTCACAATGGAAGCAGCAAGAGTATACGGCCCGCCTCGCGGAAACCCCGCAAGAGCTTGAAGCTTTCCTTCAGGTCTTTGCGGATGCGGGTGTCGACGCGCTTCACGCCAGTCAACGCCGCTGGTGGGAGGCCGAGTTCCCTGAGATTGACGGAGATGAAGGCTTAAACCTCGCGGGATGGTGCAAGAAGCTGACAGGCCTGACCTCAATCACAGTCGGGTCGGTCGGATTGTCCTCAGACTTTATCGGGGCATTTGCCGGAGAAGATTCCAAAACACGGCCGATTGCTGATGTCATTGAGCGGCTGGACAAAGGAGAGTTCGATCTTGTGGCTGTGGGTCGAGCCCTGCTTCAAGATCCCTACTGGGCGCAGAAAATCAAAGAAGGCCGGACGCAAGAACTTGCCGATTATGACGCGAAGGCCCTGGCAACACTGTATTAGAAGCCATTGTAAGTGAACCAGTTTCAGGATTGGCGCGTAGACAGAGCAAATAAGAAAGCTCTGACCTATGCGCCTCTCTCGTCTTTTTACTCCGTCTGTCGCCCTCGCAACGAGCGCAGCAGTCGCTACTGGATGCGTCTCCGGTCCAGAGCTTGAAGCCTTTGATGAGTCCCCTCGCAAGCTGGTTCTCGAAGAGTATTTTCTCGGCGAGACCACAGCCTATGGAGTATTCGAAGATCGTTTCGGTAAAGTCCGCAGAAGCTTCAAAGTGGACATTACGGGGACCGTCGAGAACGGCGTCTTAACGCTCGACGAGCGATTTATTTATGATGATGGCGAACGCGATACACGTGTTTGGGAAATCGAGATTCTTGGAAACGGCGAATATCGTGGCACAGCAGGTGACGTTCCCGGCGTTGCCCAAGGCAACGTCATCGGAAATGCATT
>JBCCOV010000367.1:0-1577 GCA_039039985.1 Pseudomonadota bacterium | reverse complement strand
TCTCGACAAGGATACCGTGTGCATCCGCGCCGTTGGCCACCAACGCACCGCTTGAGGTCAGCGTAAGCCGGCCCGCACCAGCCTCACGTGCATGAATGGCATGGCTGCCGGCTCCAGAGGCTGTTATGCTTTCAGATGCGACGATGGTGAGATCGCCCTCGCCGTGCTCGCTTGCAAACAATCCGACGCCGTTCGACACAATGGTACCGGCGCTGTCGACGCGCAAATCGCCGATCGACATCTCAACCGCGCTGATGCCGCGGCCGGCGGCGTTTATGCGACTTTCTTCGAGCAGTACGACCCTTAGGGGGCCTGCATACTCCATTTCTGCGGAGATGCCGTGCGCGCTCAGACCGCCGGTCGTAAGAATTGCGTAGTCACCCGTTCTGACCGCGATCACGAGAAAGTCGCTGTCGCTGCTGCCGACAATTTCTATTCCGGGCTTGCCTGCGCTTGGTTGAATATTGTGCGTTGGCGCGACTATCGTCCCGACGGTTATGGACTGGATCACTCGGCCTTCGAGCTCATCGCCACTTCCAGCCACGTTCGAGATCCCGTCGCTTTCGTCCCCGTAGCAGTCAATCTCCTTCAAGAACTGGTTGCATACAGCGTGGGCGGAGCGCGGCGCCACGCCCATCAACGCCGCAAGCACTGCAAGCAACAAAAGCAACGATCGAACAGGAGATGAATGAGCGGTGGCCATCACGAACGCTGTACGAGCTGGACGACCAGTGCCCGATTGACCGCTGCAGAGTTTCGGCCAGGTCTTTCCCTGTGTATCTCTTCGAGTATCTCTCATGTTGCAAACTGTGCGGCATGAGACACCGTTTCGCGATTCACGAGTCGTCATTCTGCGTCACCTTCTTCGGTCAGCCGCAATTCCGACGCATGACTGAGACGCAGGCAGGCTCTTGGTTCGAGCCTTTCAATTTTGTGCGCTAGCTGATTTTCCTTATGCGGTCAATTTTTCTGACTTGGTGTCCGACTTGATATGTCGGCTATATTGTCCGCTTGGTTGCAGAGGTATCGTCTGCAGTATCTCAAGAGGGAAGCTGTGCAGAACCCTCGACATAGTCGGCTGGGCCATCCGTAAGGTTTATCGCCCGGCCTTCGTCCGCCCTGCCGGCTTGTGCTGGTGAACTTCGAAGTCGACCCCATCGAAGTCGACCTCAAATGGGCTTGCGGGGATTGGGGTCTTGCGCGGATGTGGTTTTGCGGGGAATGGCGCCGGCCCCGTCCCGAACCTCGCTTGCCTGTGCCCTGCCCGACCATCGATGGGAGGATGAAATCCATGGTCGAACGCATTGACCCGAGGAAGAGAGGTTCGGGACGGCCGAGCGACGCCCGCCTAAGGCGAGTTCGCCCTGAACTGTCCTGAGGGAGCCCTAGAACTTCCAAGTCCCCGTCGCGTAAACCCCGTGTTGTCTGACGTCGTCGGAGTACAGGCCCTTGTAGCCGAACGTCAGATTGAAGTTCGATATGTCGCCGATCATGGTCGCGCCAGCGTGAATGTTGGCGAACACGTCTCCGCTTGCCGTCACGGACTCGAACGTGAGATCCGGCGATGTGGCATACGC
>JBCCOV010000366.1:0-1603 GCA_039039985.1 Pseudomonadota bacterium | reverse complement strand
TGGATCGAACAGAAGTTGAGTTCCGCGCGCTGACGCGGCCAGAAATTGAACGCTATGTTCAGGCGGATGAACCGCTAGCGTGCGCCGGCGGCTTCAAGGCGGAATCGCTAGGTATCTCCTTGTTTCGAGCAATCCGCTCAACGGATCCGACGGCGCTGATTGGTCTCCCATTGATCGCTGTATCGGCGGCCCTGCGGGATTTTGGGCTGAAACTACCCTAGTTGCCTGCCAGCATCCTCGGCAGCACCTTGGAAAGATCGTTCGGCAACGGCGCCGTGAACAGCTGCTCACCGCCGACACCATCGTCGAATCCAATGGATTGCGCATGCAGAAACAGTCGCGGCAACCCCCGCTGGGACAATGCCCGGTTCGTGTCTGGATCACCGTAGCGATCATCGCCCGCGATGGGGAATCCGAGATGCGCGAGGTGGACTCGGATTTGGTGTGTCCGCCCCGTCTCTGGACTGACCGTCAGTAGCGATGCCGCCTTGCGACCATCCGTGACCGTGACCCTTGTGATCGATGGCTTGCCGTCCGGCGCGACAATGACATGACGCTCGCCACCGCGCCGTTCAGAGACCTTCAGCGGCAAATCAATCACTCGGTTGCCGTGCGGCCAGTAACCCACTACCAGTGCTTGATACACCTTACTGACCCGGTCTTCGCGAAAGTCCGCATGTAATCGGCGCAGCGCTGCCCGTCGTTTACCCAAGACCAACACACCACTTGTTTCGCGGTCCAGACGGTGCGCCAGCGCCACTTCCGACCATTCCGGACGAATCTCCCGGAGTGCCTCGACGACGCCATGCGACACCCCACTCCCACCATGAACCGCGATACCCCCCGGCTTGTTGATCACCAGGAGATCGCGGTCCTCGTATAGCACCGACTGCGCAAGCAAATCTGTGACCCGCCTGGGCGCTCTTGGCGTCTTGGATTCTTCGACAAAGACCGGCGGAATCCGCACAGAGTCGCCAATCGCCAGTCGATGAGTGGGTTTGACGCGGCCTTTATTGACCCTGACCTCACCTTTGCGAAGCATGCGATATACGCGCGTCCGTGGCACCGATTTCAGGTGCGCGATCAGGAAATTGTCGATCCGTTGGCCAGCACCACCTTCGTCGACTGTGACGTGTGCCACACCTCTGCCCTTTTGCTGAGGGTTCTCTTTCTCTGACAAGTACTTACCCGTTTGCTGTCACCTGCTCCTATTGTTATATTATGCCAGTACCGCGGCGCGCCGCCGCCTGGTTTTTCTCAGCCGGCGTCGTCGAATCGGACCAATCGCGAACGCTTTTTTCGCTCCGCGTCGATTCTCTCCACGGACAACCCGAATCACGATCTGGCGGTTCACCGGCAGATCAGGATGTTTTATCAATTTGGGCCGCTTGCCATTCGGCATCGGTCAATGCGGCGAAGCCCGGAGCGTATGCTCCCTAGCCTTTGCGTCTTTTTCGCACAAAGCTCGAATATCGAATGCCACTACTGCTAGCAATGATCTCCCAAGCCTTTGACGTGGTCCGACGACCGTCGTCCGAGTGCGCGTGGTTGGAGCTTCCATCGCTGGCGGTGTTCTTTGGCGTCTCGCAGCCGAGCATCCGGC
>JBCCOV010000365.1:0-1636 GCA_039039985.1 Pseudomonadota bacterium | reverse complement strand
ATAAGCGGATGGTTGGCAAACTCCTGCAGGCTTGAGACGACATCGCGAATGCGACCTTTCGGTTCGTCCAGCCGATTGATCAGGATCATACAGGGCGTGCCGGCTTCCTCAGCGGCCCTGAGATAAGGTGCGGCAAGCACCGCCTTATCCGGGTCTGGTGAGACTACGACAATCGCGACGTCCGACGCGAGCAGCGCCATTTGTGTGTGGCTGATGTCTTCAATAGCGCCTGGGCAATCAATGCCGTGCCAACTCTCGCCAAACGCGTCGAAACGAACCACGCGGATGCCGCTTTGACTCTGCGTCTCGTGCGCCGGGCCGTCAATGCGCGCAAACTGATCGAGTAGCGTTGATTTGCCAGTTTGAGATGGGCCGATAACCGAAAAGCACCTCACGACGTATTCCTCCGTGGGCGCGATCGGTTATTGTTTCGGAGCAACCCGAAATGAAGATTGCATCCGTTGACACTTTGGTCAGCGGGGGCGTCCGGCTTCGATTCGCGAAAGACTGCCGCGTCGGAGCCGGCGGCACCCGTGTATCGCCCGCGATGGGCGGGCGGTGTTTTCGCGCCGTCACTCATCCTGTGTCCGCGACGGAAGAATTGCAAGATTGTCCGACATAGTTCGATAATCTTAGGCGTCATGCCGGACAGTGTTGTCGAAGACAGCGAGACTGGTGGGCTCGAACTCTGTTGCCGACCTTAGGTCCCGTAGCCCGGCGGCGGCACAAAGCCGCCGATCTCCTGCTCAACGAACCGCGCGAAAGCAATGGCCGTCTTGTCGCGACCGGAGCCGGCGATCGCTTGGTATCCGACCGGCAGGCCGTTCGCGAGAACGCCGCAGGGGCCGACGCTTGATGGAAGGTAAACGACCCCGGAATAGCCCGCCCAAAACAATTGATCTGTCGTCGGTGCTGGTGTGCCGTTCACCGGAATCTTGCGTTGCCAGCGTTCGCCAACCTGGTCATGCGGCCACGCAGCCGACGCAGCGACCGGGCACAACAGAATGTCCCAGTCCTCGAAAAACGCGTTGAACGCGTGGCGCATCTGGTGGCGCTCATTGTTGAGCGGCAGCCACGCACGGTGAGACAGCGTGACACCCCGCATCATCCGCTCCAGATATGGTTCCGTTTCCGGTGCGACCTGGTCCAACGCATCGCGCCAGCCGGCGATTTCCACGTCCGGCGTTCTGGCCGACGTTGCCGCGCGCAAGAGCAGAACATAGATTTCGTGCAAGCGTGCGGTATCGAGATCCGGCTCGATCTCTTTCACCGTCGCACCGGCTTGGCTGATTCTGTCGACTAGATCTTGGAGCTTGGCGGCGTAGGTTGCGTCGACGTCTGAGTTTGGGTCGAAGAGTTTGACCGCGACCCGAAGGTCCTTCAGTGATTTTGCATGGCACTGTGGCAGTGTCAGCGTCCAAGCGACACCGTCAATCTCATCCGGGCCGGCCATGGCGTCGAGTGCCAGATCCAGGTCGGCTGCGCCGCGTGCCAATGGGCCGACGACGGAGATATCGCCGTAGGCGACTGTACCGGGTAGCGCGTGCCCCTTCGGTGAAATGATGCCCCATGTTGGTTTCAGGCCAAACACGCCGCAATAGTGCGCAGGATTGCGGATCGACGCGCCAATGTCACT
>JBCCOV010000364.1:0-1708 GCA_039039985.1 Pseudomonadota bacterium | reverse complement strand
GCCAGCCGGTTCGCCGTTTTCAGGCGCAGGCTGTCGGGCAGGAACGGGAAGTGGTGCTTGTAGCCGGTGCACAGGATGATCGCGTCGACCGTCTTGCTGGTGCCGTCGATGAAATGGGCCGTCTTGCCCTCCACCCGGTCAAGCTTTGGCACCTCTTGCCAGTTGTCGGGCCAGTCGTATCCCATGGGCGCCGTGCGGTGGGCGACGGTGACCGACTTGCAGCCGTATTTCCAGCATTGGGAGCCGATATCTTCGGCGGAGTAGGACGTGCCGAGGATCAGGATATCCTTGCCTTCGAACTCTCGCGCGTCGCGGAAGTCGTGGGCGTGCATGATGCGGCCGTTGAATGTTTCAAACCCCGGATAGTGCGGGACATTGGGGACCGAGAAGTGGCCCGTGGCGACGACGACATGGTCAAACGTCTCGACCGTTTCGCTGTCCGTGACGCCGTTGCGGGCGGTGACCTCGAACCCGCCGTCCACGGCGCGGACATCGCGGACGATGGTGTCGAACTGGATCCAGTCGCGGACGCCTGCCTTGTTCACGCGGCCTTCGATGTAGTCGAACAGAACGGCGCGGGGCGGGTACGACGCGATGGCCTTTCCGAAGTGTTCTTCAAAGGTGTAGTCGGCGAATTCCAACCCCTCTTTCGGGCCGTTCGACCACAGGTAGCGGTACATTGAGCCGTGGCAGGGGTTGCCGTGCTCATCGATCCCGGTCCGCCACGTATAGCGCCACAGGCCGCCCCAATCGGGCTGCTTTTCGTAGCAGACGATTTCTGGGATCTCGGCGCCCTTTTCCTCGGCCGATTTGAAGGCGCGAAGTTGAGCAAGGCCCGATGGCCCGGCGCCGATGATACAGAAACGTTTGCCCACGGTAGAAATCTCCCTGTCGTCAGTTGGGTACGGGTTCGGCGGCGAGCGCCATCCAGTTGTTGTAAAAGCGGCGCGCGGTGGCGTTGAGCGCCGCCATGTTGGCCGTGACCTTTGCGTCGAGGTCCGCGACGGCGCCGGGGCCAAGCGCGCGTTCAAGTGCTGCGGCGTAAGTCGGGATCTGCGCCCAGTTCTGAACGGTGTCGGGTTCGGTTTCGAGGTGGAACTGCGCGGTCACAGCGTGGCGCCCGAACAGCATCGCCTGAATGGCGCAATCCGGTGATGACGCGATGGACGTTGCGCCGTCCGGTAGCTCTTTCACCTCGGCCCCGTGCCATTGAAGCGTGTCGATGGGTGAGCGGAGGCCTTCGAACACCGGCGACGCCTCGACCTTGACCGGCAAAAGCCCGATCTCGGGCGTCCCCGGCCCGACATCGGCCCCGAGGGCCGAGGCCAGCAACTGGTGGCCGAGGCACAGGCCAAGATAGGGCATCTTGTGTCCGATCACGGCGCGCCGGATGAACGCCTTTTCGGCGACCAACCACGGATTGTCGTCCTCTTCCCAGACATCCATGGGGCCGCCCATGACCCACAGCGCGTCGTAGCGGTCGAGGTCGTCGGGCAGCGCCTCGCCCAGTTGCAATTCGACCGGCTCCCACGTGTGGCCGTCTTCGGCAAGGAAGCTGCGGAAGATACCGGGATGTTCGACGGTTTCATGCTGTAGAACGAGGATATTCATCACGCCTCCAACGCGGCTTGGATAAGGTCGGCGCCTTTCGTGCCGATCATGATTGAGGTTGCGTTCGTGTTTCCGCTGACAAGTTGCGGCATGACCG
>JBCCOV010000363.1:0-1823 GCA_039039985.1 Pseudomonadota bacterium | reverse complement strand
CGCAGCCCTGAACCGCTTCGAGCGCCGTGATAATCGACGAAGACTATGCGGCTAATGTGGTGGCAATAGACGACACGATCGGCATAGCTGTTTTGCGACCTGAAACACCGCTGGCGCCGAATTCGGTCGCCGCGTTTCAAATGGTTGCACCTCAACTAAAATCAGATATCGCCGTGGCGGGCTTTTCCTATGGCGGTGTTCTTGGGTCGCCGACCCTGACCTTCGGTCAGCTAGCAGATGTGCGTGGGCTCGACGGCGATACGCAGGTAAAGCGTTTGGCTCTTGCCCCGCTTGACGGAGACGCGGGTGGGCCAATCGTAGACGGCTTTGGCGCCGTGGTTGGCATGCTGTTGCCGGACGATGATGAGGGGCGTCAACTGCCCGAAGGGGTAAGTTTTGCGGCGAATTCGGATGCGTTAACGCGGGTCTTAGAACAGGCCGGTGTTTTCCCGCAGGCGTCATCCTCTAGCGTGCCGGTCCCGCCTGAAACATTGTCTCGAATGGCGACGGGGATCACTGTTCTGGTCAGCTGTTGGGATTGAAACGCAGCGCTCGTCGCTCCCTTACGGGCGCGCCTCGCGAAGGTTAGAATGAAAAAACGGCGGGTGAGATACCCGCCGTTTTTTCATTTGATAGAGTGTCGGATTACTTGTTCTGCTCTGCCATCTTGGCAGACGCAGCATCGCCCACATTGTCAACACCGCGCTCTTCGAGAAGCGTCGTGAGCCAGTTCGGATCCATTTCCGGAACCGAGCTGAGCAGCAGGTCCGTATAGGGATGGTGCGGCGGCGTGAACATATCGTCCTTCGGCCCTTGCTCCACCACTTTGCCGTACTGCATCACTACCACTTCATCCGCGATGGACCGTACTGTCGCAAGGTCGTGCGTGATAAACATGTAGGCCAGCTTCAGATCGTTCTGCAGCTTGTCTAGCAAGCGCAGGATACCCTCGGCCACAAGCTGATCCAGGGCTGATGTCACCTCGTCACAGACAATAAAGGTAGGTTCAGCCGCAAGCGCACGCGCGATACCGATCCGCTGTTTCTGACCACCGGAAAGCTCAGGCGGATATCGATTGTAAAACTTTGACGGATCAAGCTCGATCAGGTCGAGCAATTCATCCACGCGGTTCTTCAAAGCCGCCCCAGTCAGACCGGAATAGAACTGGGCTGGTCTGCCAATGATCTCAGAGATCTTCACCTTCGGGTTCAGGGCTGTGTCGGCCATCTGGTAGATCATCTGGCATTGCCGCAGCTGCTCTCGAGGCCGTTTTCGGTAATCCGGTTCAAAAGGCTCCCCGCGGAACAGGATCTCGCCTTTGGACGGCGGCAACAGCCCAGTGATGCAGCGCGCCGTGGTCGATTTTCCCGACCCGGACTCGCCCACCACGGCGACCGTCATGCCCTCGAAGATGTCAAAAGACACATCATCGAGAACCTTGGCGCCGCCAGTGTAAGACGCATCAACGTTCTTCACGGAGATCAGAGGCACGCCATCTTTGGGGCGGTACCGCTGCGGGCTGGTGAAGTCGCGCACAGCCCAAAGCGACTTGGTGTAGTCTTCTTTGGGATTGTTCAGCATCTCCTCGGTCGGAGCTTGCTCGACCTCGTTGCCCTTTAGCAGCACTTTGATCGTGTCGGCCATCTGCGCCACAACCGCGAGGTCGTGGGTGATGTAGAGAGCCGCCGTGTTGAACTGCTCCACGATGTCACGGATCGCGGCCAAGACCTCGATCTGTGTGGTCACGTCCAAAGCGGTGGTCGGTTCATCAAAGATGATGAGGTCCGGCCGGCAGGACATGGCCATCGCCGTCATCGCACGCT
>JBCCOV010000362.1:0-1851 GCA_039039985.1 Pseudomonadota bacterium | reverse complement strand
TTATACTATTACAGCACGGTTACTCTTGAAAGAAATGTGGAAGTGTATGGGCCAACAATGGGACGAAAGGGTCCGTAATGAGCACCTGATGGATGGCAATATCGACGCCAAACGCACTCAGCTCGGCACGATAATTCTCGCTCATCGCTTCCAACGCCCATTTACTGGCGTTGTAGGGGCCATAAAACGGCAGCGCGACACGGCCCAGCAAGCTTGATATGTTGAGGATCAGCCCGTCGCCACGTGCCCGCATATCCGGCAGAACAGCGCGGATCATCCGCTGGACGCCGAAGACGTTGATGTCGAACAAGCGGCGGAAGTCATCCGCTGAGAAGTTCTCCTGCAATCCGTGTGCACCGACACCGGCATTGTTGATGAGCGCGTCGACGGCTCCCATAATTTGGGTTGCTGCTGCGACGCCTGCTTCGACGGACGCATCATCGGCCACGTCAATCTCGACGACCTCAACCCCCAAGGCTTTGAACTCTTCGACGGCAGCGGCGTTGCGGCCAGCGATATCGCGCATCGAACCCACAACCCGGTGACCGGCCGCAACCAGATCAGTCACGATGAGTTTGCCAAATCCGCTGCTTGCTCCGGTAATCAGAATATTCATGTCCATGTTCCATTTGCTGTGCCCAAGAGCTGTTGGGCTGTTGTGATGACGTAGAATTATGGCTTGCATGGCGGTTGGAACAGCTGGATAAATCTGAACCCATGGTTCACGAAATTAGAACGCTTGGTCTGCCAGCACTGCTCAGCTTCCACACTGTCGCAAAGCTCGGTGGAATAAGCGCAGCAGCAGACGAGTTGAGAATGGCGAAGTCAGGTGTAAGCCGTCACGTTTCGCAACTTGAGAGCTATTTCGGTGTCAGCCTCTTAGAACGAGGGGCGCGGTCTGTGCGCCTGACACCGGTCGGCCGGAAGCTTGACGAACGCATCCGTTCAATCCTCGCGGAGATCGACTTACTTCAAGACATCGCGCAGGAAGAGAGCGTTGGTGTCTCTGGACAGGTGACCATTGCGGCGACACCAGAATTCGGAGGGCTGATCGCCACGGAGCTTTTTCCGGTCCTGCGAGATCGACATCCAAACCTGACCCTCGTAATGCGCCCGGACTATGCGTTTGAGGACATGCAAGACCCAGGGACCGACCTCGCTTTCCGGGTTGGGACTTTCAAAGATGACCGTCTGGTAGCGCTCGAACTAGGCGCATTCTCGCGTTGGCTCGTCGCAACGCCAGACACACGTGCGCAATACGCGCCGAAATCGCCCGCTGATCTTGCGACCTTGCCTTGCCTAACGTTTCGCGGTGATCGCCCTGGTGCGACGTGGCGGTTCGTGAAGGCCGGTACAGAAGAGAACGTAGATGTGTCTGGACCGATTGCAGTCCGAAGTTTCGGTATTCTCTTGCAGCTGGTGCTGGCCGGGCAAGGGTTTGCCAATTTGCCCGACTTCATGGTGTGGAATGAAATTCAAAGCGGAACACTCGCTTGTTGCCTTAATGGCTATGATGCGCCTGCTTATCCGATCTTTCTGACCTTTCGACCTGGAGCACGGAACGTAGCGCGTATAGCTGCAGTGATCGAGACAGCTGAGGAAATCGTCCCGAGCATTTTGCGCACATACGATGGGTTAAACTGAACAGAATTCTCAGTCTCGTTTGTTTTGTTCTACCGCCAAGGCAATACGGCAGTCCCGGCGCGGACACTTCTTTCACGAGCAGATTGAGTGGAGTGCCCCCACTGAAGTGGTCCGCCCACTGGGATAGACTGATCCCATCTTTGAGAGGACCAAAGAATGGCTTGGAAGCGAGAGAAACCCGAGGACATCGTCCTGAAGCTGCGGCAG
>JBCCOV010000361.1:0-1911 GCA_039039985.1 Pseudomonadota bacterium | reverse complement strand
GTAAGGCTTGGCCCCATCTTCGCCAGAGCGGTCAGAAGGACAAGGGCCACTAGCCCGGTAAGAATTGCACGCTCAGCCATGTTCAGTGCAGCTGCAACGCGCGTGCCAAATTCCCTTAATGGGAGAGTATAAATCCGACGCAATCGCGTAACCTTTGATTAACCCTGTCCTCGTGTTGGCGAATCCGGCCTCGCGTCCTACATCTGTTCCATGACTTCAAAGGCCAATCCGGGCGTCTCTGACGCTGCAGCTGTTTTCGATATATCCGGTGTCGCGCTCGACAGCGCCGGGCTCCTGCCGTCTGACAATTGGACACCGCATAGACCGGATCGGAAATGGGAAAAACTGGAAGGCGGCAAGCGGTTTCGCGTCGAGAGTCCTTTTGAGCCGGCGGGCGACCAGGTGTCGGCTATTCCAGAACTAGTCGAGGGTCTTAGCCAGGGTGAACGCGATCAAGTTCTGCTCGGCGCGACCGGGACCGGCAAGACCTTCACGATGGCGAAAATTATCGAGGCGACGCAACGCCCTGCCCTGATCCTCGCGCCGAATAAGACGCTGGCAGCGCAGCTCTATGGCGAGTTCAAATCCTTCTTCCCGGACAATGCGGTTGAGTACTTCGTGTCGTATTATGACTATTACCAGCCGGAAGCCTACGTCCCGCGTCGCGATCTCTACATCGAGAAAGAGTCGAGCATAAACGAGGCGATCGACCGGATGCGCCATTCGGCCACCCGCGCTATTTTGGAACGCGATGACTGTATCATTGTGGCGTCTGTGTCCTGCATTTATGGCATCGGCTCAGTTGAGACCTATACGAGCATGACGAAGAAGCTGGAGGTCGGCCAGCGCATTGATCCGCGTGAGGTTGCCGCCCAGCTTGTCGCCCTGCAATACACGCGCAATGACATGGCGTTCCAGCGCGGGACATTTCGCCTGAAGGGCGATGTCGTCGACATCTTCCCAGCCCACTATGAAGACCGCGCCTGGAAGCTCAGCTTTTTTGGCGATGAACTTGAGAGCATCACAGAATTCGATCCGCTGACCGGGCGCAAGATGGAGGATTTGCCCGCCATCAAGCTCTACGCGAACAGCCACTATGTGACGCCGCGGCCGACTCTGAACCAGGCCATCGATCAGATCAAAACGGAGCTCAAAACAACGCTCGCCCACTTCGAAAAGGAGGGCAAACTCCTCGAGGCGCAGCGCATTGAGCAGCGCGTGCAGTATGACCTCGAAATGCTGGCAGCGACAGGATCCTGCAACGGCATCGAGAATTACAGCCGTTATCTCACAGGTCGTAAGCCGGGCGACCCGCCGCCCACCATGTTCGAATACATCCCCGACAATGCCCTCATCTTCACAGATGAGAGCCACCAGACCATTCCCCAGATCGGGGGGATGTATCGGGGGGACTACAACCGCAAACGAACCCTCGCCGAATACGGCTTTAGATTACCAAGTTGTTTAGATAACAGACCACTTAAATTCGAAGAGTGGGAGGCTATGCGGCCGCAGACGGTGCATGTCAGTGCGACGCCGGGGCCTTGGGAGATGGAGCGCACGGGCGGCATTTTCACAGAGCAGGTTATTCGTCCGACGGGGCTGCTTGATCCGGATGTCACCGTAAGGCCGGTCTCCACAGGAACCGCCAATCAGGTCGACGACTTGACGGCTGAAATTCGCGAAACCACCGAAAAGGGCTACCGTACGCTGGTCACCACGCTGACCAAAAAGATGGCGGAGGACCTGACCGAATACCTCAACGAACAGGGCATCAAGGTGCGTTACATGCACTCCGACGTCGACACAGTAGAGCGCATCGAGATCATCCGCGATCTGCGCCTCGGCGAGTTCGATGTGCTGGTCGGCATGAATCTGCTGCGAGAGGGCCTCGACATCCCCGAATGCGGC
>JBCCOV010000360.1:0-1959 GCA_039039985.1 Pseudomonadota bacterium | reverse complement strand
TCGCGGTCTCGACTATTACACCGGCCCCGTCTTCGAAGCCGCCTTAACCTTCGACGTTGAAAATGAAAAAGGCCAGGTGGTGCAGTTTGGCTCGGTTGGTTCCGGTGGCCGTTATGACAGCCTCGTGGCCCGGTTTAAGGGGCAGGATGTACCCGCTGTGGGTTGCTCCGTGGGCGTCAGCCGACTTCTTACCGCCCTTGGTTCCCGGGCGCAATTGCCCGAACCGTTGGCACCTGTCGTCGTCCTCGCGCTGGAGGCTGACCATATGGCGCATTACCAAAAAATGGCGCGGGAGCTTCGGTCTCGCGGTGTGTCGGCGGAGGTCTATGTCGGCGGTGCCGGTATGAAGGCGCAGCTGCGCTATGCTGATAAAAGGGGCGCGCCTATTGTCGTCATTCGCGGTGAGGACGAACGCGAGAGCGGCCAGGTCACAATCAAGGATTTGCGCGCAGGCAAGGCGGCGTCCGCCAATGTTGCCTCGCGCGATCAGTGGACAGAAGAACGCCCCGGCCAGGAAACCGTGGCCGAGGCGCTCTGGTTAGAAGCTGTCACATCCCGGCTCTAGCTGCTCACCAACCCATGGGAGATTGGTCGCGAAAGCCAGGGCGCTGTCAGCTCAGGCCTGCCGCTTGCGGCGTGCAACGACAAGGCCACCAACCCCCGCGAGGAACAGCGGCAAGGCCGCGGGAACGGGGACGGGTTGGAAAACGATATTGTCAAAACCACCGCTCTCACCAAGCTCGATGATCATCGTTTTGACACCGCTAATATCTCCGTACACGAGTTTGGAGAACTGATTAGGGTTGGTGGTGTCATCCGTGTCAACATCGGGGATGTCGAAGGGATTGATGGTCAGCGGAACTCCATCGATGTCGAGAAGGGTCACGGTGCCGGACTTTGTGTCAACAAAGGTCGTGCTTTTCAGCGTGACCAATTTGTCGAAGACGAAGGTCACTTTACCGCCGCTTGCTTCATCGTCTGGCGGCACATAGGTGGCGCTTTCAGAAATGATGGCGATCGAGCCAAGGCCAGTTTCGTTATCGAACCCGACCGTGTTCGGATCGTCGAACGGTGCCACAAGATCAGGATCTTCAGCACTAGCAAGATTGGTGTCGAAGGTGATCAATGTGTCTTCAGAGCCTGCGCTATCAACAGTCAGGCTAAGAACGTTGAACAAGTCACTCGCGAGAATGACATTACCGTTACCGCCAGGCGTCGAGAAATCGATCGTCGCAGCCTGGGCAGTGGCCGCAGCCATTAAGGCGGCAGCTGTGGCCGACGCTACAAGCGCCGAGCGTTTCAGAGACATGGTAAACCCCCTTCATCTCCGTTTCTGAACAATTGTTATTGAATAACGTATTTTGTTCGATTTTGAAACATGAAAACAAGAAAAAATTCACTTTTTCAGAGACTTGGTTAACGCCAGCCAGATTCGCTTGATTTACCTGGGCCGTAGCTCGACAAGCTCAGGCGTTGGCGCCCTTGGAACCCGGTTGGACTGGCCGCGACTCCCCATAGGAAAGAGCAATGCAAGCTGCTGTGAGCCCTTCGTCTGTGGTCCCGGCTGATCAGGACCGCCAAACACCCCGTTCCTCCATCCACCGGCTGCCGCCCGGTGCGGTGAACCGGATCGCTGCGGGCGAGGTGATCGAACGGCCCGCCGCGGTGGTGAAAGAGCTGTGCGAGAATGCCATCGATGCAGGCGCGCAGAGGATCGACGTGGCGCTCGAAGAGGGCGGTCGGCGTCTCATTTGCGTGACCGACGACGGCATAGGCATGCTGCCCTCGGAATTGCCTCTCGCGCTGGAGCGCCACGCAACCTCAAAGTTAACGGCGACCGACGACGGCGATGTGGACCTTTTGTCCATCGAGACCATGGGGTTTCGCGGTGAAGCGCTCCCGTCGATTGGCGCTGTATCGCGCTTGAAGATCAGCACCCGCACAAAGGACGCGGACGGC
>JBCCOV010000359.1:0-2003 GCA_039039985.1 Pseudomonadota bacterium | reverse complement strand
GCCGCGCGCCATGCAGGCGATCGTGGGATCACGGAATTCTATTTGCCCGGACAGACGGGAGGAAATGCAACATGAAGACCTTTGAACACGAAGTCCTGACGTTTGATGCGAATGACAAGAAGAGCTTTGCTGGAATGCAAGAAACGCTGCGTGAATGGGGCGCCGCGGGCTACGAAGTCGTCTCTGTAGTAGGAACTTCAGTGAATAGTTCCAACTTCACAGTCTTCCTCAAACGTGAGCGGCCGTCGATTGAACTTGAGGCCGCCCAATGACGGCTCGTTTCGCAACCATTTTCGTTATCCCGTGCATTCTTGCCGGAACCGCATTCGCTCAACTGGTTCCAGAAGCCGTCGAAACCAGCGAAGTTTGCCCAAACCGTCCAAGCGAGCCAGAGATCATTGCTGACTTGGATGTTCGAGAGTCACATAAGAGGATCCTAGTACAGCGAATGTACCGGGCTGCGGCTTTCCAAGATATTGTCGACACGGGTCGTTGCACCTGTGAAGTCCGCTTTCCGAGTTGGGACGTCGCAGTCGACTATTATCTGGAAAACTACTCTCGCATCGACGACCAGTACGAAGTCCAACAGGCCACCAAGACCTACCGCTCATCGATTGCTGCAAATCGCGCAAAGGTACGCGAACTCTGCCAAACCCAAGGCAACTGGGATTGAACTATGAGCATCGTCACCTTCTTTGTTGAGACTGCAGATGGATATCTTGAAGACGCGGCAGAGACGCAGTTTGGCGCGGTTGCATCAACGGTTGGCAGCATCCTTCTGGTCTCGATCACGCTCTTGGTAATCTTGGTAATCATCAACATGGCTTTTCAGGTACGTTCAATGGACGGTCGGACAGCCTTCTGGTTGGCTGTCAAACTCATACTTGTCGGTGTTTTCGCGACCAATTGGATCCAGTTCAACGCTTTCTCGACGGCAGTGCTTACTGGCATCGACAGCATCGCAGGAGCGCTGGTCGCATCCGTTGGCGGCGGCACGCCAGGACCATCAGGCACATTTGCTGAGGCGTTCGACGGCATAATTGCGGAATTCTCGGAGTACCTAAACACCATCGGTGACGGTATGCATTGGATGGCTGGGGCGGTTATGGGCGTCGTTGGGACCGTGCTCCTATCGCTTCTTGGTGGGCTCGCCGCATTCTTTTTGATCGCAGCACGCCTGATGATTGCGCTTCTGGTTGGAATCGCTCCAATCATGATATTCCTGACACTGTTCGATGTGACCAAGGATTATTTTGCACGCTGGCTATCGGCTTTGATTTCGTTCGGAATCTATCCCGTCGTTATCGCGGGGGTGTTCGCCACAATCATAGGTGTCTCAAACGCATTGATTGCCGAACTCGGCGATCCGGATAGCGCCTCAACCATAGGTGCCGTTGTCCCCTTCTTCATGATGATTTTCATGGCGAAAGGCTTCATAATCGCGACGCCATTTCTTGTTAGAGCAATTTCCGGAAACATCGTGATGCCTGCGCTTTCCAGCGGATTGGCGGGTGCCTATGTCTTCGGCAGAGCGGCTTCAGGCAGTCAGCAAGCATACAATCGCTACAACGTCGGTACGGCCTCGGCGATCGAGTACGCCGCTTTGCGCGGACGGCAAATTCTTGGACTTCAGAGCATGCCAAACCGAGGAGGGTCTTCGGTACCAGCAAACAACTCTGCACCAGCCAATTCTACTCCAGCTTCAACTGGGACAGCGGCGCGTATGGAAGCACAAAAAGCCCGGGCACAACGGCTGGCAGATGCAAAGAAGAGCTAGCCTGGACCCGTCTGATAGTAGCACGCCTCCACCGCATTGATCGCCGAAGCAGCCTTTCAAGCGACGCGCGGCGAATGGCTGCGAAGAGCCCGACCCGGCCATTGCTTTTTCTCGCCGCACGCGCACGCAGCACGAAAATCGCTGCATCTGCGTAGTTATGTGCGCTGCTTCGCGGCGGGAATACCGGTCATTGGTGCTGGCCGCAGCAAAGACAGACTGGGCAATT
>JBCCOV010000358.1:0-2031 GCA_039039985.1 Pseudomonadota bacterium | reverse complement strand
GAGCCCGATCCGGTCACCGCTGCGGAGTGTCGCGACAGACCGAACGGGCTTGCCGCTGCCGTCCGTCACCAAGGCGAACCCGCGATTGAGAACATTCCGATGGCTCAGGGTCTCAAGCAGTTTCCCGGTCCCAATCAGCGATCGGCGCAACAACACAATCCGATGCGAAAGCGCGCGCGCTGCACGCTCAGATACTGTCGCAAGCCGCTCACTGTTGCGCTCCAGACGTGACAACAGTAGCCGCGGTTGCAGGCGCGCCGAGACTTTGGCCAACCGCCCACCATGTTCACGTGTGTTTGCCTGAAGCGCGCGCCCCAACCTCTGGTCGACGGCGTCAAATCTCTGACGCGGCCCTGCCAACAACTCCTGCAGCCGGGGCAAGCCGCGTGCGGCCGCCTTAAGCTGTGTCCGATATGACGTGATCAGCCGAACACTTGCCGACCCGATCCGCTGGCGCAAATCGCCAAGTTGTACGAGCAAATCCGCATACTTGGGCACAGCCCATTCCGCAGCCTTGGTCGGCGTCGGTGCCCGCGCATCGGCGACAAGATCGATGATCGTCCAGTCCGTTTCGTGGCCCACAGCCGAGATCAAAGGTATGTCGCTGTCCGCTGCAGCGCGTGCGACTTGCTCGTCGTTGAAGCTCCAGAGATCTTCGAGACTGCCACCGCCACGCGCGACAATCAGAGTGTCCGGCCTTGGTATCGGACCATCCGGCGTGAGCGCATTAAACCCGCGGATCGCAGCGGCCACTTCGGCGGCCGACGTCTCGCCTTGCACCCGAACCGGCCAGACAATGACATGTGCCGGAAACCGCTCTTCAAAGCCGGCCATCATATCGCGAATCACGGCACCGGTTGGCGACGTCACGATACCGACAACACGCGGTAAAAAGGGTATCGGACGTTTGCGCGACTCGTCGAACAGACCTTCGGCAGCAAGCTTCCGTTTGCGCTCCTCCAGCAGGGCCATCAACGCGCCGACACCGGCCGGCTCAAGCGCCTCGACAACGATCTGGTACTTTGATGATCCCGGATAGGTTGTCACGCGACCTTGCGCGACAACTTCCATACCTTCTTCAGGCTGAAACTTCAGTTTTCCGAACACACCGCGCCAGATCACGGCGTCGATTTTGGCTTTATCGTCTTTCAACGCGAAGTAGCAGTGGCCGGACGCATGCGGGCCACGGTAACCGGAGATTTCACCGCGCAAGCGCACGTAACCAAAGCCGTCTTCCAGCGTTCGCTTGATCGCCTGCGCGAGTTGTCCGACCGAAAACTCGGCGACGTTGCTGGCGCCAGCCGCGGCCTGACTATCCGGTTGTTGTGTTGGGCGTTTTGCCAAGAGTACAGATTGCCCTTCTCAATACTGCCAATTCAATCACGAGGCCGAAAACGATCCGGCGGGACTTGAGCACTATCATTCTGTCAACAGCAAGCGCCTTTTGCGCGTCAGCAGTCGACGTTCGGGATTATCTCCATCCCGCAACATGATACACGATTAACCCGTCATCGCGGCGCACCCGTGAACGCAGTCTGTTGAAAGCGTGTCGGGTGCGCCCAACGACGCACTGAGACGAAACCCTGATGAGTGAGATCTCGCATGAATGTCCTGCTGCTCGGTGGAGGGGGTCGCGAACACGCCTTGGCGTGGAAAATCCGCACCAGTCCACGGCTCGATCACCTTTATTGTGCGCCGGGCAACCCGGGAATCGCAGCCTGTGCGACGTGCGTCGACCTCAAGCTCGATGACCACGATGGGATCGTCACGTTCTGCAAAGACCGCGAGATCGCACTTGTCGTCGTCGGCCCGGAGGCGCCGCTCGTTGCTGGATTGGCCGACGTTCTCATCGCCGCTGGCGTGCGCGTGTTCGGCCCAAGTCGTGCGGCCGCGCAGCTCGAAGGGTCGAAAGGCTTCACGAAAGACCTCTGCCGCGAATTTGCGATTCCGACGGCCGACTACCGCCGATTCTCCGATGCCGAAGCCGCGCGCGCATACGTGGCGACATGTGCCGTGCCGACTGTCGTCAAG
>JBCCOV010000357.1:0-2184 GCA_039039985.1 Pseudomonadota bacterium | reverse complement strand
TTCGCCGAAGAGGCGATCACCGTGAACCGGATTGTCGGTCTGATGAACCAGTTCTCGAAAACCACGCTCGTGTTCCTCGATGCCTGCCGCGACAACCCGCTCACCAGCGATATCCCGGTGGGGGAACAGCGGAACGGTTTCTCAAAGGGCCTGGCCCGGATCAGGGCCGCCGGGGGCAGTTACATCGCCTATGCGACGGCGCCGGGGAACGTCGCCTATGACGGGCATGGGCGGAACAGCCCGTTCACGACAGCGCTGTTGGAACATATCGACACGCCGAACATCGACATCCGCCTGATGATGGCCGACGTCCGGCAGGATGTGTTCGAGGCGACGGGACAACGGCAATTGCCGTGGGAAAACAACTCCCTCATCGGTCGGTTCTATTTCGATGAGGACAGCACGTTGCAGCGGCTGGACAGCCAGCAACGCAATGAGACCGAGGCGTGGCAGGCCATTTCCGAAAGCGTCCAGCGTGAGGATTATGCGGCGTACCTTAGGGACTTTCCGGATGGAACGTTTGCGTCTGTCGCACAGATGAAGATCGACGCTTTGGAACAGATGGATCAGCGCGCTAATGAAGAGCGGACGAGCTTTATCCTGGCGCGTGCGGCCGAGAGCGAGGCGGCGTGGGAGGCGTTTCTGACTGACTACCCCACTGGCGTGTTCTCGGAGATTGCGTCTGAAGAGCTTCAGGACCTCCGCGACGAGATTGCGAGAAACGAGCTATCGCTGGAAGAGATGCATTGGAGGTCGATTGAAACGTCCGTCGCACCGACGGATTTCGCGACGTTCCTGGAGATCTATCCGAACAGCTTGTTCCGCGACCTTGCGGAGCAACGGCAGGCAGCCGCAGAGCGGGCGCAAGAGATCCTTGGCACTGTCACAGGCCAACCGCGCGACCAGGTGCGCAAGGCTGAGCTGGAGCGAGAGGTCAAGCGGCGCGTTTCCAAGATGCCGGTGCAGTTTGTCCAGTACGGGCTGGATGCGCTTGGTCATCCGGTAGGAGACATCTCGGGTGTATTGGACCGGCCCACCAAGTCGGCGATCCGGAACTATCAGGCAACGATCGGGGCGCCGCAGACAGGGCGGCTGTCACCCGAGCAAACCGTCGACCTGATCCTGAACGCGGCGGCGTTGGGCGATAGCCATGCGCTTACGGCGACGGGGATTATGCTGACCTCGGGCTACGGTTTGCGCCAGAACGAAGCCATGGCGCGCGAGTGGCTGGACCGGGCGGCCGACCGTGGCAACGGGTTGGCGATGGCGAACCTGGGCATTCTCTATCGCGATGGGCGGGGCGGAGACCGTGACCTCGCAAAGGCGCGGAGCCTCCTGACAGTTGCCGTAACGCTGGGTGTCGAAGGGGCGGAACCCGTGCTCCGGAGCCTTGGGGAATGATGCGGGCCGCTTTTGCCATAGTCGCCTTCCTTTGGGCGTCCGGCGCGTCGGCCCAGCTTCTGCTGCCAACACCGGAGCTGCGCACAGAGCGGGATTGTCCGGTTTGCCCGGAGGTCGTCATCCTCCCGGATGGCGCAGAGATAAGTCGCGCGCCAGTGACGCTGGCTGAGTTCCGGGTTTTCGTGGAAGACACGGGCTACCAAAACGACGGTTGGGGATGCAAATGGAATTTTCCGGGCTTCGAGCAGGGCGCGGATCATCCCGTTGTGTGCGTGACGTTTGAGGGTGCCCAAGCCTATGCGGCATGGCTGTCGCAGAAAGCCGGGGTGCCTTACCGGCTGCCGACCGCGGATGAGCTGACCTATGCGGTCACGGCGAATACGGCGACGAACTATTGGTGGGGTCAGCAAATAGGGCGCGATCGCGCCAACTGCTTTGGCTGCGGGCGCAGCCTTGACGAAGAAGGCACGACACCCGTTGGGCTTTATCCGGCGAACCCGTTCAACTTGCTCGACGCCGTGGGCAATGTCTGGATCTGGACGACCGACTGCCTCGATACGGGGTGTGAAGAACGGGTGCTGCTGAGCGGCGGCTGGTCAAGCCCACCGTCGGATTTGCGGATGACAAAGCGGATCTCGAATGCGACCAACGTGCCGTTCAACACTTATGGGGTTCGTGTGATGAGGGAGGCAAGGGAATGATCGGCTTGGTCTTGGCGTTGCTGGCGGGATCGGCAGAGGCGCAAGTTGCGGGCGACACCTTCCGCGATTGCGACACGTGCCC
>JBCCOV010000356.1:0-2220 GCA_039039985.1 Pseudomonadota bacterium | reverse complement strand
CCGGACAGCGGCCAGAGGAATACTGGGAAACGGCAGACAAGGTGCCTAACGGCAAAGTGCTGATCGTGGACACCAACCACTTCATTCAGGCCGAGAATCCGAAGCTTGTCGCAGACGTAGCACGCGACCTGTTCGATTAATCACGGCGGTCTTCAGCAGCCGGTTCGACACCTGCCAATGCTGATGCAGTCCCCATAATCTGATGCACCCAGAAGGAAACACACGATGTTAACGAGACGGATCAAAACGATCGCCTGTGGTCTTATAGTTCTCCTGGCGTCTGAGCTCGGTGCACAAGCACAAGAAAAAGATCCCTTTGCTCCGCCCACACGATCGCAAGACCAGGGGTTCATCTACCGCAACACCATCCCGCAAAACTTTGAGACGCACATCATCGTTAACAACGAAGAGGATCGCGCCACAGCCGAGCGCATCATCGATTTTTACAAGTTGCTCGCCACGCGGCCGACGATCGAAAGCGTCGGTGAATACGTCTCTGACCGCTACATTCAGCACAGCACAATGCTACCAAACGGGCGACAGCCTCTCGCGATGCTCTTCAAAGGCTCTGTCGACGAATATCCCGTCGCGATCGACGTGCACAAAGTGATTGTGGTTGGCAATTCAGCAATGGCGCACGTGAACTTCCGCAATCTCGATAACACAAGCCCGGACGACAAGGGAATGGCGGCTGTCGATATGTATCTCTTCGATGCCGAAGGCAAAATCACCGAACACTGGGATGTCCTTCAACTGGTGCCGAGCCATGCCCCCAATCCTAACGGAATGTTTGAAACGCTCTACGAGGGAAAATAGACCGATGCGAATTAGAGCCATATTGCAAACTACAACCGTCCTGGCCTCGCTCATGATGCCCTCAGTCGGACTCGCGGAAGCGCCACCCGTACCAGCAACTGACGCCGCCAAGCCATTTTATGACCGGCATAAAATCGATATCAGCAACCTGCGTGACTTCTACAATGCCTTGCTGACCGCCGACGCGATGATCCACGCCGATGCGATGTTCGACGCCAAAACGAAGTGGCGACTGACCCTTCGTCAGATGATCCTTGCAGAGAGCGGTCACCATACAGCACGGAGTGCCTATCAACTGTCCCAAATGGGTGTGCCCGTTGACGAAATCCAAGCTCTGTTTTCATCAGACTACGTTGATAATCTCGATGATCCACGCCTCAAGGCAGCGTTCAGCTACGTTGAGACCATGGGGCGATACCCAATCATGTCGTCTCCAGACGTTCATGCCCAGTTGCGTACCAATTATACGGATCGTCAAATTGCCGAACTGATGCAACTTGCATCGATCAACAACGCCTCTGCCACGCACGACGCTGTGCTTCCCATTGCGACCGATCAAGAGACGCTCGACTGGGCCACCGAGAACCTAGCAAGCGTCGGATGGGGTGCTGGGCGAAACGCAAGCACCACATCTGAGGAGCAGCGCGCCAATCCCTTTGTCGGGAATGCCCTAAAGGAGGCGGTCGGCGAAATTGATTCTACCTGGCAGCGCAATGATCTGGGGGCAGTTGAGCCAACGCTAACCTCGGACTGGGTCAACTTTATTACCGGCTATGACGTCCCAACTTTAACGTTCGACGGCGACCGCGACGGGATTGAGGAGCCCTTTGATGCCTCGCCGACCTCCGTCCTCGCCTGGGAAGGCGACGATAGTCGTAAGCGGAACGTTCCTGCACCAGATGTGCCACCGTTCGATGTGGCGGCATATGACTATGCATACTTTGAACCAGCAAAACCCATAAATTCGAATACATCGTACAGTGACCGCCAACGGCTCGACACCAATTGGCCGCGCCAAGCTGCAATCGGCACACTAGCGATGGACGCTTACATCCTCCAAACAGAGCGCACGATGGATTTTGACGAGATCTGGTCAATCTTCCTCGTTTACCAACTCGCCAGCGGGTGCGTGCATTGCCAGGCGCACGGCGCATTCGGGATTTATGACTACACCGAAGACGAATATTTCCAAGACACAGTTCCAGCAGATGACCTGCCAAAAATCCTGGAACACATCCAATCTCTCTTGGACTTCGAACGCTCCGAGTCCGTGACACCGGCAATGAAGGCTGCGATGCGCGTAGCAAGAGACGCGGCGCGCCTCCCGTCGCGTGTGACAGCGGCCCATATCGAGGAACTGAGGCGCCACTTCACGGACCGCCAGATACAAGAGATATTTGCGGT
>JBCCOV010000355.1:0-2245 GCA_039039985.1 Pseudomonadota bacterium | reverse complement strand
TCGCTCACGGGCCGTTCCGACCGCACCGCCAGGCCCTGCGCGAGCGCGGCGCCACGCGCCGGGCCGCGGTCGCGGCCTGGATACCGTCCTTGAAGGATAGTCAGCGCTGGTTGTTGATCGCTCGCGGCTGTGCCAGCCTGGGATCGCCCTCGCAGGATAGCCCGCGCTCGAGCCGCGAGCCTGCGAGCGTGCGAACAGCGCAAACGAAAGACGGGGACAATTCGCACCAGCGTTTGTCCCCTCCTCTCACCATCACCGGTTACGATGCGAACGTGATGTCCGAATCGGTGAACGGCTGTGACGTGATCCGCTTGCCGGTAGCAGCGAAGATCGCATTGGCGAGCGCCGGTGCGATGGGCGGTACGCCCGGCTCGCCGACGCCCGTTGGCTTCTCGGTCGAATTGACAATGTGCACCTCGACCTTGGGCATGTCTGAAATCCGTAGCGGCTCGTAGTCCGGGAAGTTCTCCTGATCAACCTGGCCGTCCGTCAGCGTGATCTTGTTGCGCATCGCCGCGCCAAGACCGTAGCCGACGCCACCTTCCATTTGTGCACGCACAACGTCCGGGTTGATGACGATGCCACAATCGACGGCGCAAACGACGCGATCAACTTTGATTTCGCCGTCGGCGTTGGCGGTCACCTCCACGACCTGGGCGACGAAGCTGTTGAAGCTCTCATGGACGGCAACGCCACGGCCGCGACCTTTGCCCAGGGCCGTACCCCATCCGGCTTTCTCAGTCGCAAGCTTGAGCACACCGGCGTGGCGTGGATGTTTTTCAAGCAGACTTAGGCGAAAGGCCACCGGGTCTTGTTCGGCAGCCTCCGCCAGCATGTCGATTGCAATCTCAGTCGTGAACGCCGTATGGGTGTGGCCCACCGCACGCCACCACAGCACTGGTATCGGCATTTCCGTGTTGCGCACGTCAACGCGAAGGTTCGGGATGGCATAAGGAAGCGTGTTGCCGCCTTCAACAGACGTTGAGTCAATTCCGTCCTTCACCAGCGCATTCTCGAAGAACGTGCCGATCAGAATGGATTTACCAGCGAGGCTGTGTTTCCAGGCGACCGGTTTCCCGGCTTCGTCGACTCCGGCCTCAATCCGTTCGGCGAACATCGGGCGATAGTATCCGCCGCGCAAGTCATCCTCCCGCGTCCACATGAGTTTGACGGGATAGCGACCACCAATCGCTTTCACCGCTTCAGCCGCTTGTGCGTGGTAGTCGGATGTCGGCGTCGCCCGGCGGCCAAATGATCCACCAGCGTAGACCGTGTTGATGAAGACCTGGTCCGGCTTCATCCCGAGTATCCGGGCAATCGTTGGCTGCGCCAGTGACGGGAACTGGCACCCATCCCAAACTTCGGCCGCCGTATTGTCGAGATTCACCCGAATGACGCAGTTCAAAGGTTCCATTGGCGCGTGCGCAAGCAATGGAAGCGAGAAGTCTGCGCGGATCTTCTTGGTCGCGCCCGCCAGTGCCTCATCGGCCTGACCATCATTGCGTGCCACGCGGCCGGGTTCGTCGAGCTTGGCGTGGTGCTCAGCCATGATGGCATCGCTGGAGCGGCCTTCCGCCCCATCATTGTCCCACACCACCTCAAGCGCGTCGCGACCCTTGATTGCGGCCCATGTGTTCTTTGCGTAGACCACCACGCCTTGCGGGATCTGCTGGACGTCGACCACACCTTTAACAGCGCGAGCACCTTTGTCATCGAATGACTTGACCTTGCCACCAAACCGGGGCGGACGCGCGACGACAGCGTACACCATGTCATCGAGCTTAACGTCGATTGAGAAGTTGGCCGTGCCATTCGTTTTCGCAACGCTGTCCTTTCTCGGGACACCCTCCTTGCCGATCAGCTTGTAGTCGCTCGGCGACTTCAGTTTTGGTTCGGCTGCCGGCACAAGCTCTGTGGCCGTCTTGACCAATGCACCGAAGCGCGATGATTTCCCGGAGGCGTGCGATAGTGCTCCCGATGATACCGTGATTTCGGAGGCCGGTACATTCCACGTTTTCGCCGCGGCGCGAACGAGAAGATCGCGTGCCATGGCGCCGGCCTGGCGGTACTGATCGAAGGAGTTGGCAATCGCCGTCGAACCGCCGGTACCCTGAGCGCCAAACAGCAGGTTTGCGTAGATCTTTGTGTTCGCCGGTGCGAATTCGACCTTCACGTCGGCCCAATCGGCATCCAGCTCCTCGGCAATGATCGTTGCCAGGCCGGTTGTCGTTCCCTGCCCCATTTC
>JBCCOV010000354.1:0-2267 GCA_039039985.1 Pseudomonadota bacterium | reverse complement strand
GAACGAAGCGCCCGGGTCGGAGGTTCTTGTCGTTGGCTTCACTGACTCGGTTGGGTCGTTCGACAGCAACATGAACCTTTCCAAGGATCGCGCACGCCAAGTGATGGAAGAGATCCTGCGTGCCGGTGGTGAAGACCTGGCGGACTTGTCGATTGATGCGGAAGGCTTTGGTGAGCTGAGCCCCGCCGCGTGCAACGTCGACAACCCTGGTCGCCGCATCAACCGTCGGGTTGAAATCTGGATCCGGACGACCGCGGCTTAACCCAGACCTAACGCTCTAAGACTTGCCTCGCCCGCATGATTGCGGGCGAGGCTTTTCGCGTTTTGCCTGCGATTTCGTGGCGTGGCGGGTCTCGTAACTCTTCGAGTTGCGTATTCCGATCCGGGCCGTATGTTACAGAATCACGCTTCAAGCCAGCCGGAGATCGTTATGCCAGATAAGCGCCTTCCCGTTACTGTCCTGTCCGGATTTCTGGGGGCCGGAAAGACCACGCTGTTGAACCGGGTTTTGAACAACCGCGAAGGTCGTCGTGTCGCTGTGATCGTCAACGACATGTCCGAGGTGAACATCGACGCCGACCTTGTTCGCGCCGATACCGAGTTGAGCCGCACCGATGAAACGCTGGTGGAGATGTCGAACGGGTGCATCTGTTGCACCCTGCGGGATGATCTTTTGGACGAGGTGCGTCGCCTCGCTGAAGACGGGCGATTTGACTATCTGCTGATCGAGTCGACAGGCATTTCGGAGCCGCTGCCTGTTGCCGCCACATTCGACTTCCGCGACGAGTACGGGGAGAGCCTATCGGACGTCAGCCGGTTGGACACAATGGTGACTGTGGTGGATGCCGTGAACCTGCTGGCGGACTACTCGAGCCACGATTTCCTGTCAGACCGGGGCGAAACGCTTGGCGAGGACGACGAGCGCACCTTGGTGAACCTGCTGGTCGAGCAGATCGAGTTTGCGGATGTTGTGATCCTGAACAAGGTGGCCGATGCCGGGCCGGAGCGGACGAAAGCCGCGCGGCAAATCATCCGCTCATTGAACGCGGACGCGAAGATTATCGAGACCAATCATTCGGACGTTGCCAGCGAGGCGATTTTGGACACCGGGCTTTTCGATTTCGAGAAGGCGCATGAGCATCCGATGTGGGCCAAGGAGCTGTACGGTTTTGCGGACCACGTGCCGGAGACCGAGGAATACGGCGTGGCCAGCTTTGTCTACCGCGCGCGGCAGCCGTTTGTGCCCGAGAAGATCCTGGACGTGCTGAATGGCGATCTGCCGGGCGTCATTCGGGCCAAGGGGCACTTTTGGATCGCGACGCGGCCAGACTGGGTTGCCGAGTTTTCGATGGCGGGCGCCCTATCCTCTGTGAAGCCCCTTGGCACGTGGTGGGCGGCTGTTCCAAGGGAACGTTGGCCGGACCACGACAGCGCGCGCGCCTATATGGCGGCCCATTGGCAGGAACCCTGGGGCGATCGCCGTCAGGAGCTTGTTTTCATCGGCGCCGGGATTGATTGGGGCGCACTGAAGGCCACGCTGGATTCGTGCCTTGTTCCCGAGATGCTTGCACCGGGGCCGGACGCGCTGCCGGATTTGCCTGACCCGTTCCCAATGTGGCGCCGCGCGGACGAAGCGGCGTGAGTATGGACGGCGGCGTTGTTCAAGACGTCCCGGTCGGTTTCGTGTCGTCGGCAAGTGGATTGGCGGCGATCCACGAATCCGGGTGCGGGGCGGCCATATGGCACCGGTGTCTGGACGAGGGCTTTCAGTCTTGGATCGACGCGTGCCCGCCGGAGCAGTTGCCTAGAACCCGGCAGTCGTTGCGGCCGGATGGTGTCCGCGCGGAAATGGTGCGGCTCCTGGATGCTTGTGGGTGGGCGGAATGCGCCGCGCGCGAAACGCTGGCGGACGATGTCGCAAAGATGGCAACGGTATTTGCCGGTATCATGTCGTCGCCCTATGTACGGCTGCGCCTTGATGCGATCTCGACCAATGCGTGCCGGAAGTTTCACGTCGACGCGGTGAAGGCCCGCCTGATCTGCACCTATCGCGGTCGGGGGACGCAGTATGGTGTCTCAACCGACGGCAAGGAGCCGCACGTTGTGAGTGACGTGCCGACCGGTGCGCCGATGATCTTGCGCGGCACGCTTTGGCCGGGTGCTGCGTCGCGCGTGTTGCACCGATCGCCGCCGATTGAGGGAACCGGGGAGACGCGGCTTGTGCTTGTCCTGGACCCGGTTGCCGACCTGGAGGCGGACGACGGCCT
>JBCCOV010000353.1:0-2310 GCA_039039985.1 Pseudomonadota bacterium | reverse complement strand
GTGCGCTTCCCCCCAGTCTCGCAATGCCAGCAGGATCGGTTCAAGCGACCGGCCGTGCGGAGTGAGGCTGTACTCGACATGCGGCGGTACGACCGGGAAGACTTTGCGCGCAACAAGACCGTCGGCCTCAAGCTCTCTCAACTGTTTGGTCAACATGCGTTGCGTGACGTTACCGACATCGCGCTTCAATTCGTTGTAGCGCTTTGGGCCCTCCAGCAGGTGATAAAGCGCGACGCCCTTCCATTTTCCGCCAATCCGCTCCAGCGCAGCCTCGACCGGGCACCCGCGTGAACAGTCGTAACGCTCAAACCGCATGTTGCCTCCACAGGATACATTCTGTGCCTACTGCACAGAAAGGTGCGTACTTGGCATTTTGCACTTAAGCGCATAGCTCGACGGCAGGCTCAGCACAAGGAGCGGCCGGATGCCGAAACTCACAATCGTCGCGCATATTCATGCCAAGGCCGACAAAGTTGAACTGGTCAAAGCCGAACTGGAGCGGCTGATTACAATCACGCGCGCTGAAGAGGGGTGTCTGCAGTACGACCTGCACCAGGACAACGACGATCCCGCGCACTTCCTGTTTTACGAGAACTGGGAGAGCAGGGACCTGTGGCAGGCGCACATGAACGCGCCCCACCTTGCCGCCTACATGGCCGCAACCGAGGGTGCGGTCGCAAAATTCACACTCAGCGAAATGATACGCATCGCCTGACGCGTGTTGGGGCCGTACCCTGATTGGAGACCAAATGGCCTACTATTCCGTTCTTGCTGTCACGCCGACGAGCGAAGACTGGATCCCGGCGTACCTGCCGGCCGCCAACGCTTTGGTTGCAAAACACGGCGGCAGATATCTCGCCCGCACAAGCAATCACGAACGTCTTGAAGGTGACGGTGATAGAGTCGGCCTGCGCATTGTTCTCGAATGGCCGTCGAGAGAGGCCGCGATTGCCTTCATGAATGACCCGGACTACGTGCCACATTTGAAGGCGCGCGCGGACGGTTCGGTGAGCCATCATGTGCTAATCGAAGGTCAGGACGACCTTGCGTGACCGGTATGTCCAGGCTGGGAGGCGTGCAGCAATGAAGACAATCTTGATTACCGGCGCGAGTGATGGCATCGGCCTTGAGACGGCTAAGGCTCTGGCGGCCGAAGGACACCAGCTGCTATTGCACGGTCGCAATCAATCGAAGCTGGCAGACGCCGTAAAGGCCGTGTCCAGTGCCCCGAATGCCGGCCCGGTGGAGCCGGTCATTGCAGACCTTGCAGATCTGTCAGCGGTTCGCGCGCTCGCGGAAGCCATACGCGCGCGGTGCGAACATCTGGACGTGTTGATCAACAACGCCGGTGTGTTCAAGACGGGTCATCCTGTGACAGCAGACGGCCTTGACGTGCGGTTTGTCGTCAATGCGATTGCGCCATACCTGCTGACGCAAAAGCTGCTGCCGCTGATGGGGGCTGACGGTCGCGTCGTCAACGTGTCCTCCGCTGCGCAGGCGGCGGTCGACTTGGACGCCCTCGCCGGCCGTGTGCGGGTGGATGACATGGAGGCGTATGCGCAAAGCAAGTCAGCGATTGCCATGTGGTCGCGGGCCATGGCGGACAAGCGCGAGGATGGCCCGGGCGTGATCGCATTGAACCCCGGATCATTGTTGGCTACCAAGATGGTCCGGGAGGGCTTCGGTATCGCCGGCAACGACGTCAGCGTCGGCGCAGATGTCCTCAAGCGCGCCGCGCTCTCAGACGCATTTGCCGACGCGAACGGTGCGTATTTCGACAACGATAGCGGGCGCTTCGCCACGCCACACCCCGACGCACGTGATCCGGCGAAATGCCAGCGCCTCGTCGATGCGATCGTGACCATTCTCGACACCTATTTTGAGGGAGCCAACTCATGAAAGCTGTAGGCTATCGCGCGACGGGGCCTATCGACCGCGATGACGCGCTGATCGACTTCGAGATGGAAAAACCGACGCCGCAAGGCCGCGATCTTCTGGTTCACGTTGCCGCCGTTTCCGTGAACCCGGTCGACACAAAGATCCGCGTTCGGCGAGAGCCGGACGGCGATCAGCCGGCCGTTCTCGGTTGGGATGCTGTCGGGACTGTCGCAGCAGTCGGCGAGGCGGTCACGTCCGTCAAGGTCGGTGACGAGGTCTGGTACGCCGGAGCCATTGATCGACCGGGCACAAACGCGGAGTTCCATCTGGTTGACGAGCGCATTGTCGGTCGCAAGCCCACCACCGCGTCGCATGCAGAGGCGGCGGCGCTGCCGCTTACAACACTCACGGCTTATGAGATGTTGTTCGACC
>JBCCOV010000352.1:0-2314 GCA_039039985.1 Pseudomonadota bacterium | reverse complement strand
GTTTGTTTTGTCGGTGCTGATTGTTGAAGACCGCCACGTCAAGCGCTGCGACGGTGGCAAAGCGAGGTATTGTCGTGCTACGCGCCGCGAAACGGGTGGTTTGGTTCGGATAATTTGTATGAACAACGTCAAACAAATGGCGGGCGAAGCTGCGCTCGACTACGTGTCGGATGGAATGAAGCTGGGCATCGGAACCGGTTCGACAGCCGAGGCGTTTGTGCGCGCGTTGGCGCCGAAGGTCGCTGATGGTTTGTCGATTATTGGCGTACCGACGTCGGAGCGGACGCGGGAACTGTGCGAAGAACTGTCGGTTCCGCTCACAACGTTGGAAGAGACGCCTCATCTCGATCTGACCATTGATGGTGCGGATGAAATCGATCCTGACCTTGCGCTGATCAAAGGTGCTGGCGGCGCGCTGCTACGTGAAAAGATTGTCGCTGCAGCGTCCGACCGGATGGTCGTCATCGCTGATGCCAGCAAAATTGTAGAAACATTGGGCACAACGTTTCCGGTGCCCATCGAGGTCGACCGCTTCGGATTGGCCGCAACACGCAACGCCATCGAGAATGAAGCCTCCAAACTCGGCCTTTCCGGTGACATTGTATTGCGGGGTGGGGCCGATACGCCCTACATCACGGATGGTGGTCATCTCATTCTCGACGCATCTTTTCGCCGTATTGTAGACCCACAGCGCCTCGCTGTGGCGTTGACCTGTATTCCAGGGGTGGTGGAACACGGTCTGTTCGTCGGCCTTGCCGATACCGCTATAATTGCCGGTGAGACGGGTGTAGAAATTTTGTCCGCCAGCGACGCAACATAAGCCCTGCAAGACCTGACCGGTTCGCAGTATGGCCAGAAATTCAAGGGGTGGCCAGTGGGTCGCCCGCACAGTGCTTCAAGGAGCTCGACATTATGTTCTCTACATTTTCACGGCCGGTTGCTGGCATCATCATGGGTCTGACGATGGGTCTGGCCTCAATCGGTGCGGTTTCAGCGCAGGAATTTTCCGAAAGCCACATGGCTGCGGCGCGTAAGGCCATTACTGCTACGAAGGCGACCAATACGTTCGACGGGATTCTGATCGGCGCGTCCGCCCGTTTGAAGAACCAGCTGACAGCTAACAGCCCAGATCAGGCTGATCGCATTAGCAATGCCGTCGATGAGCAGGCGATTGCATTGGCCCCGCGTCGTGGCGACCTTGAAGGAGAAGCAGCTCGCTTGTTTGCAAACACTTTTACCGAGGAAGAGTTGATCAAGATCTCAGACTTCTTCGGTTCGGAGACTGGCAGCAAATATCTCGACTCCACGCCTATCCTTGTCCGGGAATTGGACAAAGCTGCCCGTATCTGGGCAAACGGCATTGCCCGGGACCTAGCGGCCAATGTGGATAAGGCTCTGGCCGCACCTGCAAATTGAGGTTCGACATCTGCATCCGTTGAGCTATTGCTGAGCGGCTAACAGCTTACGAGGGTACGGCTTTGGATTACGACTACGATCTCTTCGTCATAGGCGGAGGTTCAGGCGGCGTCCGTGCCGCCAACCGCACAGCAGCGTTGGGCAAGAAGGTCGGCCTGGCCGAAGAAAGTCGTTACGGCGGCACGTGCGTCATTCGGGGTTGCGTTCCGAAAAAGCTCTACGTCTACGCGTCCAGCTTTAATGAGCAATTTGAGGATGCGGAAGGCTATGGCTTCCAAGTCGGTGATGTTTCGTTCGACTGGCAGACACTTGTTTCACGCAAGGAAAACGAGATCACGCGTCTTGAAGGTCTCTACCGTCGCGGTTTGACCGGAAACGAGGTCGAATTGTTCGATACCCGTGCCGAACTGCGCGGGCCGCATAGTGTCTGGCTAAACAGCGAAAACCGTGAAGTTACGGCAGAGCGGATCTTGATCGCTGTGGGTGGCACGCCCAACCGGCACGATGACCTTGAAGGCCATGAACTGGCGATTACCTCTGACGAGGCATTTGACCTGCCGGAACTGCCGAAATCCGTTCTGATTGCGGGGGCGGGCTACATCGCCATCGAGTTCGCAGGGATTTTCAACGGGCTCGGCGTCGATACCCAGATACTCTATCGCGGTCAGGAGATCTTGTCGGGCTTCGATGATGATGTCCGCAAGATGCTGCATTCCGAATACGAGAAGCGCGGCATTCGCGTTCGCACCCATGATGTCTTCTCGAAAATCGAAGAGTTGGAAGATGGCCGCCGCCGGTGTCACCTCGCCAGTGGCGATGTTGTGGACGTCGATTGCGTGATGCTGGCTCTTGGGCGTCATCCGCTCACGTCCGGCCTTGGGTTGGAACATGCGGACAT
>JBCCOV010000351.1:0-2353 GCA_039039985.1 Pseudomonadota bacterium | reverse complement strand
GGCATACCGATATCAAGAATAACCAGATCGAACTCTTCACGGCCAAAATGGGTGAGTGCGATCTGTCCGTTCTCAGCCTCATGGGTCTCAAAGTCGGCCGACTTCAATGCGATACGCACGACATCGCGAATATGCGGATCGTCATCAACAATCAGGATACGGGCCAACATATCCGACGATGTACTGGCCCGCGCTACTTTGTCCAGAAGCACGTTCACAGAAGCCGTTGCCGCAAGCCGACCAGTGACGCCACAGCGAAAATCAAGAAGCCGAAGATCGCCTGAGGCTCCGGGGTCGACGCACCCGAGAAAGCTGTGTTTGGCACGCCCGACGGATTCGGCAAGGCAACCTTGGCCGGTTTCACGTCCTGGCCTGTGGCGTTAACCCGCGTCTCGGACACAGCAAGGAAAGACGTGTTCTTCGTCTGAAGCGAGAACTCCAAGCCGAGCCGAGTTATCTCAGCATCAGCGGAATCAGGGTTTCGCCCTATGGCGACCTCTCTCGTAAGATCAGCAATTTTGTTGCGCGCCCACACGAGAGGTAATGCAGCCGCTTCTTCGTTGTTGGTCAGTACAAGATCTACCGGCATTTCGGCAGACCGGCCCCGGACAAACCCGGTGAGAGTGATCCGAGCCGTCTCGGACGCGCCATCGTGGCGGGCATAGACACGCAGGCCTTGCCCCGCAAACAGATCAGGAATTCTGGCGGGCACCACATCCGAAACATCCAGATCGCCCCAATCGATGCTGATATCAGTGAGCAGCGGCGATTTCAGATCGGCGGCCAGCGTTTCGGCGACTTCATTCGGATCCGCACCCACCGGCACATAGCGCGCATAGCCGCGCCCCTCTTTCGCCATTGCGTCCAGCAAGTAACGGTTGACCGAACTGCCAACTCCGAAGGCAAAAACACGTGCGTCGCCGATCTGCTGGTTGATTGTCCGCAGCACTTGCGCTTCATCGCCGATATAGCCATCGCTGAGGAAAACAACGATGCGCGTCGTATTCGCCGGTTGCTGTGTGGCGAAAGCCGTGCGGATGGCATTGTCGATCTCGGTGCCGCCGCCGGCATCCAAACCGCCAACAAAGCGACGGCCCGCGCGTAAGTTTTCGGGTGTCGCCCGCATGGCACTGTCAGAAAAGCTGCGCGCGGTGTTCGCAAACGGAATGATCCGGAAGTAATCGGAGGGACGTAAGCCGCGCAACGCGGAATCCATGAAGCGTTTGCTCGCCCTCATCGGCGCACCGCCCATCGACCCCGACGTGTCCAACACGAAGACCAACTCCCGGGGAGCGACAGCGGCCTCGTCGGGCAGTGCGGGTGGTTCAACCATGAGCGTCACGAACCCCCCCCGTTCATCAGTGTGCGACAGGCTGGTGGCCTCAAGCGTCTCACCACCTAAAGAATAACGAACCACAAGATCCTTGTTGTCCATCACGCTGCCCTCGGCAAAGCTGGCCGACAGACCCAGACTGTTTGTTTCGACATTCAAAGGGTGGGTCGCGCTACCGAAATCGGTCACCGACAGGCCGCCGACCAAATTCAGGTCGAACGACACCCGCTCGGAGCTGAATGTCTCGGGAAGATCGATACCATAGACCGGCGGATGCGCCGGCACTTCGCCGATGTTCCAGGTGTTGGTCTGTATTGGTGCCGCGTCGTCGTCACTGGTCAGATCAATCTCGTCCTCGGCGGGCGCACCGATGTAGCGCGGACCAACCACCAATGGGATCACCAGTTCATGCTCGCCATCGATCTTTGGGACCATCTGCACGTAGCGGAGCGTGACCTTTATCGGCAGACCCGGCATCAGGTTGGCAATCTTTTGTGTAAACATGTTGGGTCGGTGCTGCGTCAGCAAAGCCGCTGCTTTGCCTTCTTCCGCCGCTTTCTTGAATGTAGCCTCCGCCATCGCTTTTTTCTTGATGACAGCGGTGACGACCTCGTCTCCTACAACCATCTCCATCCCGTAGACTGCCGCAATCTGGTTCAGCGGAAAAAGATACTCTGCCTGCATCGGCACGTGCGCGTCATTCACGAAAGTCTGGGTGATGGCGACGGTGGCCATATCGCCTTCAATGCTGACATCAATGTCGCTTTCCAACATCGGCAGCAGTTGCATCTGTCCGTCGTACGTCGCGACGACATGGCCGCCGATTTCGTCGAACTCCGCTGCACGCGCGGAGAACGTTGCGACAACAAGCGCTATACCGAAGAAAACAGGAAGTAAGATCAATCGCATGATGAGGTCCTCACAAAGTTAGTTGAGATCAAGCGCGGCGAAGGTTGCCAGCTCGTAGGATCGACGGTCGCGCTCGGGCAGGGTCACAGGCGTAATCCGTTGGATCGATTG
>JBCCOV010000350.1:0-2472 GCA_039039985.1 Pseudomonadota bacterium | reverse complement strand
CGGCCGCCAGCAATGTGGTGGTGGCAGCGATGATAGCGACCAATCGGAAAAGCGCAGACGAACGCTTCATGTGCCAACCGGATCGGACGTGAACAAGTAACCCTCGCCACGAACGGTGTGAATCAAAGGCGGTAGATCATTAATCTCAAGCTTGCGCCGCAGCCGACCGACATGAACGTCGACGACGTTGGTCTGAGGATCGAACGAGAGCTTCCAGACGTGCTCCAGAAGCATCTTGCGCGTTACAACCTCGTTTGCATTATCAGCGAAATAGCAGATGAGCTCGAACTCCTTAGGCGATACAGCGATGTGCTGACCGGACCGGTGAACGGTTCGTGCCTTCAAGCGGATTTCGAGATCGTGGAAAACGAGCAAGTCGTTGTCCGTCATCTGCACGGCATTGCGCCTGAGCAGTGCTTTCATCCGGGCGCGCAGCTCTTGCGGATCGAACGGTTTGGCAAGGTAATCGTCTGCCCCCTTTTCCAGCCCCTCGACACGATTGTTCGAGCGACCCAGCGCGCTGACAACCATCACCAGGCAACCGGCGCCCTTGAGGCGCAGTTTCGCGATCGCGTCCAAACCATCGCCGCCGGGTAACATCCTGTCTAGAAGTACTAAGTCAGGGGCGTGCCGCTCGACCGCGATCAAACAGTCGTCGAATGTTTCAACCACGACGGCTTCATGCCCGAGTTCTAAGGCTATTTCGGCCATAGCCTCTGCGGTAATATGATCATCTTCGACGATGAGAATTGTCATAGTCTGCCAGCGGCGAGTTGGTTCGTTAGAAGCAGTCTAGGTGAAATTACTGTAGCGTTCCTATGACAAATTCATTCATGCAGCTTTAGGCAGCATGTTTCCGGTTCTCAGGCTGAGCGCCCTTTGCTAGCGTTTATCCCACACGTGAAATGCATACGGGTGAATGAAGATGTCGAACGTGATCAGCCGGACCCTTTTTGCGCTGGCAACAGCCGCAGCCCTAACCCTGCCAGTCACGACCTATGCCAAGCCCAACATAAGCTTGCTCGACACGTTGCGGGTTGCCGGAGGCATCTCGATGGCCGTGACGTCTCACAAGCTCTTTGAGATCGCACGGCAGGACAATGACGCCTACGCAATGATCACAGCGGCCAAACTACGCCGCAAGGCTGGGTTGCGTGAAGTGCCAATCCCGTCTGAGGAGGAGGGCGGTAAAGCTCACACCGGAGATGAGCCGGCTCTTGTCCTCTCATGGGAAGAAATGCTCGATCTGGCGGTCAAGATGTCGAACGGCGACGAGACGGTGGCCGAACTGGCAGAGGACGTCCGGGCTTCGCGGACCAAGGGCGTTGTGAATGGAGCGATCTACTCGAAGGCGCGCATCAAGCCACGCGGCAAGCGCCGCTACCGTAACCTCGCTTTCGAAGGCGGGAAGTTCGCCGAGGTCTATGCCGAAGGTCGCGGCGACGCCAACCTAGATATGTATATCTACGATGCCAATGGCCATCTGATCTGTTCGCAGACCGATCCGAGCAGCGTCAGTCAATGCGGCTGGACACCCGCCTTTACGGGCGATTTTACAATCGTGGTTGAAAACAAGAGCGATCAATCGTCTAGCTTTGCGTTGATGACAAACTAGACCGAGCGTGATCGTGTCTGATGAGTATCCATCGCAATACGGAACGCCCGCAAGGTTTCTCTGTGCCTTCATCGCACTCATCGCGGTGGCGGCGATTTCATTCAGAGTGGTCATCAGAATGGACGAACTGGGTGGGGCCCTCCCCGCACTCAGCTTTCTCACCCAATTCTTTACGATCCTGACCAATGGACTGGTCTGTCTTGCGATGATCCTGATCGTCTTCGGCGTCCAGTTTGGCCCACGTTTCTTGATGGCGATCACGATTTCAATAGTGGCAGTCGGCATTATCTACCACGTCGCACTGTCTCACTTGGTTGAATTCACCGGCCTCGAACTGCTGGCGGACCACGCCGTCCACACCGCAGTACCAACCCTGACATTGCTCTGGTGGCTGGCTTTCGCGCCAAAGCGGTCATTTAGCCCATCCGACATCATCACGTGGACGGCATGGCCGCTTATGTATTGCGTCTACATCCTGTTTCGCGCGTCATTCTCTGGCTTCTACCCCTATCCTTTCCTGAATCTTCCAGAATTGGGCGTATCCGGCCTCGTAACGAGCACCGCAGTGTTGAGTTTGGCGTTTATCGTGATGGGTTTCGGTCTGCTTGGGCTCAGCAGAATGGTCGGGACGCGAGAACGCGCGACCGGTTGACCACCAGACTCTGCGAACTGAATGACCGATCTTCTCAAACATCAAATTTTTGTCTTGCGAATGCAGGCCCTGCAGTGGACCCCGGCACGAAAGGCTGGCAGCATCCTTTCAATCCAAACAGGGAGATATCCATGACATACACCAAAATCCTCGCTGCAGCGGCTATCGCATTAACCGCTTCCACGGCATCGGCAGAAACGTTGCG
>JBCCOV010000349.1:0-2493 GCA_039039985.1 Pseudomonadota bacterium | reverse complement strand
CGCATTCTGCAGCACTGTCATTTTCATGGGCTGGCTTGCAGGCTATCTATCGACCGCCGGGCGCCCCTTATGTGCGCACGATCCGACGGCCGCTGGTTAGCAGCAGGTCGGAAGCTAGAAGGAGCGCGTGCGTGGTCATGAGTGCAAGGTTATGGATTGTAGTCTCACTCGGCAAGTGCGCACGCGCATCACTGACGGCATTTTTGTTGTTCTTGGCAATGGGATGGGCAGGCCACGCCAAGGCCGAGCCGGTGACCTTCATCGCGCTTGCCCAGATCAAACCGCAGGGACAGGCCGGCTACGATACGTTCATCGAGAAGGTAACGCCCATCTGGAGTGCCAACGGAATGCGTGTGCTGGCACGATTGAAAGTGGTCGACTTGATGATCGATCCAGCTTTCCCCGTGCCGACGGAGATCGCCGTCATCCGTGCTGAGACGCGTGAAGGGTTCGACACCTACATTTCCAGCGATGAATACGCACAGATAAAGCACTTGCGTCTCGACGCAGTGGATCATCTGACCGTGTTGGAAGGAAGTCTGATTGATCGGAGCGGTGAAGACTATCTTGCAACGAATCCAATGGCGGTGGTCACGATGTCCGGCAGCCTGACTGAAGCGCCACGCAGCGGTTTGACCGTCGACGTCAAACTGTTCGGACCGGTGAAGGGGGAACGCAGCCCGTTCCTAGCTGACGTGAAACGGGTTCACATTTTGCCGCTGGGCTTCGACGATAACCCCACGAACTTCGCTGACGATAGCGACCAAGCTTTCATTGCGGAGCAACTTCGGTAGCGCAAAAATTCCGCCTTAAGGTTTCTCTAAGTTTTAGGTTACAGTCTGTTAACCATGTTGCAGGCGTGCGCCTGCGCTTCGTTCAAGGGGGCCGAACCATGTTCAAGCACACCACACTTGCGGCTGCGTTTTTGGCAGCAGCTATGACCGTGCAGCCGGTAGCCGCGCAGACGTCTGATGTCATCGCTTCGCAACTCACTCGCAACACGGTGACATGGTCCGGCCGCACGTTCTCGACGGAGAGTTTGAGGGAAGCCTATGAGCGTCGCGGCAACGCGCCGATCTGGCTAACGAACGGCCAACTAAACCAGCAAGGTGATGCGCTGTTGGGTGAATTGAGCGGTTCTTACCGCGATGGCTTGGACCCGAATGAATATCTTGCGGGCGTGCGCGGGTTCTCGGGCCAGTTGGGCGATAAAGATGCCGCAAAGCTGGAACTCGCAATGAGTGATGCGTTCCTGAAGCTTGGGCTGGATCTGTATAGCGGCTTCACCACGCCATCCGTATCCGACCCCAACATTGTCATCAAGCGTAAGACGCGTGATGCGACACAGTGGCTGGAGGGTGCTACGGCAACCGGCGTGAGCGCCATGCTTGCCACGCTTCGCCCACGTCATCCGCAATACGCGCAGCTTCGACAGATGCTGGCCGGCTATCGCAGTCTCATGGCTCGGGGCGGCTGGCAGCCGATTACCAAAGGTCCGACGCTCAAGCCCGGGATGACCGATCCGCGCGTGAACGAGATGCGTGAAAACCTCGCTGCTCGTGGTTACGACGTGCGCGGAGTCGAATTTCCCGATCTTTACGACCAAGGATTGGTGGATGCGGTAAAGCACTTCCAAACGCGCCACGGCCTCGATTCAGATGGTGTTGCTGGTCCCGCGTCGTTCCGCGCGCTGTCCGTGACGGCAGCAGAGCGAGTCGATCAGATCGCGATCAATCTCGAGCGCTGGCGCTGGCTGCCGCGCGATCTCGGCAAGGCCCATGTGCTGGTCAATCAGGCCGGTTTCGAGATGTTCACGATGAACGGCACGGAAATCTACGACAAGCGGCGCGTGATCGTCGGCAAGCCGTTTCACCAATCGCCCATGTTCTCGTCGAAAATTTCTTACGCAGAATTCAACCCAACATGGACTGTGCCGCTGTCCATAGCAGGCAAAGAAATGCTCCCGAAGATCCGCAACAATCCGGCCTATCTCGTGAAACGGAATTACTCGCTATACAGCGGCTGGGGCAAGAACTCCCAGAAGCTGAACCCCTATGCGGTGGACTGGAGCGCAGTCTCGGCCAAGCGGTTCCCGTACCGCATCGTGCAGGAGCCCGGTCCAAAGAATGCACTGGGGCAGGTGAAGTTCATATTTCCCAACAAGTTCAGCGTCTATCTGCATGACACGCCATCAAGAAATTTGTTTTCCCGCAGCGGTCGCGCGTTTTCTCACGGTTGCATCCGTGTCGACAAACCATTGGATTTTGCTCGCAAGCTCTACGCACTACAGGGCGGTATGAACCCCTCGCGTGTGACTCCGATCATCGAGAGTAAGGAGCGCAAGCGCGTCAATTTCAAGCGCAAAATGCCCGTCCACCTCGCCTACTTCACGGCCTGGATCAACGAAGACGGCATTCCGCTTTTCTACGAGGACGTGTACAAGCGCGATAAGTTGGTCCGCAAATTCCTGTTCTAGCGTAGGCGAAATCCCAT
>JBCCOV010000348.1:0-2528 GCA_039039985.1 Pseudomonadota bacterium | reverse complement strand
GGCCCTCCGCGGGGGCGGCGCAACGCGCCGGGCCGCATTCGCGGCCTGGGGTGCCAGACGGCTGGCCCGCGCTCAAGTAGCGAGCGGTAGCGCACGTAATGACTCGCTCGAGCCGCGAGCCTGCGAGCGTGCGAACAGCGCCACTTAAGAACTCGCGAACAGCGCAAATGAAAGACGTGAAGCTGATTTGGCGCGACAAGTTCTAGCCGTCGCGCGACAGGACGAGGAAGAGCACAAGGCCGACCAGCAGCGCCAAGGCGACACCAAGGGCAAACCCCGCAATCTGGCGGTTTGGTGCTTCTTCTTCCTGGGTCTCGTCGGCCCGGAAGACGATCTCAAGCAACGGCTGTTTCACCGGCTCGATGTTATCTGTCGGTGGCAACGGCACATCGTCTGAGGACTGCGACGGTGCCGTGCCTCCGCGATCATCAGATTTGCCGTTAGATCCAGAACTGCTCAACGCCTTACGTCCAGCAATTGCTTCCCATGTCGCAAGAGCCCATCTGCGGACTCCTCGCCATCATACGCGAAGCGGTTTCATCAATCCGTCTCGTCCAAGTTTGAAATACGCGCCATCAGACCGCTACCTGCTGACTTCGCAGCGTCGGCATCATCCGATTGAACCTTTGCGACAAGACGCGGCTTTTGCGTCGTCTTCGTCGCCTCTGCCGGAGTATCATCATTGGAACTCGCCGGCGTCGTCGCAGGCACGTCCTCGGAGATCCGGTCTCGAAGTGAACGTTTCTGGGATATCGTCTTCTGGCGGCGACTGGCCTCGTCGGCTTGCAGAGCGGTGCTCGCCCCCCGGCGCCCGCCAAGACGTCGGAGTTCGTCCATAAAATGCGCAGCCTGCCGCGCCAGCTTTTCGTTCGATGCGACCAACTCCGCACGGAGGCTTCGCACGCGCTCGCGTTCTGAGGTCAATGCCGATTCGAGATACTGGATACGGCCGTTCCGCGGCTGGCGTTGGCCAATCAGCCCTCCTAGCCGTGAGCCGGACGCATCCTGCTCATCCTCCTCGAACGCTTCGAGCGCGTTCCTAAGGTCCTCGATCTCTCCATCGCGTGCTGCTAGTTGCTGCTGCAGTTCGAGAACCGTCACCGCTTCGACCTCGTCATCGGAAACGGGTCCTGGCTTTGTGAGGTTATTGGCCACTGCGTCGCTGTCGCTCGCCGTTAGGCTCGCTGGCAACTCAACCTTCTCGCCGTGCGCGACCAAGCGCTCCCTCAAGTCATCGATTGCTGCTCGCTGCGCCTTGGCTCGTGCCGTCACCCGTCCGAGTTCGGCACGCAGCGCGAGCTCACTATCCCTGTCCGCACTTCGCACACCGGCCGCGTTGCGGTACGCCCGCGTCTCGGAGCGCTCGCTCAATTGCTCGATCTCAGCGCGTTGCTTGTCGCCGATGTCAATAGCTTCCTGAAGCGCTCGATAGGCCTTTGCAGACTCGATCCGCAATCGTGCGACTTCGTCTTCACGTTGCTCAAGCGAACGTTGGGCTTCACGAAGGTGACGTTCGACGTCGGGAACCCGATCGGTGATTGTCTGCTCAAGCACGCGGCGGGCGTTTTCGTTGACTTCCAACGCCGTCTGAAGCTCTTCCACCCGTCCCTTGAGGGCGTGAATCTCGGCATCGCGTCGGTTGACGTCGACGCGCGTGTGCGCTGAGGAAACGCGCAGCCGTTCCAACTGAGACCGCAGGTCGTGAATAACGAGTGCGCGTTCAGCCCGCAGCCGCCCGTGCTCAGCGCGGATCTCGGCTTCCGTGACAGGCAGCGAATCCCGAATGCGTTCGGTCGTAATGCGAACCGCGCGCGCCCAATACGCTGGCGCAAGCAAAAGGCCAAGAAGTCCTGCGAGCAGGACACCAAGCCCGACGAGCAGCACCGTTTCGACTGTGATCACAAACTCAAACCCTTGTGCCCCACTGATCGATACCGCGCCATGAACTCAGTCATGAGCAAACACCACAAAATCGCCGCCGGCCGACCAACATACATTCCGGCCCGGTCCATAACATGCGACATCGGTTGCAGCCCATGCAAATTCGGCATCGTTCCGCTCGCGCCCGAACGGTTGCCCCCGACTCTTGCGGCAGATCGCTTAGCGCTCGCAGATTGTCACTCAGGTCAAAACGGATTCCAAGTTGGCCGCCGCGTATATTTCAGGTACCCGACGTTGGCGCCAAACCGAAGCCCCACACCAGATCTGATCGGTGCAACGGTCACATGCCGCCAAGTCTGAAGCTGCACGCCGACACCGCCAACCAGATAGGCGGAACCCTGGACACCACCAAACCGGTGATACATGTCGCTCGGCCGGCGCAAGTTGTAGACCAGCACCATAACCTTCGAGCCTTCGCCACCAAAGTCATAGCCGACTGACGGGCCCTGCCAGTAAACTTTGCGTCCGCCCCAGCGCTTGGTGAACAAACGGCCTTCGCCATAACGCAGACCGGCAATGAAAGCGCCGCCGGCGTCCTCGCCGAGGATGTAGCCGTTCGGCCGCCCGCGTTTGCGGAACGTATAAGC
>JBCCOV010000347.1:0-2565 GCA_039039985.1 Pseudomonadota bacterium | reverse complement strand
TTTCCCCCGAAGGGCGTATACGGTATTAGCTCAAGTTTCCCTGAGTTATTCCGTACCACTAGGTAGGTTCCCACGCGTTACTCACCCGTCTGCCACTCCCCCGAAGGGGCGTTCGACTTGCATGTGTTAGGCCTGCCGCCAGCGTTCGTTCTGAGCCAGGATCAAACTCTCAGGTTGAAGAGTTTGGATACTGGTTCTCTTGGAGAGATCACTCCAAGGATACTGCGTAACGGGCGCCATCACACCGCGCGACGTCATTGCTGACATTGCGCATGGTGTTTGGCTGAAACGCAGTATCGACCAGGTCGTCCGTTCGCTCCATTCGGAGCGGGCAGAAGAACCGCCGCCTGCGTTTCTCTTTCCGTAATCTACTTGTCAAAGAGCGTAGCGAGGATCGCCAGAGACAAAACCACTCCAATGCTCGGATTTGAGCACCAATGTCGCTCTGTCAGAGTGTGCGCCCGAAAGTCGGCGGCGGAGCGCCGTGCGTTCCGGACGAGGCGCGAATAAACCTGATTTACCTTCGGGTGTCAACGCACTCTTTGAAAAAAGTTTTGAGCATCTCGCACCTGGGGGTGAAATGCTTGATTCGCAACGTGAATGGCTCTGAATCGCGGCCTCTGGTGGCAGTGGATAAGTTGGAAAAGGCGGCGCTCGCTTGCTGCTGCTGCCGTCATCTTTATGCCAGCCTTGTCGCGCCACGTCCGCAAGGGGTAAACCGAAGTGCTCGCATGACAGAACGTGGCGCGCCTTTTCGCGTTGATTCGAGCATAACTTAACTGTTCCCGCGTGCGGGAATCTTACGAGGGACTGCGCCGTTTCCGGCGCCCCTCTAGAGCTTTTGCGAGAGCTTCGCGGTGGCATAAGCAGCCGCGAAGAGGGGAGAATAGCGTTGGTCGATGTCCGGCGACATGCACCTGTGGCGCGCTATCGCGCTCCGCGCCTTGGCCAGCAGCACGCGTACGGCTTGACGAACGTATCGCGCGGTCGCGCCCGCCATATTGCTCGTGACATCTATGAGTCCGATCGTGAAGCCGACCACCAGGGCCGCCCGTTCCGCTGGATGCTGTCCACGCTGCTCGCCGCGATCGTCGGCATGGCCGTCTCCGGTATCGTCGTCTATGGCTCTCTGCGGCGCGGCGACAATGGCGGCGATCTGTTTCGCCAGCTCGAAGCGGCAAGTCGTCCGCAGAGCTTGCCGGCAACATCATCACGTGGCGACGAAGGCCTTCCGTGGCTGACGCCGAAGGAAGATAAACTGCAGGTCGCAACCAGCGCATTGACCATCCGACAGTTGATTCACGAACAGATCCGCGTGCGGCGCAACGGCAAGCCATTCCTAAAGATCAAGCCGTACTTGCGCCTCAGCGTTCGTCTTGCGCCCGCTTCGCGCGAGTACGCTGACGCTATTCCGTCGTTCAACCCGCTGAAGCTCTTCGGCAGAACTCCGACGGCGGTCGCCACCAACGGCGGCGCGGACATGCCGGGTTCCGGTTCAATCGAAAGCGAAGTCGTTGATTTGCTCGACGGTCGGCTGCCGGCTGAAGACGGCCAGAACTTCGAAGAATACGAAGTGACCGCACTGGTCAAACAGGCGATTGAAACCGCACCGGACGCACCCGTTGTTCGGCTGGGCAGCAACGGCAGCACTGGGCTGAGCGACAGCGGAACACTGACGAACGCCGGGCCGGCGAGCGAGACGTCGGGCCGTGTGACCGTGCTCCGCCGCGCACCAAGTGCGCGCGATGGCACCCCCGTTTCCTTGGAAAAGCGCGAGCTGCGCGTGGTGACCGCAAAACCGAACGATACGCTGGGTTCGATCGTCAAGCGCATCGGTGCGGATGACTGGCAGGTTGAAGCTATCAGCCGGGCGGCCAGACGCATCAAGGCACCAGATGCCATGGTCGGCGGCGAGCAGATCTATGTCACGATTGTTCCGTCCCTTGAGACTCAAGACGGTCAGGATGTTCTGAAACTCAGCGTTTTCGAAAGCGGTCACACACACCGCATCTCAATCAAGCGCACCTCATCCGGCCAATTCATTGCCAGTCGCACACCCGACCAAGGCGCACTCATTCAAGCGATGTCCAGTGATGTCGAAGAGCGGCTTGCGACACTTTATGCGGCTGTCTACGGCCTGGGTCTGTCGCAAAGCCTGACGCCGGAGCAAATCACGGCGATCATCCGCGTGCATGCCCACGACGTGGATTTCCAAAGACGGGTCCGCCCCGGCGACCAGCTCGATCTGTTTTTTGAACTCAACCCCGATCCAAACAACGCCAACGTGCTGATACCGGGTGAGATGATCTATACCGCCTTGACCACCGGTGGAGAGACCCGCAGGTTCTGGCGGTTCCGTTCCCAGGACGCATCAGTAGACTACTTCGACTTCCAGGGACAGAACGCGCGCAAGTTTCTGTTGCGCAAACCTGTGCGCGGCGGAAACGTGCGGTTCACATCCGGTTTCGGCATGCGCCGTCACCCAATCCTGAACCGGCTGCGCCCGCACCGCGGAATCGACTGGGCGGCACGTTCCGGTACACCCATTATGGCGGCTGGCAACGG
>JBCCOV010000346.1:0-2579 GCA_039039985.1 Pseudomonadota bacterium | reverse complement strand
TCAGGCAATCCAGGCCCTACGCACCGGCAATTCCGTGATCGCTGTCATCCCGGATGCGAAGGCCGCGCTGGCGCCACTGATCAACGGCGCGTTCCCGCTGCGTGCCATTGACGGCCACGTCGCCCCCACCGCGTTGGAGGCGTTGGATATTGCCGGTGTCGCGTACGTTGGCGGGCAACCGGAGTTGCGGCGGGCACTGGCGGAGCGGTGCGGACCGATCATTCCGCTGATCTCAGAGCGGTTTGATCCGGCAGCCTATGCGTACGAACGCGCCGTCTGTATCGATACGACCGCGGCCGGCGGCAACGCGACATTGCTCGGCGAGGCGGATTGATCGCGGCATTGTGCGATATGCAGGGGGCGACGGCGTGATATGCAAAGACAGGCACGGGCGGACCGAAAATGACCGCCCGATACACATGACCATCAACATGACCATGCGCATGAGTTGGTGATGCGCTTCGCTCAGGGTTGAAATGACCTGGACAAACCCTGATCTGCGTGCTGTTGCATGCGTCGGCTGCAACCAGGCTGCAACGCGAAAGCAGCTTTGTGACTCGGCGTTTGATCTGCCCAGCCGCTTGGTTCCAACTTCAGATGAGATTTGTGATGGGTGCGCTTTCATTTCGCACGGAAATGGCGTTTGACTACGGTGAGCCAAGCGAACTGCAGCCCAATGTGGTCCGGCTTGTCGCCAACAACCCGAGCCCATTCACCTTCAAAGGTACGAATACGTACATTGTCGGCACGTCGACTCTGGCGATCATCGACCCCGGCCCGGACGATCCGGACCACCTGTCCGCCATTCTGTCGACTGTTGCAGGGCGCGACGTTTCACATATCCTCGTGACGCACACACATCGCGATCACATCGACGGCCTTGATGCGTTGGTTGAGGCAACGGGCGCGAAGGTCTGCGGATATGGACGCAAAGGCGTTCCCATGGACGAAGTTCTGTTGTCGCCCAGCGGGCGCAGCTTTATCGACGTGGACTTTGACCCGGACATCAAATTGCGGACCGGCGATCAACTGGCCGGTGACGGTTGGGCGATTGAGGCGTTACATACGCCAGGGCATGCGCTCGATCATCTCTGTTTCGCACTGGAGGGAACCGGCGCTGTGTTCTCAGGCGATCACGTGATGGGTTGGAATACGACGGTTGTCGCGCCGCCCGAAGGGCATATGGGAAATTATCTCGCATCCTTGGAATTGCTGCTCGCGCGACAGGACGCGGTGTTCTTTCCAGGCCACGGTGGTCGCATCGCGGATCCGCGACGCACGTGCCGAGCCTACCTGATCCACCGCAAAATGCGCGAGCAGGCCATCCTGGACGCCATACGCGCCGATGTTGGAACAATCGATGCCATTGTGGCTCAGATCTATGAGCACCTCGATCCGAAATTGATCAATGCGGCAAAGCTCTCCGTGCAGGCACACGTGGAGCACTTGATCGAACGCGAACTCGTCTTGGCGCCGCAAGAGATTGATTTCACGACCGAGTTGCGCGCCAGCTGACAGGTCGCTGACCGGCCGCCAACTGGCCCGACAGCGCTTTCAAGCCGTCACCGGGACCATGTTAACGGGCCTGTCTCGCGTTTGGCACCGTCAAGCGCAACCGCTCGACCAGCTCGTTCAGGATCTGACGCACGCGCGTCGCGTTCCGCCCGAAGTCGTGCTCGCCCCAGCGCGAAGCCGAGCGAATGTCGATCCTTGCGCCGCGGCGCAAACGGACAACGCGGATCACGACATCGTCTCGGAATCCCAGAATCAGCGTGCGGTCCACGGCTTCAAGCTGCCCCGGCCGCCCTTGTTCCGGCGGCTGCTCAGCGACGATTTCCATTTGCAACTTGCGCAGAGCTTGACCGGCGAGTTCGAACGCCTCAGCCGGCGCGCGATCAATCACGAGCGGCTGAATATCGGGATAACGTTGGCCCTGCAAAGCTGCTGCATCTGCACCGGGGTATTCGACCGGGCGCGCGCCCATGGGCCGCTTCTCCTTTGCGGTCAGGAAGTCCGGCGGCGCATCAATATCTGTTGTGATGTCATTCAGTGGCTCCGTGCCCAGGGCCGTCGGCGCGTAGGCAGCCGGCCAGGCCAGGATTGCGCCCGAAATTGCGAGCGCGACCAATCCGCCGGTCAGACCGTCGCGCGCTGTTCGCCAAACGATAACAAAGGCGATCAGCGCCAACACGGACGACAGGGCTGCGAGCGCGAACGCGAGCAGGAACATATTCAATGCGGCCGGCGTCATAAGCCCGGCGAACCGGTGCAGCAAACCTGCCGAAATCAACAACGCGGCCGCAAAGATCGCGATGCGGGCCGCCCATGTACTGGCGGCCACCGGCCTGAGCTCAAAGGCATCCCGCCCCCGAGAGACGTGCCGTTGGTTCGCCGCAGTCATGCTCACGTTCACGCCCCTCCGGCTCACATCATCTGATGTGTCATCTTAATCGTCGCGCTTCCCAAAAGCGGCCCAGGGCGCGACGGCAACTGATAAGACTGTTAGCAACGTGGTATCCGAACAGCCTTTGTCACGGCAAGATGCGAGTCGCGTGTGCTGAAATTGCGGTGGCAAGTGT
>JBCCOV010000345.1:0-2638 GCA_039039985.1 Pseudomonadota bacterium | reverse complement strand
GCAGGCGCCAGAACACCCTGAACCACGGTCCACACCGATGCGTCGCGGCGGGCGCGTTCATCAGGTGTGTAAAGCCGAGTTCCCGGCGAACCGGAGACTGCAGGTGCAGGCATGAAAAGACTCCCAGCGGACTATCGCCAACCGCAGAGTAATGCTCTATCGCAGAAAGTGTCAATTCAAACTTACACTTTTGAAATTTACGTTTTGATCGTTTTGGCTTACCTGATCCGAGACCGGATCACGCACGGTTTTCATTGGAAAAACAGGAGATTTTCGCTTGTTTGAGCGCGCATTTCGGCGGGAATCGCCGGAAAAGTGTCAATTTACTTTGACATTCCAGCCGCGCTGGACGACTGTGGCACGAACCGGCCCGTTGCGACTCACCTTTGTCCGGCCTTTCGCCGTATTGGATGACCCGGAATGACAGACCGTCACGAAAGCACACGCCACCAGACCGACCTTCGCGCCGCGCCCACCGTCGAAAGCCTGGCCGAGCGTGCGATTGCGGTCCTCGCGTCGAAACGCGCGACGGGCGGTCAGGTGTTGTCGGAAAGCCTGGTGCTTGGCCTCATCCGCGGGGCCGAAGCCGATGACCCAAGCGAGTTGCGCACGGCCGTGCTTGACCTCAACCACGCCGGCGTTCCGCCTGAAGAGATCATTGATTTCTACATTCCTGAAGCCGCTCGTCGGATGGGCGAGCAATGGTGCGAAGACGGGATGAGCTTTGCGGATGTCACCATCGGCGTGGCGCGGCTGCAGCGTGTCATGCGCAACCTGTCGATTGATCCGCGCCAGCACAGCCATGCCGGACGCGGCACAACGTCGATCCTGGTGTCCGTGGTCGAGGGCGAATATCACACGCTAGGCGCGATGGTCCTGACCGAACAGTTCCGCCGGATGGGTGTGTCGGTTCGGTTGCTTCTGGGCGACGATGCACGCGACACCCAACGCATTGTTGCCACAGGCGATTTCGACGCTATCTTTTTCTCAGTGGCAGTGGCTGAGGGGTTGGTTCCGGTTCGGAACCTCATCCGTCAGGTGCGGCAAGTGCTTCCGAAACCCACGCCTATCGTGGTCGGCGGTGCGATTGGAATTAGTGGATTAGACGTAAAGAAGCTCACCGGTGCCGACCATGCCACGACAGACGCAAAAGAGGCGCTTCGCCAGTGCGGTCTGACGATTTCACCTCCAGGCGCAAGGCTACGCGCGACTTCGGAGTAGCCGATGATCAGGCCGCGACCATGGGGGACGGCAAGGTGAGCTCGCGTGGGACGCGATACTGGAGCACGGGCTCCATCCCCCTTATCGGCCCCGATGTGCTTGGCGACATCATCTCGACGGCTGGTGACATCGGCATCGTGATCTCTGATGTCGGCCAGATCCTCAGCGTGTTGATAAATCCCACTCATCCCAGCTTCGGCCAACTCGATCATTGGGAAGGGCATGACATACGGGATTTCCTAAGTTCCGAGAGTATTCCAAAGCTCGACGCCCAACTCGACGCGTTTTCCTCCGGCGCGGAAACCACCCGCTCAATGGAGCTTAATCACACTGACAGCGGCGACTGGCAGTTCCCGATTAGATACACCTTGCATCAGATCGGCCCGGACGGCGCTTTGCTGATGTTGGGTCGCGACTTGCGCCCAATCGCCGAGATGCAGCAACAGCTTGTGAAGGCGCAACTCGCGCTTGAACGCGACTACGAAGAACAGCGCGAACACGACACACGCTTCCGCGTTCTCATGGACAGCGTGACCGAGGCGGTTGCCTTTGTCTCGCTCGCATCGGGCCGCGTCACGGATATCAACGATCCGGCCTGTACCCTGCTTGGCGCATCCCCGTCAGAGCTCCATAACACCGGCTTCGCACAGGAATTCGAAACCCGACGCAAGGGCGCCCTGATCGATCAGCTTGCCAACATGGCTCTGGCCGAAGGCAGCAAGCCGGTCGAAATGACGGCGCGTCGGTCGCGCAAGCGGCTGCTGATAGCACCCACTCTGTTTCGCGCTGCGGGCGAACGTTACCTACTCTGCCGTTTGGAAAACGCCGACGATGTCGAACCAACGACGGACGAGTTGACCGAGAACCTGAACGGTCTCTACCAGGAAGGCAGCGATGCCATCGTCTTTACCGATGCAAGCGGCCTGATCCTGTCGGCCAATGAATCGTTCCTGAACCTCGCCGACATCGCACATGTCACGCTGGCGCGCGGGCGCCCGCTGGCAGATTACCTTGCCCGCGGGTCTGTCGACAGCAAGGTCCTGATCGACAACGCAACGCGATCCGGCTTCATGAGCATGTATGCGACCAAACTCACGTCCGAGTTCGGAGCAGAGACCTCGGTGGAAATCTCTGCGACCTATCTCAACGACCGCTCCAAGCCCGCGCTCGTCTACGTGATCCGCGATGCCAGCCGCGTTGACGCCGTCCGCCGACCCGGCGTGGCGGTCAGCGACGATGGCGTGCGCAGCGTCATGGAACTGGTGGGGTCCGCGACGCTAAAAGACATCGTCAGCGAAACGACAGATGTCGTCGAAAAGATGTGCATCGAGACGGCTGTGGAACTGACGCGCAACAACCGCGTCGCTGCGGCCGAAATGCTTGGGCTAAGCCGGCAGAGCCTCTACGTAAAGCTCCG
>JBCCOV010000344.1:0-2728 GCA_039039985.1 Pseudomonadota bacterium | reverse complement strand
TCGCGACCGAAAGCGGAAATGCGACAGGTTGTGAGACGGAAGCCATGAACACCACAGGTGGCGCCGGTGTCCAACGCGAGGGCGAGGCGACCGCCTGCACCCAAACCGCGGACACAGGGCTGCAAGCCGAGCGTCCGTTTTTTGAGGCGCTGGAGACAGGCGCATCCGCGTGGACGGACTTGGCGCGGCACGTCAATGACGGACGCCCGACGCTGGATGTCGTGTCGGATGCCAACGGATCGATGGAATTCGACAACCCGCCCTTCCTGGCCAATGCTGGCGAGATCGACAGTAGCCAACGCTTCATGCTGCCGAAAAATGACCTGTGGCCGGATGACGAACGCTGGGAAAACGGCCATGACCGCGTGATTTGGGACGAGCTTGCGCGCGAGAATACGACGAAACTGTTTCCCAGGCTCTTTCCAGCGAGGAACCGATAGAATGGGACGGATATTCGCCATCCTCGCCGCTCTGGCCGTTTTGTTGCTACCAGTCGTTGCCGCGGCACAGGCGCTTCAGACGCACAGGGCCGAGCGTGATGGCACACCGGAAAGCCTGGTCGCCGCCCTGCCCCGCAACCTCATCCAATCCACGACAGACGGCGGCACGATTTTTGTGGCATATGCCGGTCTCGACACACCAGAAACACTCATCGCCTTTGCGCAGGACCTCTTTGGCAAGGCGGCGACCGCCGGGTTGACCGCAGGCGGACCCGCCAATGTCAGCATCGCTTTGGTTCCGTCCCGAACCGGAACGCGTGCGCAACTGATGCGACAGGGGCCCGCGGGTGCGGATAGCGATCTCTACCAGGCCGTATTCGGAACGGCTGTTCCCGCTGGCGCCACCATCCTTTTGTCCGAGCGGACGTCGGCCACATGTGGCGGCCAGATTGTAGTGGATCACCCGCTTGAGGCCGGGGTGGCGGCAGGCACCTATGCCGACAAGCTGCGCGCCAACGGCTTTCTGGTCAGCGAGACCGCGAATGTCGACGGGACACTGTTGCTTGCCAACGGCACGCCCTGCTCGGCCATTGTCTTCATTCAACCCGATCGTTCGGCCCTCGTCCGCTCGACCGTCGTCGTCAGATATCTGGAGGACTAATGCGTAATATCTTCTATTTCATCGCGGCGGTGATCGCCTTCGGGGCAGCGTTCTACTACTATCAGGACGTCTCGCAACAGACTGCCACCGTTCAGAAACTTCGCCTTGTTGCCGAAGACGGCCTGGTGATCGAGGCTGGCACGGTGATTGATGACGAATTCCTGGACACCTACGTCGTCAGCCAGGAAATGCCCCGCGCACTGGCTGCAGAGTTCGGCTGGGCACTCGATGACACGGCCGTCACCCGCATCAATTTGCGTGACCAGGTGTTCGGACAGGATGTGACCGGCGGCAGCTTCCTGCAGCGCGGACATTTCTTCGTCGATCAGCAAGAAGCTTTTGCCCTTCGTATCCGGGATGGCTACCGCGCGTTTTCGATCCCTGTCGCCACGGATCGCGCGGTCGAGAACTTCCTCAACCCGGGATCACTGGTCGATGTGGTCGGAGCGTTTGAAGTAACGCCGAAAGTGTTTGAATCCCGCATCTTGCTTGAGAATGTCGAGGTTATGGCCGTCGACGATATCGACACCGTGGGCGAATTTGAGACACGCGACCGCCCGGAATACAACTCGGTCACGCTGCAGGCCCCGGCGGCACAAGTGGTTCAGTTTGCAGCCGACTCCGAGGCGGCCACCGGAGCCTTGTCGCTGCTCCTTCGCAATCCGTGCGAAAACACCGAAAACTGCATCGAACACGGTAACGTCTCGCAATGAGCAACGCCCGATCCCACCTGCGCATCTGTGACGCCTACGGCAACCGCAAGGATGTCGTGGCGCTTGACGGCACCTATTTCGAAATTGGCGGCGACCGGTCCCGGCAAGGCGAAAAAGGGTTCGTACATGTCGAAGGCAGCGGCGTGGAACCGCGCCACGCCCGGCTTATCCGCAACCCGTCTAAGGACCGCTGGCAACTTGTGCCGCTGACCGGCGGGTCTGCCAAACTTGGCCGCCGCTCGTTGGAACGCGATACCCCCGTCGATGTGGCGCACGGGGATGAGATCTGGCTGGGCAACAACTTGCTGCAGCTGATGGATGTGAACAAATCCGTCACTGCGCTGGCCGTGATGCCCGAGCTGGGCGATCTCGAACTGATGATGAACGAGGCGCTGCTGGACTATGAAGATCGGCGGCGCGATCTGTTCGACGGAGACGACCGCCAGCGGGAAGAGCTTTTGTCGGTCGAGTTGGATCGGCTCTTGGGTGAAGAGCTCGACATCGCGGGCAAGCCCGACATGATCGCCACGATCAACCGCTACTGCGCAGAAGCGTTGAAGCGGCCCCTGATCTCGGCCTGTTTGATGAGCGGGACACGGGGCGATATCGAGCTGTCGTTTTCGCAGCTCAACGCCGAACAACGCAATCAATCCATTGAATTGCGCGAGGAACTTGCCTCGGAGATCGGGCTCAAGATGAGCGCGCATTCCACCGCAAGCGACCTGCAGCTTCTGCACGAACGTTTCGATGAGGCCTACAAGGCCGTCTCTGGCATGATCGGCGAAACCTTCAAGCTGGCTCTGATCCGCGATGCCGTGCGGGAAAAGGTGATGGGGCTGTTCTTCCGGCTCGGGCCGATCCAGTTCCTGATTGATGTACCCGTGATCTCCGAGATCATGGTCTGCGGGCATGAC
>JBCCOV010000343.1:0-2828 GCA_039039985.1 Pseudomonadota bacterium | reverse complement strand
GACCGCGTGCGGGAAGCCGTATTCAACATTCTCGAGCACGGCATCGAAGATCTCGTGCTGCACGGCGTGCGCGTCCTCGATCTTTTCGCCGGAACCGGCGCGCTTGGCATTGAGGCGCTCTCGCGCGGGGCGCTGACCTGTCTGTTCGTCGACAACGACGCCCGCGCGCGTGCCGTGATCCGCAAGAACATTGAGACATTCGGCCTTGGCGGGACGACGCGCGTCCTACGCAGCGACGCGACCAATCTGGGCTTCTCCACCAATCGGAACACGTTTTCGCTTGTCTTTGTCGATCCGCCCTATGGCCAGGGCCTGGCCGAACGCGCGCTGAATTCCGCCCGCGACTACGGATGGCTGGAAACCGGCGCGATTATCGTTGTTGAGGAAGCCGCGACAGCGCAGCTCGCCTGGCCGGACGGTTTCTCGGAGCGCACACAACGGACGTACGGCGCAACACAGATCGCGATCGGCCAATTCAACGGCTGACAATGCGCGTGCTAACGGCGTGCAAACAGCTTCTCGATGTCGGACAGCTGCAGCTCTATGTACGTCGGGCGCCCGTGATTGCACTGTCCGGAGCCCGGCGTCGCCTCCATCTCACGCAAGAGCGCATTCATTTCCTCAGGCGTCAGGCGTCGCCCGGCGCGCACACTTCCGTGGCACGCAAGCGTCGCGCACACCTGCTGCAAGCGCGTGGTCAAGAGATCGTCTTCGCCGTCAGCAAGAAGCTGCGCCGCCAGATCGCGAACCAGATCCGCAACCCCTTTCGTCCCGAGCAGGGCTGGCATTTCGCGAACCGCCACGGCATCGGTCCCGAACGCTTCCAGAGCCAGACCGAGTTGGGCGAGACGGTCAGAGTGATCCTCCAGCGCCGCAACTTCCGACGGGTCAAGGGAGACGATTTCCGGCACGAGCAGGACCTGTCGTTTGACACCGCCGTTCGCGAGCATGGCCTTCATGCGCTCGTAGACCAGCCGCTCGTGTGCGGCATGTTGATCGACGATAATCACGGACGTCTCGGTCTGGGCGACAATGTAGGTCTCGTGCAGTTGTGCCCGGGCAGCACCCAGCGGCCGCGACACCGCCTCGGCAACAAATGCCGATGAAATGATCGTGTCAGCCGACGTGTCGGCAGACGGTTCCGCAAGCCCATCAAGCGGTGCTTGTGCGCGCTCGCCGAACTCGGCCGTCAAGCCTGCGCCACCGGCAGACTGGCGATGAGACCCACCTCGCGCCCAGGACTGACGATCGGCATGCAAACCGCCGCGACCTTCAGCCGCCATCGCCTGGTTCTGGAACGCCGCCAGGGCCGCAGCCCCACCCCCGGCACTCGCGCGGTGACCGGCAGCATCCAGGGCATTGCGGATACCGCCCGCAAGCAACGCACGCACGGCGCCCGCATCGCGAAACCGGACCTCGGTCTTGGCCGGATGAACGTTCACGTCCACGGAAGCGGGATCCAAAGAGACAAACACTGCGAGATACGGTGAGCGACCTTTCGGCAGGAGATCGCCGTATCCCGACTTCACGGCCCCGATCAGGACTTTGTCGCGGACCGGTCGCCCGTTCACGAACAGAAACTGCATCGTGGTATCGCCGCGATTGAGCGTCGGCAAACCGGCAAAACCCTGCGCGGCGATACCATCGCGGGCACCGTCGAGTGCCAGCGCATCCGCAACAAACGACTTGCCCATGATCTTGCCGAGACGCGCGAGATGACCATCCGGCCCGGCAGGGCAAGCCGGCAGCCGCAACCCAACCCGCTCACCTGTAGTCAGCGTAAACGCGATCTCCGGATGCGCCATGGCGAGCCGCTTCACCACATCGCCGATCGCGAGATTTTCGGACCGCTCCGACTTCATGAACTTCAGTCGCGCCGGCGTCGCGGAAAACAGGCCACGCACCTCAACCCGCGTCCCCCGATTGAGCGCAGCCGGCCGCACAGCAGACTTATGCCCGCAATCAACTCTGATTTCAGAAGCCTGCGCGCAGTCGCGGAATCGCGACACAATGGTGAGATCGGCAATCGCGCCAATCGAAGGCAGCGCTTCCCCCCGAAATCCGAGTGTCCGAATATCCGTTAGGTCATCGTCGCCGAGTTTCGACGTCGCATGCCGCTCGACGGCAAGTTCCAGATCCGCTCCGGTCATACCAAAGCCGTCGTCGGTGATGCGCAGCAACGACAAGCCGCCATCAACGGCAACGATATCAATTGCGCGCGACCCTGCATCAATGGCGTTTTCGACCAGTTCCTTGACGACGCTGGCCGGGCGCTCAACGACTTCACCCGCAGCGATGCGATTGATCGTCGCCGGAGAGAGCTGACGAATTGGCATAACCGGCCTCGCAGTTTGCGCCCTACGACCTGCGATGCAGCCTTGCACACAAACAGATCGGTGTAGGGCCCAGAGTGAGAATCAAATGCCGCTCAAAGACACATCCACCATCGATGGAATCGGTGCATTCTAGCACATCTGATCTGGTCCCCCTGCTGTTGCACGGGGTTGTTGATCGCTCACGGCTATTCCTCGCTGCGCTCGGGCCCCATCGAGATGGCGTGCTCGCCATCTCGACATTTGAAATGCCCAACGCGGGAACACCCGCGTTGGGGTGGGCGCGGCGCAATGCGCCGGGCCGCGGTCGCGGCCTGGGGTAGCACATCATCGGCCACGCCCACAGATGTCATCCCGGTGCGTGTCACCGGGATCCAGGGTGCAGCGGGTTCGAATGTCGATTGGACGTGAACACAGTGCCGCTGTCGGGCCTCTCGACCGTTCGCGTTCGTTGAGACGTGGACCCCGGGCACAAGGCCCGGGGTGACCCTTTCG
>JBCCOV010000342.1:0-2840 GCA_039039985.1 Pseudomonadota bacterium | reverse complement strand
TGCGTGTGAACTGTGCGCTGATGGCTCGCTCATTCTCCGCAAAGCGCTGCTCTGCTTCCCGTGTCAAAGCCACACCCTCGCGCCGCAACTCAACTTCGTAGGCTGATGTGATCTGGCGGGCGAACGTCTCATCATCGGTCAAGCTGCGCAGACCCTCGATGTTGCCCTCGCGCAGCAAGGCTTGCTCGGCGGGTGTTGTGTTTTCGCGGACCAGGCGAACCAGCTCGGTGCGTTCTTCATCAGACCGGGTGACAACGCGGTCTGTCCCGCTCCGCTCGGCATACTTTGTCAGCGCATCTCGCGCCGTACGCTCGGCAATGAGGTCACGTTCAAGCACCGGCGTGCGTTCTTCAGGGCGCAAGTACCCCTGCGGACCACGAATGATGTCTGTCGCATCGTCCCACGCTTTCGATGCAATCACGGCGTGCACCGGTGAACGATCCGCAAAGGTGGTAAAGGATGCTGCCGCTCTTTCCGTCTGCAACCGGCCACTCTCGCGAGCCTTCGCGTCATCAGAATAACCGTAGTTGAAATCTGTCCTGCGGAACTGTTCTTGCAAGGCCGCATAATCCTGCCAATCGGTGTTGGAAAACTTTTCCGGCACTGGTTGTCCGATTTGCGCCTCCAACTCTCTGTTGATGTCTGACACTGTGTCGACAATCGCGGCGCGGTTTTCGTCAATCCACACTTCCGGCGCACCGTTCTCACGGTAGTAGGCAACAACGTCCTCGACCGTCGCAGGCTGGTTCGCCTTGATTGTCGCCATGTCAAAGTCGTCGTCCAGATGCGGCAGATATCGAATGACCTTCTCATCTACCAGAACACCGCGCATTTCACCGTAGGCTTCTGAGAGAGTATCGAGAGCCTTTTGACGATTCGCAGCACTGTCCAGGTTGAGGCCGTCGCGCGCTGCCAGCTTTTCAAAATCGTCTCGCATCCACTGCTGTTCAAGATTGCGACTTGCTGCGCCTGCTTCGAGGCGGGCGGCAATCGTCTCAGCGGATATGCCATATCCTCTTTCGATCACTGCCAAGGAATTCTGAACCCGCTGCTCCTGCAACGCTTCGGGCCGCTCCCCTGCCCCGTGCATGTAGATGGAATTGCCGTCTGGCGCTGTATGCAGTCCCCGTGCGAACGGTGCTGTGCTGCTCAACTGGGTAAAGTCCCGCATGATGTCGTCCAACTCGCGTTCGGCCTGCGCACGCGACGCTGCGTCTCGACTTTCCAAGGTGGATTGTGCGGATTTCAACGCATCCTCAAACAACGCCTTCGTGTCTTCGAACTTTTGAATCTGATCATCGGTCAATGCAGGCATTTCTGTGTTCACTCCATCGTGGTCTAAGACTTGCGATATCCGGTCATACGCATCTGCGAGCCGGTCATTATCAGCATTGACGGCAATCACCGACATAGCCTCGTAACCTATACGTGCATACTCTACTAAATCCTGTTGATAATCTAGGTCTGCGCCGGTTCGTGGGCGCTGCTGAGGCGCACGATTTTCAAGCTGGGCGGCCAGCTGCTCACTGTATTCTGGTTGCCGGTCTGTGATCCCACGTTCAAAGCGGAATGACGGGTCAAGATCGAGGCCATGCTTGCGCCCATGCTCGGCCATAGCCTCCCGGAACCGCTCGTAGCTGAGGTTGGTGCCAGAGCGCAGATTGAACAACGTCTTGTCCTCGGTGCGCCGATTTACAATCACATGAACATGCGGGTGATGCGCCCGGTCATCATGGATTGCCGCAACATAGTCAAACGTCCTGCCCGGCTGGCCCAACAACTCGTCCAGGACATCCCGCGTGGTGTTGTAGATCTGATCAATGCTGGCTGTCGCTGGGTAGCTCAAGATCATATGCGAGGTGTTGCCGTTGCGGGTGTTGTCCCACCACGACTGCGACCAACCGCGTATGACCTGGTTCATGACCGCCCGATCAACCGATGTGCCGTCATTTCCAAGCCGTCCCGATGAATCCCACAGACCGGCTAGCTTAGCGTCGTTGAAAATATAGTTCATCTGGCCGCGCAACCCGGCCCGTGTCTTCGTGCCACCGCTCCGGATCAGCTTAAACACTGCAGCGCCGTCCTTGGCCCCTACCCTACTCATCCGCGCAACAGACGGACGCCGCACACCACGCGCAATCTGGCGGGCCGACCGCACCGCCATGTCCACCTGACGCGCCGTCCCTGCACTGCTCCGCTTCTTGCGCTCGAACAGAACACCAACAACCTGATCGACGGCACTTGTGGAGTTAGCCATCCATGCCCCCTGCCCCGGATTGCTCCGGCTGCATCAAGGACAAAAGCCGCGCATTGCGGACCTGGGCATTTTCCATCATCTGACGCACCCCAGCGAGCGCCTTCACTGCTTCAACCCTTGCCGCGTTCATGGCGTCGATCTGAGATTGATGCGGTTGAGGCTCGCCAATTTTGCGCCGGGATGCGGATAGCTCTCGTGCGATCTGGTTAAAATTACCGCTCAGCGCGACAAGATGGGTCTCGATCCGCACCAAAAACGCCTCTTCCTCCGGCGTCGGAACCGGCATATCTGCTGCGATCCGTGTCAAACGACGCAGAAAAGCGCTCCGATTTTTGACGCCGCTGCGGTCAACGGCTCGATCCAACCCGGCCAATTCTGCGTCTGTTAGGCGTAAATTGACCACCGCGTGCGCGGCCCGTGCGCCCTTTCTGGGCGCATCTCGGCCAAGGTCGCGGTAGATCGTGGACCGTGAAATTCCGAGTGATTTTGCAATCTGGGCGACGGTTTCACCGTTCTCGATCCGGTTGCGAACATCGGTCTGCCGATCCAAGAAAACCTCTGCGACACATTTGTCTTACAAAAC
>JBCCOV010000341.1:0-2898 GCA_039039985.1 Pseudomonadota bacterium | reverse complement strand
TGCGTGTGAACTGTGCGCTGATGGCTCGCTCATTCTCCGCAAAGCGCTGCTCTGCTTCCCGTGTCAAAGCCACACCCTCGCGCCGCAACTCAACTTCGTAGGCTGATGTGATCTGGCGGGCGAACGTCTCATCATCGGTCAGGCTGCGCAGACCCTCGATGTTGCCCTCGCGCAGCAAGGCTCGCTCGGCAGGTGTTGTGTTTTCGCGGACCAGGCGTACCAGCTCGGCGCGCTCTTCATCGGTCCGGGTCACAACCCGCTCTGTGCTACTGCGCTCGGCATACTTCGCCAACGCATCACGCACCGTACCTTCGGCAATCAGGTCACGTTCCAGCACTGCCGCGCGTTCCTCGGGACGTAGATACCCCTGTGGCCCACGAATGATGTCCGTCGCATCATCCCAGGCTTTCGAAGCAATAACAGCGTGAACCGGCGAGCGATCAGCAAAAGTGGTGAAGGATGCTGCCGCTCTTTCCGTCTGCAACCGGCCGCTCTCGCGAGCCTGCGCGTCCTCAGAGTAACCGTAGTTGAAATCCGTCCCGCGAAACTGCTCTTGCAACGCCGCAAAGTCCTGCCAATCGGTGTTGGAAAACTCCTCGGGCAATGGCTGGCCTATCGTCGCCTCCAATTCCTTATTGATGTCAGACACAGTATCGACAATTACGGCGCGGTTCTCGTCGATCCATATCTCTGGCGCCCCGTTGTCCCGGTAGAAGGCAACAACATCCTCCACCGTCGCAGGCTGGTTCGCCTTGATTGTCGCCATTTCAAAGTCATCGTCCAAGTGCGGCAGATATCGAATAACCTGAGCATCCACTAAAACACCGCGCATTTCGCCATAGGCTTCTTCGAGAGTCGCAATGGCCTTTTCGCGATCCGCTGCATTGTCGAGATTGAGGCCGTCACGCGCTGCCACTTTCGCAAGATCGTCGTGCATCCATTGCTGTTCGAGATTGCGGCTTGCTGCGCCTATCTCAATCCGAGCGGCAACTGCCTCGGCAGAAAGCCCATAGTTGCGTTCGAAAAGCTCCATCGAATACTGAAGGCGGGCTTCTTGCAGGCGCTCCGGATACTCACCCGGCCCGTGCATGTAGATCGAGTTGCTGTCCGGCGCAGCGTGTAGATCCTTCGCAAACGGCGCTGTGCTGCTCAACTGCGTAAAGTCCCGCATGATGTTGTCTAACTGACGTTCGGCCTCGGCGCGTGCCGCGGCGTCTCGACTTTCCAAAGTGGATTGTGCCGATTTCAACGCATCCTCAAACAGCGCCTTCGTGTCTTCGAACTTTTGAATCTGATCGTCGGTCAATGCAGGCATTTCTGTGTTCACTCCATCGTTGTCTAGGACTTGCGATATCCGGTCATACGCATCTGCGAGCCGGTCGTCGTCGGCATTGACAGCAATGACCGCCATAGACTCGTAACCTATACGTGCATATTCCACTAAATCCTGTTGATAATCTAGGTCTGCGCCAATTCGCGGGCGCTGCTGAGGTGCCCGATTTTCAAGCTGGGCTGCCAGCTGCTCACTGTAGTCCGGTTGCCGGTCTGTAATTCCACGTTCAAAGCGGAAAGATGGGTCAAGATCGAGGTCATACTTGCGCCCATGCTCGGCCATAGCCTCTCGGAACCGCTCATAACTCAGGTCCGTGTCCGAGCGGAGATTGAACAACGTCTTGTCCTCTGTGCGCCGGTTCACAATTACATGGACGTGCGGGTGATGCGCCCGGTCATCATGGATCGCCGCGACATAATCAAACGCCCTGCCCGGCTGGCCTAACAACTCGTCCAGGACATCCCGCGTCGTGTTGTAGATCTGATCAACGCTGGCCGTTGCAGGATAGCTCAGGATCATGTGCGACGTGTTGCCGTTGCGGGTGTTGTCCCACCAGGACTGCGACCACCCGCGTATGACCTGGTTCATGACCGCTCGGTCCACCGATGTGCCGTCATTTCCAAGCCGTCCGGATGAATCCCACAGACCGGCCAGCTTTGCGTCGTTGAAAATATAGTTCATCTGGCCGCGCAACCCGGCCCGTGTCTTCGTGCCACCGCTCCGGATCAGCTTAAACACTGCTGCGCCGTCCTTGGCCCCTACCCTACTCATACGCGCCACAGAAGGACGCCGCACACCGCGCGCAATCTGGCGGGCCGACCGCACCGCCATGTCCACCTGACGCGCCGTCCCGGCACTGCTCCGCTTCTTGCGCTCGAACAGAACACCAACAACCTGTTCGACAGCACTGGTGGAGTTAGCCATCGACGCCCCCTGCCCCGGATTGCTCCGGCTGCATCAAGGACAAAAGCCGCGCATTGCGGACCTGCGCGTTCTCCATCATCTGACGCACGCCAGCGAGCGCCTTCACCGCTTCAACTCGCGCCTCGTTTATGGCGTAGATCTGGGATTGATGCGGTTGCGGCTCCCCAATCTTCCGCCGAGATGCGGAAAGCTCCCGCGCGATCTGGTTAAAATTACCGCTCAACGCGACAAGATGCGTCTCAATCCGCGCCATAAACGCCTCTTCCTCGGGCGTCGGAACCGGCATATCTGCTGCGATCCGTGCCAAACGACGCACAAAGGCGCTCCGATTTTTGACGCCGCTGCGCTCGACGGCCCGATCCAACCCGGCCAATTCTGCGTCTGTTAGGCGTACATTGACCACCGCGTGCGCGGCCCGCGCGCCCTTCCTGGGCGCGTCTCGGCCAAGGTCGCGATAGATCGTGGACCGTGAAACCCTGAGTGATTTTGCAATCTGGGCGACGGTTTCACCGTTCTCGATCCGGTTGCGAACATCGGTCTGCCGATCCAAGAAAACCTCTGCGACACATTTGTCTTACAAAACACATATCCTGCAATACCAACACTAGCCGAATTTACTTCCACTGAGAAGTGGTCGTGCA
>JBCCOV010000340.1:0-2958 GCA_039039985.1 Pseudomonadota bacterium | reverse complement strand
TGGCGCTGGCCGTTGCACTGACGGCCTATTGCCTCCTCGCGCCAAAGCTCAAGGAAATCCGCTTCGAAAAAAGATATGGAGCGAGGTTTCGCGCGTATCAGAGCCAAGTGCCTTACGCCGCGCCGTATCTGAAAGGATCAAGAAAGAATGACCAGTATTCCTCGTAATGACCTGACCATCTATGACGATGTCGCCGCCAATTGGTGGTCGGACGATATCCGCTGGGTCCGTACGCTCAAAAACCTTGTACCAGGCCGGCTTGCTTGGTTCGACCGCCACATTGATTGGACGGACAAAGACGTTCTCGACCTCGGATGCGCTGGCGGGTTCATGGCTGAAGCATTGGCCAGCAAAGGAGCGCGGGTGACAGGCATCGATCCTGCTGCGGATGCCATCGAGGCTGCCAAACGCAGGGCAACCCTTGTCGGCCAGAACATCCAATACGACGTTGGCGTTGGTGAGGCACTTCCCTATGCAGACGCGGCCTTCGATGCGGTCGTCTGCGTCGATGTCTTGGAGCACGTCACTGATCTAACAAAGGTGGCCGCGGAGGTCGCTCGCGTCTTGCGGCCTGGCGGGATGTTTCTCTACGACACGATCAACAGAAACCCTGTGTCTCGGCTGGCAACAATCACGGTCGCTGAAGACATCCTTGGTCTACTGCCAAAGGGGACACACGATCCCAAGCTCTTCATCAAGCCGAATGAGTTGGTGCGCGAACTCACAAATGCTGGTCTTGTTGCTGGGCCTCAGACCGGCCTCGGCCCGCGCGGCATCAATCGAAGAGGCGACTTTGTGTTTGGGCCGCTACCCCTCAAGTCTGTCATCTACATGGGGCTCGCGACAAAACCGGAAGGTGCGAAATGACTGAGGTTGCGCTTCTAACCACAGCCTTCCTGTTCGGGGGCATGGTCCTATACTCTTTCGGGTTCGCAGCATTTGTGTTCAACGCATTGCCTGCCGAAACAGCCGGCCCCCTCATTCGAAGGGCCTTCCCGCATTTCTACTTGTTTGTAATGGGTACTTCGGCGGCTGCGGCTGCCGTTGTCGCTTTTTCAAATGATTGGATCTCTGCGGGCCTGCTCGCAGTCATTGCGCTAACCACTGTGTTTGCAAGGCAAGTCCTTATGCCTGCAATAAACGCGGCTACCGACGCGAAGAGAAAAGTCCGCTTCAAGGCCCTCCACGGTCTGTCTGTGCTGATTACGCTGTCGCACATCGGGGCAGCTGGCGCTGTCGTTATCCGTTTGGCCGGTGTCTAAACTGGATTTTGCGCCCCAGCAAAGAACATGAGGCGACCTTCTCCGTCGTAGATGGGCCGAATACGCAGGCGGTTTACGAAAGCTGATCCGTCTTTGCGATAGTTCAAAATATCAATGGTGAACCGAGTCTCGGCTTTCAGGCCTTGTCGGATGGCTTCAATCGCATGTGGGTTCGTTCCAGGCCCCTGTAGGAAGCGGCAATTCTGTCCGATTGCTTCTTCTGGCGAGTAACCAGTCTGCGTCTCGAACTCGTCGCTGACATAGATCATCGGGTTGTCAGGCTGAAATGGGTCCGAGAACACAACACTCATTTCCCTCTCGTCGGCTTCGAGCAGGGCGCGGAGTTCTGCCTGGTTTAAGGTGTTTTGGCCAAGTAGGTCGGTAGTCATTATGCAAAGATCTCGTTTTCAGGATTCTTGAGCTGTACGAATACCATCTCTCGTTCCTATGCCGCTGCTCGGCTCGGGAATTTGAGGAAACCCCCTACGCTCAAGGTAGATTGAACAGCCATGACGTTTACGAAGTTGGAGGCGTCGTGGAAGCTTCCAGGGACCGCTAAGCAGTTGGTTCCACTCCTGGTGGCCGCTAGCGCCCCATCCGGATTGTCTTCGACTGAGAGGACATCACGAGCTGAGACGTTCAGTTGATCAAGTGCATATAGATAGGCGTCAGGTTGAGGTTTTGGTCGGGTGACGAGACCGCTATGCACGACCAATTCGAAAACGTCCTCTGGAATTGCGAGCTTCTCTAGCAACTGTCTCACGTTCTCTTGGCTCGTCGACGTGACAAGAGCCAGCTTGCCGTCGTTGGACTTTACATAGTCGATTGCTTCAATGACACCAGGTCGAGGCTCTACAACCCTAGAACGCAGCAGGTTGCGGTAGATTTCAGACTTCATCCGATGGAGCACGGCCGCATCGACCGCATCTCCCTTAGTCTGGGCGTAGGATACCACGCGGTCGTACCCGCCAGCACTTAGGAGCATCGTCTGATACGCGGCTTCCGACCAATGCCAATCCAATCCTGACTGGGCAAAAGCTTCGTTATAGGCTTCGAGTTGGAGACATGACGTCTCTGCCAAAGTACCGATGGAACCGAAAAAGAGTGTATGCATGCCAACCCGCTTCTTGTGTGTTGAGCTCAGATGGCTCGACCTCGGGAAAAGTCAACGAAGGCTGAGTCGGTGAGTAACTCCGTGCCAGCGAAATCGCCTGAACGATGTTGGATTGACCCGCGTGGCTCAGGCGCTTTGCCAGTCTATCGACTACTAGTAAAAGGTTCTGTGGAGCGCCAGGAGCCGGGGTCTCTGTCAGGAGCAGGCGCCAGTCAGCTAGATAGTTGGAACTCGGAGGTATTCCGCGTGTCGATGCTCAAGTCTAGCACAGGCCTAGCGCAGTTTGGTTTCGACCCAATTAGAACAACGGCTTAACCCGCCGTGACGCGCATTGAAAATCCTCGTGTCGGTGGTTCGATTCCGCCCCCGGGCACCATTTAAATCAAGCAAAAACAATAGCTTGCTGGATTTTCGCATTGCAGCGTAAATCGTTGAAACTGCCGAAATACCCTATCACAGTGTTAGCACAGTTGGAAAAACACCTGTTACCCACGCATTACCGTTGCGGCAATAAAGCTGAGCTTGGCGCGCGCATACAGACAAACCTAGGAGCTGTTGAAAACGGAGTTGGGACCCTTCACG
>JBCCOV010000339.1:0-2962 GCA_039039985.1 Pseudomonadota bacterium | reverse complement strand
CCTCGGGCCGGAGAGCGCACGTTTCAATTGCTCCACCAGGTCACCGGCCGTGCGGGCCGTGTCGGCGACCGTGGGCGCGGTCTGGTTCAGACGTACGCACCGGATCATCCGGTCATGAACGCGATCATTACCGGCGATCGCGAGGCCTTCCTCGCGCGGGAAATGCGGCAGCGCGAGATGGGCGGTCTGCCGCCATTCGGTCGGCTCGCGGCGATTGTCGTCACGGCAAGATCCAAGGACCTCGCCGCCGAGTACGCCCGGGAGATGGCACGGCGAGCACCACGTTCTGATCGCATAGGCGTTCTTGGCCCGGCGGAGGCGCCGATTGCCGTGGTCCGCGGACGTTTCCGTTTCCGGCTGCTAGTTAAGGCGCCACGAGACCTCGACATTCAAGGCTATCTGCGGGCGTGGCTGAGTGCTTGCCCGCCAGCGAAAGGTGACCTCCGCGTGATTGTGGATGTCGACCCCTACAGCTTCCTCTGATCACGGTGACCGGCTGATTACGGCGCGACACCAACAGACCGTCACGTGCGGACAGTCACGTGTCATTGGTCAGCGCCGACGCAGCCGCAGGCTGGCAGACCCCTGATCGCTTGTAATCGAGACGGATTGGTTCTGACCCGACACCACAATCGTCACGCGCGCCTGGACGCCGAACTGGACGTTCTGGACCTCGCCAACGTAGCGATTTGCGGATACGCGCTTGAGTTCCCCAAGCTGATCCACTCGCGTGCTGCCGGTTGCGCACTTTGCGTTCAACGAAAACTCCTGTCCGGCGATGCGGCCGTACTTGACGCGGCAGGTGACGCGCTCCTGGTTGCCGGACTTGAGTTTCACGGTCCCCGTGCCGGACCAGTTACCGGAAATCGATGCCGGCCCGGCTGCGTGAACCTGAACGGGACTCATGCCGGCCAGAAGTGTTGCGGCGACTGCAGCGGTCAGATTTTGCTGATTGATGATCCGTGGAAATCGCATAACTCAATCCCTTGACTATATTCAATTATTGTCCACCGAGTGCGGCCTGATCGATTGATAATCGACGTCGTGCTTCCCGCGAGCAGTGATGCTGTTATTGACGTGGTTGCGGAGACCGTCCCAAGCCAATCAATCGCGATCACGGTCGCCTCACCGCGCGTGAGCTGCCGCCACAGGTCCGTGCAGGTCGCCTCGATCGTCGACCCACCCGTAAGTGCACGTGATGCCGGGGAATGTTCCCGGCATGCGGCACGACCGACAACGGCGTCAGGGGCACCACGCCTCTGATCGAAGCGTTTCAACCAAATTCCAACAGGAGTCGTAGGGGTGAACTCTCGATCGAAATTCGCAATTGTGCCTGCGATCATTGCGCTATTGCTCGCAGTCGCGGTTACAGCGCCGGCACACGCCGCAGCCTGCCACTATGGCATTTGGCAGGATGGCAAAGGCATGATCGGCGTTGACGCCAGTGGTCATGCTGCAAAGAAGACGTGGGCCTGCAATCGCGCGCGCCGCAAATGTAAGCGTAAACTGGACCGTGCCCGCAGAAATGGGAGACTGCCGCGCGGCGCGTCATCGCGCGATATCCGATGCAAGCGCTACGGATAACGCGTCCAGGCTTGCCGCTGGTCATAGTGTTTGGCGGGCGGCGGGCCCGATCCTGGCCATTGATTTCATTGAGATCCGGCGATCACGAGGCCTCAGAGCATGCTCAATATCTCTCACATCCGCGCGAAACTTCAGCCGGATCGCTTGTTCGCGGTATAGGGTCATGCTGGCCCCAGTGAGAGCTGACCAAGCAGCCCAGGAGACCCGATATGACACCGACTGTCGTCAAGACCACATTCGCCGGAGCCGATGGTTCAACCCTCGCGGCACGAGTCGACTTACCGGCAGGTCCGGTTCGCGGTTTTGCGCTTTTTGCACATTGCTTTACGTGCTCGAAGGACCTCGCGGCGGCGCGGCATATCTCCGCCAAACTGGCCGGTCACGGGATCGGTGTTCTCAGATTTGATTTTACCGGCCTGGGCAGCTCAGAGGGCGAGTTTGCGAACACCAATTTCTCATCCAATGTCGGCGACCTTCTGCGCGCGGCTGACCATCTGCGCCAGGCCTTCGAGGCCCCTCAGATTTTGATCGGACATTCGCTTGGCGGCGCCGCGGTCCTCGCTGCTGCCGGCGAGATACCGGAAGTGCGGGCGGTGGTAACGATCGGCGCGCCGGCCGATGTCGGGCATGTTCTCCACAACTTCGGCTCGTCCGTCGAGCAGATCCGCAATGACGGTGAGGCGAAGGTCAACCTGGCCGGACGGGAATTCACCATCCGCAAGAGCTTCATCGACGACGCGGAAGGTCACCGTTTGGAAGACAAGGTGGCCAATCTCAAAAAGGCGCTGCTGGTTATGCACGCGCCGCTCGACGCCACTGTCGGGATCGACAACGCAACAAAGATCTTCGTAACGGCGAAACACCCGAAAAGCTTCGTATCGTTGGACAACGCCGATCATCTTGTCTCGAAGCGCGATGATGCCGCGTTTGCCGCCCGCGTGATTGCGGCGTGGGCCTCAAAATACGTTCGTGCCGATGCGGTCGAACAAGCCAACAGCGAGACCGTCTTGGTGGAAGAAACCGGTCTTGGGAAGTTTCAGAACGCGGTGTTGTCCGGCAAACATCGTATCCTTGCTGATGAGCCGGTCAGCGTTGGCGGCCTCGATAGCGGACCGAGCCCGTACGACTATTTGGCGATCGCGTTGGGCGCGTGCACAACGATGACCCTGCGGATATATGCGGACTTCAAGAAGCTCGATCTGCCCAAGGTGCGCGTTACGGTCAGCCACGGCAAAGTCCCGGCCGGCCATTGTGAGGACTGCGGCGCGGTCGCCGAAGGCCGCTCCGGCAAGATTGACCGCTTCGAGCGCACCATTCACGTCGATGGCGAGTTGCCGCAGGAGATCTCGGACAAGCTGATCGAAATCGCCGATAAGTG
>JBCCOV010000338.1:0-3019 GCA_039039985.1 Pseudomonadota bacterium | reverse complement strand
GGATGCGGATGGCCCAGGAGCGCACGTTGCAAGCCATATCCGACCGCGTCGCCACCATCGTCACAGCAATCACGGAACGCGAAGCCCGAAACTACATCCGAAATGCCGGATATGGTCGCACCTAAACCTGAAATGCTCTAGCGAGAGATATTGCCGCTGCGTTCGGGGACGCCGAACGTCGCGTGGCAAACCTCAGCCAACTTCAAGATCCCATCGCGGACCACGTCCTTTGACGGGTTGGCGTAGCAGATACGAATGCAGCGGTTCGCATCTCCTGCAACCGACCACTCCGGGCCGGGATTGACGGCGATGCCCGCTTCGGCGGCAGCCTTGCACAATCGCGCCGTATCAACGGCCTCCGGAAATCGAACCCATAGGAAAATTCCCCCTCGCGGGACTCGAAACTCGACCGTTGTTCCGAAGGCCGCGCTTAGCGCCTCAATCAGGTTGTCGAGTTTGTCCTTGAGGACGGCGCGTTGCCGCTTGACGTGTGTATCGAAGTGCGCGGGACAATACTCTGCCAGCATCATCTGTTCGATGGCACCGGAACCCGCATCGGTTTTCAGCGGCAGGAGCTGCGCAAGTACGGGCCACGGCGCCACAACATAGCCGACCCGCAGCGCTGGTGCGATCGACTTCGAGAACGACCCGATATAGACGACACAGCCATCGGTATCGAGCGCATGAATTGCCGGCGGCCGTTCCCCGTCCCACGTAAGGTTGGCATAACAGTCGTCTTCAAACACGGGAACGTTGTATTGCCGGGCGAGCCGCAACATCTCACGTCGGCGGTCTTCCGGCATCACGGTTGCCGTCGGGTTCTGAACCGTCGGAATGGTGTAAATGTACTTTGGTGTGATGCCGCGCGCTTTCAAAGCCTCAAGCGTTTCAGCGAGCGCATCCATCCGCATGCCGTCGTGGTCCACGGGCACAGCTGCGATTTCGGCCTGACGTCTTTTCAGTCGCGATAGCACGCCGCCGTAGTTTTCTTCCTCGATGACGACGGTGTCGCCGGGGGAGAGCATCGCGGCATTGATCAGCTCCATCCCTTGCAGCGACCCGGATGTTATGAGGATCTCGTCCTCCGTGCACGCAATCCCGGCATCCTGCTTCAATCGGTCGACAAGAAACGAACGCAACGGACGATAGCCTTGCGGCCCGCTCTCGAGCGAATAGGTTGCAAGCGTTCGCCCTTCATTTTGGAGCCGTGCCGTAACCGCAGCAATCAGTTCGTCGACCGGGACAGTCTCCGCGGCGTTATGACCGCCGACGAAGTTGTAGGTGGGAAATCCCGCCCATGGCGCTGTCGGCGGCGGTATGTCCTGCCGAAATGCGTTCGCGAATGCTGCATGCGACTCTTCCATGGTGTCCCCTCCAGCTGGATTTATGACTCCATGAGACACCAACCAGCAGCAAACACGCAAGGCGTTGACCGATCTTGAACGGCTCACCCGACGAGGCTGATCCACTCATCTTCTGTGAGAACGGTCACGCCGAGTTCCTGCGCCTTTTTCAACTTCGAGCCCGCCTCAGCGCCGGCAACGAGATAGTCCGTCTTCTTTGAGATCGAACCGGACACTTTCGCGCCGAGTCTCTCGGCCTGCGACTTTGCTTCGCTTCGGCTCATGCGCTCCAAGGTACCTGTGAAGACAACGGTCTTTCCCACCACCGGAGTCTCGGTTGCGATGTCGCGTTCAAAGGGTTGAACCGTGACCTGGGCCAACAGGGCATCGACGGCTTCAACGTTGTGGCGCTCGGAGAAAAACGCAATCAGGGCATTGACGACACTGCCACCAATGCCGTCGATGTCGCTGATCTCTGCATAGGCTGCACTCTCTGATGCGGCGTCGGGCGAAGCCGAGTCTCTTTCCTGAATGGCCTGATCTATTGTTCCGCGAAACGCGTCCCAAGAGCCGAATGCGGTTGCCAAGTCCCGAGCGGTTGTCTCTCCGACATGACGAATGCCGAGTGCGAATATGAACCGGTCGAGTGAGATTTCGCGACGCGAGTCGATCGCAGCGAACAGTTTCTCGACCGACCGTTTGCCAAACCCCTTAAGCGTTGCCAGCGGCTCAGGATGATCGGCATCGTGTTCGGCCAACGTGTAGATGTCAGCCGGTTGCCTCACGCGCTCGGTCTCGTAGAAAAACTCGGCCTGCTTGGCGCCGAACCCTTCAATATCGACGGCGTTGCGGGATACGAAATGCTTCAGGCGCTCAACCGCCTGCGCCGGGCAGAGCAACCCTCCGGTACACCGACGTACGACATCAGCCTCTCCGGTCTTCGGATCGACTTCGCGCTCGGCGCGGCTTCCGCACTTCGGGCAAAACTGCGGGAACACGAACGGTTCGGAATTCTCAGGCCGATGCTCGAGAACTGGCCCCAGCACTTGCGGGATCACGTCCCCCGCACGCTGCACGCGAACAAGATCACCAATTCGGATATCCTTGCGCGCGATCTCGTCTTCGTTGTGCAGCGTCGCGTTGGAAACAACGACGCCACCAACTGTCACCGGCTCCAACTTCGCCACCGGTGTCAGCGCGCCCGTCCGCCCAACCTGGATGTCGATGTCGAGAAGTCGCGTCTCAGCCTGCTCTGCCGGGTATTTATGCGCAATTGCCCATCGCGGCGCGCGAGACACGAAGCCAAGCCGCTCCTGCAGGTCGATCCGGTTGACCTTGTAGACAATTCCGTCGATGTCGTAGTCGAGCCCTGCGCGCTCGTGTCCGATCTTTTCATGATAGGCGATCAACTCATCCGGCGTTGTGCAAACCCTCGCCAGCGGATTTGTCGGCAGACCCCAGCCACAAAACGCGGCGATGACGCCGCTTTGTGTCTCGGCAGGGAATGCGCTGACCTGCCCCCCGGCGTAGGCAACGTACTTCAACGGCCGGCTCGCCGTGATCGACGGGTCAAGCTGACGGAGCGAACCTGCCGCTGCATTGCGCGGATTGGCAAAGACCTTGAGCCCGGCCGCCTCTTGTGCAGCATTGAGTGCGCGAAAGTCCTGGTGACCAAG
>JBCCOV010000337.1:0-3027 GCA_039039985.1 Pseudomonadota bacterium | reverse complement strand
GATGATTTCGATTCGGAAGCGATTTCCCTCAGGAGCTGGCTCAAATCGTCGCGGGACTCCTTCGAACACGCCCTCATGGGTCCCCAGTAGGACGCGCGGGTGATTCTCGACGAGACGCTTTGCAGTAGCGTCGTGCGCATCGCTGATTGGCTTGTACACAAGTTCGATGGTGCGATCGCCGTGCGTAAAGCCTCGATCGTTTACAACGACACCCCCGTCGAGAGTTCTGCTTTTCTCTGTCCGTCGCTCGATGGATCCGAGGTTCTGACCCGGCAGTAGCCGAATCACCAGGTGGCCGAATGGGTCGAACAGCTTGGCGACAACTTCCACTCTCACGATGAGATACCCAGTAGAAGTTCGTTGCCGTCCTGGTTAACTCGCACGCGGATGGCAGATAGGATCTCCCACATGATTGCTTCCAGGTGAGGCTGCAAGCCTGCGCCATCGACGCGGATCAAGGCGTCACCACGCCGGAAGGCCTCAGCCTGTGCCTGTGTCTTCCGGATCTCGGCCTCGAGCGCTCTTTCCTGCTTTTTCAGGATCGAATCGCGCCGGTCTTCCTCCCTGCGTATCCCTTCCTGAATATCCAACTGGTCGAAGCGCGAGACGTTTTCATCGCCCAGAAGCCCATAGAGCGACGTCAATGAATCGCCCGTGCTTTGGACTGTGCTGTTAATAGATCCAAATGCGGCTACGACCCGGTCGGTGTCCGCTTCGATGCGCGCGACGTTAATTTGTGTCGCACCCTCGATTGCAGCGACGATGGCCTGGCCCCGCAGTTCATCAGAGGCGCCTGCCAATGCGTCGATGGATTTTCTGGCGGTATCGGCACCGCTGGAGACTACGGAGAAAAACCCGGTGAGCTTCTCCCCGTCGGCGCCGAGTCTATCCTGAGCGTCAGCGGCTTCGCGGAGTGCCTCCGGATAGGACTGCAAGGTGGCGACGGTTTCATCGATCGACTCCGAAAGCCCCGTTGTGAAGTTAAAGACACCATCACCGGATTCCGACAGGCGAAGCATCTCTCTATCGAGGTCCGCGATGCTTTGTGCGGCGCCCTGAGCACTCGGCGCCGTGGTTGCGGTCAGCTCCCTTCCCAGCTCATCTAGTGTTCGGTTTAGGCCGGTCAATTCACCGGCAGCCTCCGATGCCCATTCGGCCAAATCGCGACCGGTGGCACGGCCTACCAATTCGTTGATTGCAGTACCCAACGCGAAACCACCAGCGCCCGCGACACCAACAGCCGCTCCCACGCCTAGCGCGTTTCGCAGCCTTGTCAGCAGCTCAATGATTCCACCACCGGATAAGAGGTTCTTTAACTCGCGCAGGGAACCGATGAGCCCAAGACCCTGGTTACCAATCATGAGCGCTAGCAGCGTCGTCAGCGACGCACTGACACCGCCAAGAGAGCCGGCAAATATGTTGATTATTGATGCCGCGCCGAAAGCAGACCCGACAGCATTCAATGCCTCTCCCGATGCTAGGGCCTGTTCGGATAGCTCTGCAAAATACTGAAGCAGCGGTCCAAAACGTTGAATGACGCCGGCGCTAAATTGGGACAATCCTTCGAAAGCATTGCCGACAAAGGTCAGAGCTCGCGCCAAGTCATCGGCCTGCGTAAGGTCTAGCCCGCCAAACAAACCAGCAATCGAACCCCGAACCGCAGCAAGGCCGTCAACAAATCCAGAAAGATCAGCTTGTGAGAGTGCCCGAGGTAGCGACTGTGCAATCCCTTGGAGTACGCTCGAAAGCGAATCGAACTCGGATTCGATGAACGCCGTTATCTCAGAAAGCTGGCTACCCGTGACTTGAGAAGACAGCACGTTGAAAACCTGGCCGAGCGCATCGGCGACGCTGTTGAACTCGTCAAGTAGCGGCGCACCGATCGTAACGGCGAGCGCCTCGAACGATGATGAGAGCCGCCCGGTCGTGTTTGACAGCGAGTCGGCGAGCTTGCCATAGGCGACTTCCGTTGCACCGGCCGATTCTTGAAGCTCAGTGAGGTTGCTCGCGAAGCGATCGGCTGCAATTCCAGTCAGCGGGAAAACAGCCCGCAGTGCCTCAACACGCGGGAACAACTTTGCCATTACGGCTTCATTGCCGTCGGTGGCTTCGAAGACCGTCTGCAACGTCGCCTGCAGGCCGTTGGCCTGTACAGCCTGAGCGGAAAATTCAATCCCCAGTCTCTTCGCTTCATTCGCGGCTTGCGACGAAGGCTTGAGAAGCGCCGCAAGCACGGCATTGATCTGAGTTACGGCTTGCGCTGTCGGTGTGCCCGCGGCGGTGAGCGCAGCCAACGCAGCGAGCACCTCTTCGAAAGGTACGCCGAGGGTTGCGGCCGTACCGGTGACGGCTTGCAGAGACGAGTTGAGCTCAGGCAGGGTCGTCTGTCCCAAGCGAACCGTAGTGAAAAGCGCGTCGGAGAATGCGGCCGCCTCTTCCGTGCCTTTGCCGTAAGCATTGAGCGACGACACCAGCAGCGTCAGAGTGTCATTGAGGTCGCCCTTGCCGGCGATGCTGAGGCGTTCGGCGACCGATACCGCTTGCAGCGAATTGGTGTAATCGACGCCTGCGGAGATGGCGGCATACACAGCAGCATTGACATCCGCCAAAGACGCCGAAGAGTTCCGACCGTAGGCAAGGATTTCTTCGCGGAAGCCGCCGAGTGCCTCGATGGGCTCATCAAGCAGCGAGGCGATCTCGCGGAAGCCCTCATCGAAGTCGCCAGCAGCTTTGATTGAAAACGCGGTGACGGCCGCACCGGTCGCGAGTAACGCCGCCTCGTACTTGAGCGCGGCAGCCGATGCATTCGCGAAGGGCTGTGTGGATCTCTCCAGGTTGTCGGAGAATGAGCGCGTGTTCCGCAGCGCGGCTTGCGTCGCCGCGCCGGTCCGGTCGACCCCGTTGAAAATCAGGTCAATGGTGCGTTGTGCGTCAGCCACCTGCCCGTTCCCTCAATCTGCGGTCGTTGTAGTGCATGCCCCAGAGTTCCAGTTCGGTGTCCGTCATCTGCGTGCCAAACACATCCGG
>JBCCOV010000336.1:0-3033 GCA_039039985.1 Pseudomonadota bacterium | reverse complement strand
GTTCCGGAAATGTTGCGATACGACTACAATCCCCGTTTTGCGGTTGGCGTCGTTGCCGGGTCATCGGTTCTCGGCATGATCATTCCGCCGAGCGCGATGCTGATTATCTATTCGTTCGTCGCGGAACAATCCGTTGGTGACATGTTCCTTGCGGGGATCGGGCCGGGCATTCTCCTTGCTGTAGCTTACATGATCGCAATCACCTTTATGGGTCGGTTTACGCCGGGCTTTGTTGGCGGACGCGACGGCGATGCATTGGGCGATCACCCAGAGCTCAGCTGGCTTGACGTCTTCAGCAAAACAATGCCGCTGGCGGGCATCGTTGTCGTTGTGCTCGGCGGCATTTACACGGGCTGGCTGACGCCGGTCGAAGCCGGCGCCGGCGGATCGGCTGTGGCGCTGCTTGTCGCGATTGTCCGCCGCAAAATGACCCTGCAAGGGTTCTGGCAGGCGCTTCTTGAAACCGGCCACATTACCGCGGCGATCCTCTTTCTGATTACGGCGGCAAGCTTATACAGCCGCATGCTCGGCCTTGCAGGTCTGCCCAATGAACTGAATGAGATCCTTGTAGCAAATCAGTTGGGATTTGCTGCGATTATGGTCGTCTACGTACTCTTGATGCTGTTCCTTGGAACCTTGTTGGATACGGCATCGGTTATTCTCATTGTCGTGCCGTTGTTTCTCCCGATTGTCGAGCCGATGGGCGTGAGCCTAGTTTGGTTCGGGATCGTGACCGTGATTGGTGCGGAAATCGGGCTACTGACACCGCCACTCGGGATTTCCTGTTTCGTCATCAAGGCCACGCTCGACGATCCTGCGATTACGCTAAAGGACGTGTTTCTCGGCGCGCTGCCGTTCGCATTCATTATGCTTCTCGTCCTGATTGTGATCATTCGCTACCCGTGGATCAGCATCGGTATTCTCGCTCGCTGATAAGGAGACGCCTATGCGCAACGTCAATACCCAGTCGGTTACGGCTGCCGTGAAAAGCACGTTCAAGTGCGACAACGAACGTATCGAATACTTGCTGAATACGCTTGTCGATACGGTGCACAATTATACGCGCGAGACCAAACTCACACATGCGGAATGGCGCGAGGTTATTGCGTTTCTGACCCGCGCTGGAGACATAACAGACAACGAGCGCAATGAGTTCGTGTTGCTGTCGGATGTCTTAGGATTGTCGTCACTCGTCGACATGGTCAATTCACCTGCAGGTGCGACTGAGTCGAGTGTTCTTGGGCCTTTTCACATTGCAGATTCGCCGGCGCTTCCTATTGGCGGCGACCTGATCGGCGACAACCCTGGTGACCAGGTTGTGGTCTACGGCACGGTCCGCGCGTCGGACGGCAAGCCGCTCGCGGGCGCCGACCTCGAAATCTGGCAGACGGCCGACAACGGGCTGTACTCCAATCAAGACGCCCAGCAAAGCGAGTTCAATTTGCGGTGCAGCCAAACGACCAGAGCAGACGGCCAGTATGGGTTCACGACGGTTCGCCCCGCGCCCTACACCGTGCCTGCAGATGGGCCCGTCGGAACGCTGCTGGCGGCAACAGGCCGGCATCCGTGGCGCCCGTCACATCTGCATTTCATCGTCAAGGCCGACGGATATCGCAGCTTGGTCACGGAACTGTTCCCGGAAGACGACCCGTATCTGGATGAGGATGCGGTGTTTGGCGTGCGGGAGTCGCTGATCTTGCGGTATGAGACCTGCGAGTCGTTGTCCGGTCTTCCAATCACATTCGCTGCCGCGAACCGCCTCAAGTCTCCGTTCTACACCGTTCACTTCGACTTCACGCTTGTTCCGGCTACGACCTAAGCTTTTGGAAACATGAACGATTTCAGCATAACGGGCGCCGCCACGAAAGCCGCACCAGCTGCCGGTGAAACCCTAACAAGTCGCACCTACGCCATGCTGCGAGCCGACATTATTCGCGGTGGGCTGCAACCAGGCGTCAAACTGAAAATCGAAGAACTGAGAGAGCGCTACGACGTCGGGACCAGCCCCATCCGCGAGGCGCTGAGCCTGCTGTCGTCCGACGGCCTTGTCCATCGCATTGAGCAACGCGGATTTCGTGTCTCGAACGTCAGCGGTCAGGAGTTTGCCGATATCCTGCGCGTGCGGTGTTGGTTCGAAGAGCGCGCGCTGCGGGAGGCGATCGCGAACGGGGACTCGGCCTGGGAAGAGGAGTTGGTGCTTGCGGCCTATCGCCTATCGCGCGAGCCGCGCTCCATTGGCACGGGCGAAACCTTTATCGCGAATGCGGATTGGGAAGCGTCCCACAAGGCGTTTCATTCCGCATTGATCTCGGCGTGTGGCTCGCCCATTCTGCTCGCCTATTGCGACGACCTGTATGACAAGAACGTGCGCTACCGCAACCTGGCCGGCACGCTGTCGTATCCCAACCGTGACATCGCGTGTGAGCACGACGCCGTGGTGGACGCCTCACTTGCGCGGAACGCCGACTTGGCCGTCGCAGAATTGATGAGGCACTACCAGAGAACCAGCCAACTGCTCGCCGGTCGACTCAAATGACCGGTCGGCGTGATTGGTACGTCAGCGCACGTCGCTGTTTCATTCACGCAGTGTGAAACGCGGACGGCCGGACACATGCACGGCTGGCTCAATCGGGTTCGTAGTTGTCGCCAATCGACATCGCGCAAATGCGCGAGAGGTGCACATAAGGCAGCCCGGTTTCTTGAGCCCACGCGTTGAACTGCGCCTGTATTTTCGCGAGATCGCGCTTCGACTTGACTTCAGCGGCAATGTCCAGCCCGGCATCGCGCAAGCAGGCCACCACATCCTTCGAGGTGACGAACCCGTCCCAACCGAGAAAACGCAGGAGCATCTGGCCGCTGTTTCCTCCGAGGCGATTGCCGCGCTTGGCGAGAAGGTCGAGCAAGCCAATCTCGTCGGATGCTGGCCAGCCAGCGAGAAAACGACCGAATGTTCGATGCTCCTCTGAGATATCCCGAACGAACTGTGCGTTGTGGCGAACGGACATGATCTTTGCGCCGTTCCGAACAATGCGC
>JBCCOV010000335.1:0-3083 GCA_039039985.1 Pseudomonadota bacterium | reverse complement strand
GCCGGGCTGTTGTGGATGCGCGCGATCTTGAGGCGCTCGTGCAAGACAAACGGGAGGGCTGGCGGGCATCGGGCGCAACGGCACGCCGTCGTCAACGCCACTACAAAAAGCTTCTCATCTCACAGATCCGGCACGATGCGGATGACACGCAGCATGATGCTTTTGATTGATCCAACGGCCCCATACGAGACAAGGATATTCCTATGCCGACCCGCAGCACGATCGAGCTGAAAGACCTGCGCCTCGCGACCGACATCGGCACCTATGGTCCAGGTGATGTGGTCCCTGATGCGCATATCCTCGATTTGAGCCTAGCCATTGATCCCAGCCTTGTCCTGATCGGAAACGACGGCATCGATCGAGTGTACGATTACGACCCGCTTATCGAAGACATCGACAGGCTTGCCCGTGAACGCCATTACCACACGCAGGAATTTCTGTTGACTCGTATCGTCTCGGCCTGCGCCGCCTATCCGCAAATCGAAGCTCTTTCCCTTCAGTTATGCAAATCGCCGGTGCGCGACGGGACTGGAAGCCTGGGTGTCCGCCTTGACGTAGATGCTGTTGCACTTGCCGAGATACGCGCCACAGCGGACGCCGCATGACCGCCATCCGTCTCATCCACTTGGCCACGGCGGTTGGCCTGATCTGTGCCTCGCTATGCGCAACCATGACCCAGGCCCATGTGCGCTGGTTCGTCGACAGCACGGCAACTGTCGAGACCTTTGAACCCTACAGCCTAACTGATCCCGAGGTAATCGCCTGGATTGCGATCGCCCTTGCCCTGATCAGCGCGTCGATCTTTCTCGACATGCGGCTGCCGATCGTGCGCATCGTGGATACGAAGACGCGGCACGACTTCATTGAACTTTTGCGTGTCTTCACCGGTATGTCGATGTTGCTGACAGCCTATGAGGGCGCAATCGTCGCCCCTCATCTTGTGGCTTTCGGCACCTTCGGGATGGTGCTTTTGTTCGCCCAGGCCGGCATCGGCCTTCTACTCATCTCAAACCGGTTCGTGCGGCACGCGGCAATCCTGATGATCCTTCTGCACCTTGGGCTTGCAATCAAATTCGGTGTCCTCGCGGCCATGGAATACTTGATCATGGTCGCCATCGCCGTGTTTCTGCTGATCAACAACTTGCCGACCGCGGAATTGCGGGAACGCTTCAAGCCCTATTCCGTCGATCTGTTGCGCATCCTCACCGGAATCTCACTGATCACGCTCGGGGTGTCTGAAAAGCTGGTCGGTGCGATGATGGCCGAGAGCTTTTTGGTGCTCTACCAGTGGAACTTCATGCAGGCACTGGGCCTCGACTTCTTCACAGACCGGCTATTCGTCCTGTCGGCCGGCGTGATCGAAGTGGTCTTTGGGGTCATCCTCGTGCTTGGCACCACGACACGGCTGAATTTGCTGGCGTTTTCCGTCGTTCTCTTTGCGTCAAACGTGCTGTTTTTGATCCAAGGGGAGAACGAGGCGGCCTTGGTGGAGTTTGTTGGGCATATGCCGGTCATCGGCGTTGCGTTGATCCTTCTGCTGCTGGGTTCGGGACAACGGCTAAAGGTCACGAACTTCCTGCCCAATCATCGTCTCAACACAAGGGTAAGAACCGTTCGGGTGCCAAGCGATGCGTGATTTTTCGTTACGATTTCCGTACCTGATCTATCTTAGCATCGGATCCATGCTGTTGGGCGTTTTGATCGCGCCTGCCTTCCGGGATCTGCCACAGGATCCCATGGCTGAGGCCACAAAGCCGATGAGGAATGCCCAGATGGCCAGCGCCGTGCACAAGATGCGTGACGTGCCCGCAGAAACTGCACCTGCGCTGACGATGACGGTGACAGAAGATCCAATGTCCGGGTGGAACGTATCATTGGTGACCGAAGACTTCACCTTCGCGCCAACGCAGGCCGGTGGCCTGCCGATCCCGAACACGGGACACGCGCATCTTTACGTCGGCGATCAAAAGATCGCGCGCATGTACGGGCCACACTATCACATCCCTGATCTTCCCCCCGGCAAGCATGAACTCATTGTAACGTTGAGCAGCAACGACCACGCTTACTACGCCGTGAACGGCACGCGCATCGAAGCGCGCGCCGTCATAATGCGGGCAGAGTGATGCGACCTGATCCGGCTCGACTAAAGTTCGGAGAGGACGATGGCAGCCACAACCCCCAAAAACATCGGAGCGATCAGCGAGACGGCTACCCACATGATTGCCTTTGTTCGAAAGGCGCGGGTCGGCACAGGTTTACCATTACTTGTCCGTTGCGACGTCTTTTGTCGGCGGGTAACGCCGGACTGTCGGTCGCGCCGCGTTTCGGCGACAAGTACGACGGCTTCTGATTCAGATCTTTTCATGTCCAAAATCCTGCCGCGCCTGGGTGCCCGGAAAACCGGTTTCTCGATGTGTTTCATGGCGGGGGAGACCCTCCGAGGGGGCTATGCTGAGCGGGGGTCGCCGGTCGGATGGTGACCGACCGGCGGCTTGGTAAGCCTTACGTGTCGGGGCGACCGTAGTAGTTCCCGCGGAACAGCAAAAACAGCGCCAGGCCAAGCATCAATACCTGCGGATCAGCGATCGTAACAGCGCCCCAATAGAAGAAGGCAATCACGCCGGTTGCTGCTGCAACACCGGCAAATCCGCCACCGCGGGTCAAGGCATCGCCAGTCAGCCTCAGCCAGCCTTGCTTCGGCCGCCATGTCTCAATGACGCCACCGATAAAAAGCGCGACGGGCCCAAGGACCTCTGCAAATGCTGCGAGGATGAACAAGACTGCGGGCACACCGTAGGCCCCCGGCGCAACGAACGCGTCTGGAAACTTTTGCACGCCGTACATTAGCATAATGCCTGCAAGCGGGATCCGCAGTGCCCAGTGGCCGACGCGATCGGCCCACGAGAACCCAGGGACTTGGCCCTGCTCGCGAGCAGACTGATAGTAGCTCAAAAGCGTCGCGGGAAACGACGTGTTCGATGACGAGGTGTTGGCATTCATTGCCATGGGGGTCTCCTAAATCACGTGATTACTTGCTGGCAGACCATGCTGCCCGAGACCGAGAGATCCTCGGTCGCTTGTCT
>JBCCOV010000334.1:0-3093 GCA_039039985.1 Pseudomonadota bacterium | reverse complement strand
GGCAAATAGTCGGTCAAAGAACTGGCTCATATGAAACGGTCGTTGCTCGCTGGGCAGTCCAACATGCACGCCCGGTTTCCACCCTTTAGGACCCAGAACACGCTGAGCAAACGCCATACTGATCTGATCCGTTACGACCGCTACGGACTGCATGCTGCCAGACAGCCAAGAGTTCACAACGATAATCGCGAATATCTCTTGTATCTGCCGGTCCGTGAAGTGCCGCCTCAGATCCTCTATATGAGCAGCTGTCACGCGTGACGGAAGACGCGCTGAATCACGTGCTACGCGCATCGCAGCCTTCATTGCCGGTGTGACAGACTCAGAGCGTTCGAAGTCCAAGAGAGATTGGATGTGTTCCACGATTTTTGGCAGGTCTTCGGCTGGAACTCTGTCTTGGAAATATTCGTCTTCGGTGTAGTCATAAATCCCGAATGCACCGTGCGCCTGACAATGCACGCACCCGCTGGCGAGTTGGTAAACAAAGAAGATTGACCAGATCTCGTCAAAATCCATCGTGCGCTCTGTTTGGAGGATGTAAGCATCCATCGCCAACGTGCCGATTGCAGCTTGGCGGGGCCAATTGGTGTCGAGCCGTTGGCGGTCACTGTACGGTGTATTCGACTCTATGGGTTTTGCCGCTTCAAAATACGCGTAGTCGTATGCCGACACATCGAACGGTGGCACATCTGGCGCAGGAACGGTCCGCTTACGGCTATCATCGCCTTCCCAGGCGAGGACGGAGGTCGGCGAGGCATCAAATGGCTCCTCAATCCCGTCGCGGTCGCCGTCGAACGTCAAAGTGGGGACGTTATAACCGGTAATAAAATTGACCCAGTCCGAGGTTAGCGTCGGCTCAACTGCCCCCAGATCACTGCGCTGCCAGGTAGAATCAATTTCGTCGACCGCCTCCTTTAGGGCATCCCCGACAAAGGGATTGGCGCGCTGCTCCTCAGATGTGGTGCTCACGTTTCGCCCAGCATCCCATCCGACACTTGCCAGGTTTTCGGTGGCCCAGTCGAGCGTCTCTTGATCGGTCGCAATTGGAAGCACAGCGTCGTGCGTGGCGGAGGCGTTGTTGATCGATGCAAGTTGCATCAGTTCGGCAATTTGACGATCCGTATAATTGGTACGCAACTGGGCGTGAACGTCTGAAGACGACATGATTGGGTATCGCCCCATCGTCTCAACGTAAGTGAACGCCGCCTTTAGGCGTGGGTCTTCAAGACTGTCAATGTAGTCTGGTGAAAAAAGGGCTTGGATTTCATCAACTGGTACGCCCATCTTCGCAAGTTGATAGGCGCTGCGCGCTGTATGGTGGCCGCTCTGTGCAAGGATCATCTGACGAAGGGTCAGTTGCCACTTCGTTTTGGCGTCGAACATGGCGTCGGCGTGGATCATTGCGTCGGCGGTCAGCAAGGCATTGTAGAAGTCACGCAGGTTGCTGATATCGATTTTATGCCGGTCATAGAATGGCTTGGCCGCGTCAGTTGTTGGTACGGGTGGCGCTTCCGCGAGTCCTAGCGAAGGCATCATGAGCGAGGCCAGGACGGTTGTAGTTTGCAAAATGGCTCTAATGCGCATCGATCTACTTTCCCTCGTAAAGCGTTTCAAACATTCCGTTTGGATTGGGGGCATGGCTCGGCACCAGTTGAAGAACATCCCAGTGTTCGGTGATCTTGCCTTCGGCATCGAAGAGATACATATCGACAGCAGCCATCCCCATGTCGTCCGGGCTGGCGTTATCGAGATTGCGGAAGTTCACGTGCGCCATTGCTGAATTGCCGACCACAATCACTTTGTGCACGTCGATCGCGACGGGATATTCGTCGACAGAGCCTTTGAAGAGCATTGCGAGAGGCTGCCGCCCGTTTGGTAGCATCGTGCTGTGCTGAATGTAGCGGTCAGAGACGTACTCACCGACGCTTTCGATCGTCGGCCGCGTTGCGAGCAATTTGTAAAATTCTATGATGCGGTTGGCAGTGGCGCGATCCTCATCGTTGTTAACGATGATGTGCGTCTCAAAATTTTGCGGGATGGTGTTGCGGTAGATGAACCCCTGGTCTTGCGATCTTGTGGGGGGAGCAAAGGGATCTTTTTCTTGTGCTTGTGCACCGACCCCAAACGCCAGGAGAACTATCAGACCACAGGCGATCGTTTTGATCCGTCTCGTTAACATCGTGTGTTTCCTTCTGGGTGCATCAGATTATGGGGGACTGCATCGGCATTGGCAGGCGTCGAACCGGCTGCTGAAGAATGCTGTGATCAATCGAACAGATCGCGTGCTGCGTCTGCGACAAGCTTCGGATTCTCGGCCTGAATGAAGTGGTTGGTGTCCACGATCAGCACTTTACCGTTAGGCACCTTGTCTGCCGTTTCCCAGTATTCCTCTGGCCGCTGTCCGGGGTCATAACGCCCTTGCATGAAGACGACCGGCATCGTCATTCGCGGAAACACGTTTGCCAGCCGGAATTCTAGTTCCTTGTCAAAACCAGCATCTGAGTACCGCACTGCTGCGGCTTCTGCTGTGCCCTTGAACCCGTATTCCCAAGCCGCCCGCGCCAAGTGGGCTTCACTCATCTTGATTGAGAAATAATCGCTCTCGAAAAGATCCCGCATGAAATTGGGTTGAGTGTGAAATGCCACGTCTTTCATGGCGTCGTGGTTTGGCCGTGGCAGTCCGTGTGGCTTGTCAGCTGATTGCTGCATCCGCAGGTAGGCGAGAATGCGGGGATTAACGGCATCTTGGGCCACCATGTGATCGCCAACCACCGCGCCACGGTCATGCCCGACGAGGTTAAAAGTTTCGACGCCAATCTCTGTCATCAATGCGGCGACTCCAGTGGCGACACCGCTGTAAGTTAGGTCCAGTTCCAACCGCTTGTCGGATTGGCCGTACCCGAGCGTGTCGACTGCAACAACGTAGAAGTCGTCGGCCAAGTAGGACATCACTTCGTGCCAAGACCACCAAGTGTCGGGATGGCCGTGGACGAATAGGATGACCTCATTATTGGGGTCTCCAGCGGTAACAAGGTGCCAAACGGCTGAGTTGGCCTCCACATACCAATGCGTGCCAAATACGTTGTTGGCCAG
>JBCCOV010000333.1:0-3096 GCA_039039985.1 Pseudomonadota bacterium | reverse complement strand
CGATAAGGCAAACTTATTGGACATATCAGAGACCGGTAAGGTGGGGCGGTTTGCACACTATCTGGTAGGCAAAAGCGCCGCCGTGCGATAGTCTTGTGGCATGACCTATGTCCGCCACGAGCTCACCGACAACCTTGAAATCCTACCTCGAATGCCGTGCTGGGTCACCTCGCCGCGGCCCGAAACCCCTGAAGATGTGGCGTTTTTGTCTGGGGCGGCGCTCAGTCACCTGCATCTGGTGTTGAGCCGGGACGACATCCCCCAGACCTTGCTGCGGGAACAGCTGGCATTGCGCGCCGCGGAGGCCTGCGTGACGCATCAGGGGCGCCCGGAACGGGCTGCAGAGTTACGCGATGCGGTGGCGTTTCTGCAGCCTGGTGACGAGGCTGGTCCGGCGGGCGAGATCTATCTCTCCTGGTGGCGAGCGGTGCAGCGTCCGGTATCGATAAATGCCTTGCACCGGGCTTTGCCCGAGATTGACGCCGACCAGATCACAACACGGCTGGACGCAGGGCAGGGCGCGCCGGTCCCGCGGGCCGCGTCCGTGTTGCAGGCGGTTCTCTCGGATCGACCGCGCGATCCCGCAGACGCGCTGTTGCTGGCGGAGGCGGCTTTGGCGCAGGCGTTCGGATGGTCGCATGTCCTGCCGCTTTTGACGCTTGGCCTCAAGCGCGCCGATTTGCGGAAGACCGGAGCGGACCTACGGCTGGCTTGCGATCGGGCGATCGTGTCGGCGGCGGCCGAAGCGACCCAAGAAGCCGCTGATCTTGCCCGGCGCGCGGCGCGGCTTCACGCCGTCGCGCCCAAACTACGGGCAAAGGGCGCGAACGAGGCCGTTGCTCTGTTCCTGACCCGGGACGCGGTCGCACCGGCGGCGCTGACGTCCCTGCGCTCCGATCGCGCCGCCCGGCGGTTCTGTGATCGGCTGGTCGCGCTTGGCGCGGTGCGCGAGTTGACCGGGCGCGACACGTTCCGGCTGTACGGGATCTGAGCGATGGCGAAAGATCACGCAGATCAGGTGCTCGACCGAGAGCTGGAGGAGCTGCCAGCCGATCTGCGTTGGCGCGAATGGATGCGCCGGATTGAGGCGGTTCTCTTTGCCTCAGCGTCACCCGTGCCGCGTGAGGACCTGGCGCGCGTAGTGGGGGAGGGGGCCTCGGTCGATCTGCTGATCGACGATCTTGTAGCTGAGTTCGAGGGACGCGCGTTTGAAGTGGCCAAGGTCGCCGGTGGATGGATGCTGCGGACGCGGCCGGCCTACGCGGCGGCTATCCGGACGGCCGCGGATGTGGGCGACCAGGATCTCGATCTGCGCGAATACGATGTCGCCGTCCTGGCCGCCGTCGCTTATCATCAGCCGATCACCCGGGACGGGCTCAAGGACATCTTCGGCAAGGAGATTAGCCGCGACTTGATCGGGCGGCTACATGCCCGCGGTTTGATCGGGACCGGACCGCGCTCCCCACGGCGCGGGGCGCCCTACACCTATGTCACCACTGAGAAGTTCCTTGTGGCGTTCGATCTCAAGTCGCTCCAGGAGCTGCCCGACCGAGAGCAGTTGGAGGATGCGGGCCTGGGAGCGTTGTAGCGAGCGAGAGTCACGGCTGTTTGGTGAGGACAATAGTGGACAAATCGTGTAGGCTGTAATAGACATTTCGTGAGACCTCTAGTAGTCAACTCGTGACATGACTGAGATTGACGAATACTTGCCGCGTCACCTGACGTCGGAGTTGCGTGAGGCCCTTGCGTCCGCTCGTGTGGTCAATCTCGTTGGGCCAAGACAGGTCGGAAAAACGACGCTCGTTCGCGATCTGTTTGAAGATGGCCGTTTCTTGACGTTGGATGATGCGGCGGTCTTGGCGGCTATGGACGCGGACCCCGAAGGTCAACTGATGAGCCTTGCACAGGATCAAAACACCTCACCGATCATCATCGACGAGGCACAAAGATCGCGTAAGCTCGCGCTCGCCATCAAGAAGATCGTCGACAGCAATCGTCGGAAAGGCCAGTTCGTGCTGACGGGATCCTCTAACGTGTTCACCACCGCTGAGGTCGCGGACTCCCTCGCTGGACGCATGCGGACACTCAAGCTCTGGCCGTTGTCTGTGGCCGAGATCAATCGCGCGCCTGCAAGCCGATTGATCGATTGGGCGATGCAGGACGCGCCTTCGCTGGTGCAGATCGCGAAGCCGGCACCGCTTGGCCGCAAAGACTATATCGACCTCGTTCTCGCGGGTGGCTTTCCGGAAACCCGCATGCTTCCTTTGCGATCGCGGCAGCGCCAATATCGCGACTATGTCGATGCGGTGGTCGATCGGGACGTGGCCGACATCATGCCAATCCGCAAGCCGGTTGCGCTGCGCTTTCTGATCGACCAGATGGCCGCGCGTACAGCGCAGGAGATCAACACGTCTGAACTTGCGAAACTCGCAAAGTTGAAGCGGGAGACGGTCGATCAATACCTCGACATCCTTATGCGACTATCGATGGTGACCAAGCTAAGCGCCTGGATGCCGGGCGAGGGCAAGCGTGACATCAAGCAGCCGAAATTCCACTTTGTCGACACAGGTATTGCCACGGCCCTTCGCCGGCTAAACGACAAATCCTTCGAGCTCGGCAACACTCCACAAGCCCTTGGTGGCCTGTTAGAGAGCTTTGTCGCCGGCGAGTTGCAGCGGGCTTTGCCGATGCAAGACGACGACTATCGGCTCTATCACTGGCGCAGTGCAGATCGGCGAGAGATCGATTTATTGATCGATGGAGGGCAACGGCTGGTTGGTCTCGAAGTTAAGTCAGCGGCGACTGTTTCTGCCGATGATTTCAAGCACCTTAGATGGTTTGCGAAAGATGGGCCGGGAAGAGGGCGCAGGGTGAGTGGTATCGTGCTGTACCTAGGGCAAGAAAAGCTCACCTTCGGAGATGGAAACTTCGCCCTCCCGCTCAGCACGCTTTGGACGCCAATAAAGCTGGGCTAGTTGCTCCCGCCCATGAGGCCGTTTTGTTCGGGATTTCACGCGTGTCGTGCGCGATGATATTCATGCTCAAGCATATGCCACGATCTGCCGGACGACCGGGTGCATCCAAGCTGGGGACATG
>JBCCOV010000332.1:0-3125 GCA_039039985.1 Pseudomonadota bacterium | reverse complement strand
CGATCCGCCGCCGGAAATCGACTTTGATACGGCCGACCTATCGCCAATGGCACGCAGCTTCTATGGCGAGAACAAGCGGGTCCGGAACGACCGCCTGAACCAGGATCTCAACGTCCGTCTCGCGTATCCAAGCTATCGCGAAGGACTGACGGCGCTCGCGAAATCCTAGACTATTTCTGCCCTACGCAGGGTCGCTTTGCTGGTTCATGCCGGTAATTGCGGTTGCGTTCATTCACAGTTCAGTCGATTGCCGCTTGAAACGCAAAGTCCTGTCGCATGTCTGTTTCGAGCATGACGGCAGACGAGGCTGGCCGTGGTCCGCGCGCTCGGCATCGGCATGCACCTAACTGATACTTTGCAAACGGTTCTCCGCACCGATCCACGTTCAGTCGGGTACCTGGGAGGCAATTGGCAATGCAGGCGATCCTACACATTCCGGTTTACGCCGTTGCAACCGCGATAGCCAGCGTCATGTTGATCGCCGCACCGATCGGGCCGGCGATGGCCAGCGATGCGGCGCATTCCATTGCAGACCGCTTCGCCCCAGCGGATACACCTGCAAACTCCGCAAGGCCCGCAAATACTGGCGAGGCCATTACCGTGCGGCCGGTTCGCAGTCGCCGGGTTGAGCGGGATGCCGTTCTCGCGCCTGAACCGCCGGATCCCGGCGCGGACGAGGCGAAGGCGTTCGACAAGCTTCGCAAAGCCGACGAAGCGGAGATGCTAGCACGCGCGCGACGTGAAGCTGCGGAACGGGCACGCAAGGCCGCGAAAGCCAAGACAGATGCTAAGACACGGGCCACCGCACCGTCAGCAAAGGCTAATTCTGAAACTGACACACCGCGACAACCGATCGCGACAATCGCGCCGCGTGGGCGTGCGGCGGATCATCGCAAGAAACTGGACCGCATCTTGAACAAGCTTGCCGGACGGATTCGGGACTTCGAGGCCGCGCGACGCACGCCGGCGCCACCGCGGGACGAAAAGACAGTTGCCAGGGCCGAGGAGCCGGCGCCGAAACGTCCTGCTGTTCCAAGTCCACGGTCCGCCCAAGCCATGCCGGAAGCGCCACCGCAAGACGCCGCCGAGTTTGTCGATGAGCCGGCGCCACGCGTGGGCGAGCCCGCGACGTCGGTTACCGAATTGACGCCAAGCGCCGGCTCTCCCGTTGAGACCGGTTCGCTCGCACGGAAGCCGCCGCTCGCATCAAAACGTGGAGAGCGGGCAGAGTCGTTCCTGTTCGGCGCGCCGGGGGCACCTCAGGGCGATGATGAGCCGATCCGACGCGTTACCATCCTGCTTGAAATGGTTGTCGGGAATCGCGGCATTCGCCGGTTCCAGAAGTGGGGAGACCCTGTCCTGTGTCTGGGGCAGCGGTGCTTTGTTAGCGAAGGCGCCGACGAACCGGCCCGCGTCATGCGCCGCAGCAGAGCGTTTGGAACGATCAATGCCCTTGGACGGCGCGCCGGTGCGTGCCGACGCAAGCTGAATTGCGTGTTTCGCGACGTTGATCTCGGCGGCCCGACCGCGATCGTGCAACCGGTCGACTTACGGTGGCTGCGGCACGACCGGCGCGAGATGACCAAGGTCCACGCCGATCGCAGCTGCCGCGAAACAGCCGGCGGTAGCCTGGTCTGCGACAGAGTCTTTGACTCAGAAACCTATCGGCTCTGGGTCGTGCCGGAAAAGCTGGCGAGAACACTCTCGGCAGATGCGTTGACCGACTTCCTCAATCGCGGGCTGAGCCGTGCCCATCTTGCCGATTGAGGCTCAGGCTTGACCGCGCATCGCCTCGATCGTCCGGATCAGGAGATCGATATCTTCCGGGCGTGATAGGCGATGCTCCCCATCAGGCACCTCGATAAGTTCGACGTCGGCGCGCGGCATCATTTCGAGCAGCCGTTTGCTGTGATGAAACGGGACGTCCGGGTCGAGCCGACCCTGAATGATGCGTACGGGGCAGTCCGGCGTCCAGGTGCTGCCGGCAAACAAATGTCGGCGGCCATCCTCGATCAGGTCACGTGTGATCGGGTAAGGTTCGCCATACTGCGACGGGCGCTCCCACGTGCCGGTTGTCAGGATCTGGTTGCGGACGTCCTCCGGGAATTCGTCCCACATCAGGGCCTCGGTCATATCCCAGGCTGGCGCAATCAACACGATCCCGACGATCCGGCGCGCGTCCGCTGGCGCGGCGTCCACCAGCCTGCGTTGCAGCAGCATCGTGAGATAGCCGCCCATGCTCGACCCAACGAGGATTTGCGGCCCCTGTGTCAGCTGACGAAAGACCGCTTCGGCTTCCGCCAGCCACGCTGAGACCGTGCCGTCTTCAAATCGCCCTTCAGATTGCCCGTGGCCGGAATAGTCAAATCGCGTCAATGCGGCCCCGGATTCGATCGCCCATTCGCCTAAGGCCGACGCCTTGGTTGACACCATGTCGGACTTGAACCCTTGAAGCCACATAACGCCCGCGGCCTGGCCGGACTGCTGGAGATACGCGATCCGCCGCAGGCTTTCCCCCTCGCCGACGGCAAGGAATTGTGGTTGAGAATTCTCCATTGACCTGAGGCTCCACTGCTCATGAGGTTCACTTGCGCGATCGGTCACCCACGATACTGCAGATCGTCCCGGAACTCGACACGGGCGGTGCCGAGCTGTCCGCGATCGAAGTTGCCGATGCCATCGTCCGCGCCGGCGGCCGCGCATTGGTTGCTAGTGCCGGGGGCCGCATGGTCCAGCAGTTGCTTGACGTGGGCGGCGTCGCAATCGACCTGCCGTTGGCGTCCAAGAACCCGGTCTCATTGGCGTTGAATGCCAATCGGCTTGTTGCGCTCGTCAAACGTGACGGTGTGGACCTCATCCACGCGCGGAGCCGCGCACCGGCTTGGAGTGGACTCCGCGCTGCGCGCCGGGCGGGTCTACCATTTGTCACGACCTATCATGGTGCCTACGGCGAGAAGACCGCCGCGAAGCGCATGTATAATTCCGTTATGGCGCGGGGCAACATCGTTATCGCGAACTCGCAGTATACGGCCGACCTCATTCAACAGCGCTACAGCACGGATGCGCATAAGATTAGGGTGATCAACCGCGGGGTCGACCTTGCCGCGTTCGATCCCGCTGCGGTG
>JBCCOV010000331.1:0-3209 GCA_039039985.1 Pseudomonadota bacterium | reverse complement strand
TCTGAGTTTCGATTTCTCCTGCTCCTGAACCGCTGAGACCGGAGAAGTCGCCCGTGCGGATCGCTTGGATCGTCGCCTGGATATCACCAAACTCTTGATCGAGAATGCCGTTGAGCTCGGCTTCCATCTCCGTCGCGATGACTTCTGGCAGTTCTGCCAGCCGGGTTAGAGCGTCGTAAGTCTCTTGGAGCTGCGCCAGTTGATCAGTGAGCGTGGTGAGTTGCTCACGAAGCTGCAAAAGTTGTTCGTTCTGCAGAAGCTCATCTTCAATCATCTGGCGCAGCTGCTGAATATTCTGAGCAATGTTCTGCGTGTCGACGACCGGCACTCCCTGCGCAAAGGCGGGGGTGGTCATCATGGAGACAGGGCCTGCTATGCTGAATGGCAGGAGAAGAGCAATCGAAGAAGTCCGAAGGATGTTGCGGACGTAGGTCGTGAGAAGCGTTGGAGCGCGCATTAGTCTAAGTCCTCTATTGTGAAGGTCATGAATTCTTGCTCTTGCATCCGAGCCGCAGCGAGACGCAGTTGCTCTGCACTAAGCGGTTGGGTCCGAGCCGCTTGGAGTCGTGTCATTGCTGCGATGAGGCGCACCAATTCAGCCCGCGCATAGGTGTTCAACGCCATGGACTCTTGCACGTCGGTGGTGGAGCCGATGCGGGTCACGATATCGCGCACACGAAGTGCGGCTTGTCGGATCGCGGTTGGAGAGTTGCTGCCGTAAAAGGCAGCGCCCACGCCCATCATCGACAAGTTAGAATTTGCCAGAAGGGCAGGGTCGATGGTGCCAAGCGCTTCGATCCCGCCGATCCGTGTCACGTATTCATTGTACTTCTGCGGGATAACGGTGACGTAGTGTTGTGTCTCTTGGAACGGTGGTACGCCGCTATATTCGATGACGCGGCCCGGACCGGCGTTGTAGGCGGCAAGCGCGAAGATGATGTTGCCATCAAAGCGGTTGAGCTGCTGCGCCAGATAACGCGCGCCACCTTCGACTTGCAGGTACGGGCTGTTGCGATACTCGGGGAAAATGCCGAGGTCGCCCGCCGTCCCGGGCATGATCTGCGTCAGGCCATAGGCACCAACCGGGCTTTCGGCCCGGATCACAAAGCGGCTCTCTTGCCAAATCAGTGCTTGGAGCAGTGCGCGCCATTGAACGACGGATAGACCCGCTGCCGAGACACCTGGATTACCATGGGTTTCCTGCGCCACGCGAATGATTAGCTGCTCGATGTTCTCGGCGGCGTCCCCGAACATTTGATCGCCTGCCGGATTGGGATCGACGGCAGCAGTTCCATAGACCGCCTCAACGGACCTATCCGCATCTCCGCTGCCACCCTCAAGGTTGGATACCATCCCGGAAATGGCAACGCCTCCAGCGTCGAAGCTTGTTTGCGCGTCGAGAATGGCGTCGAGAACAGCAAGTTGTTCCCGCTCAATCTCCGAGATCGCCTCCTCGACGGCGAGGGTTTCACCTTGTACTGCAAGGTCAGCCTCGCGATCAGCCGTTTCGATGATGTCGCGCGCCGTCAGGCCGGAGTCCACAACTGGTACGCCCTGACCGAGCGCGCCGGAAGAAACCCCTGCCAGCAACAGCGCTGCGACAGTGAGCCTACTCATTGGCGATGTCCTCTAGGTCCAAAAGATCAGGACCGCCAAGTGCGTCGAAACTGCAGTCATGAGCGGCAGGTCCTCGCGACACAAAGCTGAAGCAGTTGGCTTGCGGCTCTTGATAGTCGGCGCAAGCTGCCAGTGCGCAAAGTGATAGAAACAAGATGGTTTTCTTCATTGTTGGAGCCTCCAAAAGTCTTGCCGGTCCCGGTAATCAGAGCCGACGAGTTTTTCACCTGCCTCCATTCCGCCCAGGATGGTCAGGTTGTCGCCAAGCGCGCTCAAATCGGCGTCCACGACCACCGAACCCTGGTCATCTCGAATGAGTGCCAAGCGTGAATGCGTGCCAGTGTTGAGGAGCGTATCCAGCTCTTTCAGGTAGAGATTGAGCATCTGATAATCAGAGGCATTGGCACGGATATTGGGGAGAAGAACCTGCGTCGGAACTGCCTCGACGATGGTTTTGCCAGTGCGTGTGCGCTCGAGTTGGCTCGCATATTGCGTCATCATCACGGCCACGGTGTTCTGTTTCCGTGCTGTCACCAGCCATTGGGACAAACGTTCCGCAAAGTACTCGTTATCGAGCGCCTTCCATGCCTCATCGATGATGATGATGGTGGGGCGACGGTCTTCAATCTTCCGCTCGATCCGGCGAAACAAGTAGCTGAGAACGGCCATCCGTTCCTTGTCACTTTCGCTGTCTAGGATCCCAGTCAGATCGAACCCGACCAAATCACCATCCAGCGAGAACGTGTCCTCGAGGCTATGTCCGAAAATCCAGCCGAAACGGCCTTTTTCAGCCCATTCGAGAACGCGCTGATTCAAGTCGCCATCATCGTCCATCGACATAAAGAGGGATGCGAAGTTCTGCCAATCGCGTAGGCCCGGATCGGTTGCCTGCGCGTTTTGACGAACACATTCCACGATCCTATTGGTCTGGGCAGGAGTTAGAGGTTTGTCTTCGCGATAGAGCAGAGATCCGAACCAGTCGGAGAGCCAGGCAATCCCGCGCTTGTCCACTTCCGTCCAGAGAGGGTTGAGACCTGTGGGCATCCCGCCCTGGATCGTTGTGTAGCTGCCGCCATTGGCACGGACGGCCATCTCCATGCCCTGTCGGTAGTCGAAGACGAAGACGCGCGCATTGGCTCGCACGGCCTGCGTCATTAGGAACGCTGAGAAGACGGACTTACCCGAGCCAGGACGGCCCATAATCAGCGTGTGGCCGCTGGTCGGTTCTTTCTCTGGCGACCCGGCCTCATGGTAAGAAAACCGGTATGCACTCTTCTCGGGTGTCGGAAAGATCGAGATGATCTTGCCCCACGGCACTTCGTGACCGGCTTTGCCGAGCTGCGTCCGATGGAAAGCGGCGAAGTCTGCAAAGTTGAGATTGGTCACGGTGCTGGCGCGCAAGCGCTTCGGCTGGTTGCCGGGATGCTGGCTGAAGTAGTGCGTGTTGGCCCCGAACCGGTCACTGACCATCATGACGCCTTCGGAAGCGGCCGCATTCACTATCTCAGCGCCGAGGCTTTCCAGTTCCTCGCGGGTTTCGGCGAAGACTGTCACCACCATATGGTGATCGCCCATGCTGGCGCGTTTCGCTT
>JBCCOV010000330.1:0-3247 GCA_039039985.1 Pseudomonadota bacterium | reverse complement strand
GGACTCTCGAAATGACCAAGGGACCCCGCGGGCTTAGGTCAGAGTCAAAGAGATCTGAGAACCTTGCAGTTTGATCATCTCTGAACCGATCTTCCCTTTAAGCAAAGCCAGTCTGACAACAACTCAGAAGAAATGGATTTTGCTAAAATCAAATAATATCAAGCGACAGAATAATCCGCTGATGCCAAGCGCCGAAAAAAACTCTCTGTTTTTCTGTATGGTCGAGCGTCAAATGCAGGCTGCATCTGTCGAAGCTCGGTGACCTTCACGGCGGCGGCAACTGGAGTTGGTTACCTCTGGTTTGGCGACTGCCCGCGTTTGGGGGTCATGCATGTCGAGTTCGGCCCAGCACGGCAATGGGTGGGCGGTTCGCAGTCCGGACGACGGCCTTCGGTTGGAGACGCTGCCTGCGGGCGAGGTGCTGCCCGAAGGCCGCGCGATCAAGGGCGGCGCTTTGGTGTCGCTCGGCGCCGGCGGGCTGGAGACGGCACGGAGCGTCTTGGCTTGGATCCGCTCGGGCCGGCTCGCCGAACGCGACAAATCCAGGAACTGCGAGGACGGATGCCCGAGGCGCGCCATTTAGATCAATCCCAGCCGCACGGCCTTGATGGCGGCATGGTGCCGGTTGGCGGCGTCAAACTTTGGGACGATCTTTCCGAAGTGGTAGTTGACAGTCGCTGCGGAAATGGCGAGCCGGTCGGCAATCTGTTCGGTGCTCAGTCCCTCGGCCGCCAGTTTGAGGCACTCGATCTCCCGCGCCGTGAGCTCGATGGCTGCATGTTTGGCGATGTCCGGCGCCGCATCCAGCGACAGAACATGGTCGTGGACCTGGAGTGCCAAGACGAAAATCATGTGCGCACGCGTTTCCACGGACTCAATGAGCGACGCATCATCCCGAGCGGCGACTGTGAAAAGGCCCGGACCTGCAGAATTTGCCGGGATCGGGATGGAATACCCGGTGTTGATCCCATAGTCCCTCGCCTCGTGGAAGACCTTTCGCTCGGATTTTCGAAAGGGCTTCAGGAAGTTTGCGTTGTTCCAGAAGTAGGGGAGGCGGGCGCGGCGACCCACTGCGACGACCGGATCGTAGTGGATGTACAACTTCTCCTCGTAGCGCTGGCGCCATTCCATCGGGTAGCTGGCGAAAAAGCGGTCAGCCGGGGCGTGATTGCCGAGGTTCAGGTAGGAAAAGTCCGGAATACCGTGCTGGTCTGCGACGGTCCGCAGCACACGGCATGTCTCGTCGACGGCCGTTACATTTGAAAATGGGTTGTCGTAAAGCTGAGGGCCGTGCTCGATGGCGTCGTCTCCCGTTTCGGAGAGCATAAACGAGCAATCTGACGATCGCAAAGCCTCCATACTATCAGATCTGCTAGTTCACCGGCCGGACGCAGGTTGGCTTACTCCGTGGCAACCCAACGCTCTCACGGAGGACACCTATGCTGTCGAAAAGAAAGCTCGCCCTGACGCTCACGACGGCGCTGGCCGGCGCGTCGCCTGCGTTCAGCGAGGTCATCAAGATCGGGTTGCTTGCGCCCCTGACCGGCCCGGCTGCGGCGGATGGCGCGGAGTTTGTGCGCGGCGTCGAGTGGGCCATCGACGAGGCGAACGCGACGGGCGGCGTCGCCGGCTACACCTTCGAACTCGTGACCGCCGACGTTCAGGACCAGTCCGCCGCGAATGTGTCGAGCGCGACACAGCGGCTGATCGGGACCGACGGGATTGAAGTGATCCTGACCGGCTACGCCAGTCTGTCCATGTTCGAGGTCGACACGATGGCAGAGGCCGGCATGCCCTACATCGCGGCTGGGCCGTCACCCTCCTTTGCCGCAATCACGAGCCAGGACATCGACTACTACTGGTGCTGCTATTCTTACACCGCGTCGTTTCTTGGCTATGAGACGGATGTTCGTCCGGCCATCGAGGCGCTGGCAGAGGGCGGCGCCTTCGAGCTTCGCGACCGCAGCGTCGCGATCATCTCTTCGGACAATGCCTATTCTCGGACCATCTCCGAGGGCATGATCACCTCCTTCGAAGAGGGAGGATGGACGGTCGTCGTCGATGAGCTTGTTCCCTTCGGCGAGGTGGGTGATTGGCGCGCGATCCTTGCGCGGGTGCGCGAGGCCAATCCCGATCTCGTCATCAACACCGACTACCTCCCCGGCAATTCGGCCCTGTTTCTCAACCAGTTCCTTGAAGCACCGACCGATAGCATCGTGTTCCTGCAATACGCCCCCTCGGTGCCGGAATTCGTCGATCTGACCGGCGAGAATTCGACGGGCGTTCTCTACAATCTGATCAACGCGCCGCTGAACAGCGAAGGTTGGCCGCGCGGTCAGGAGCTTATGCGCGCCTACGCAGAACGGTTTGGCATGGAATCGGGCGTCTACGGCGTCAGTCTCTATGAGATGGCAAACCTCTATTTCGAAGCTTTGGCCGAGGTCGGCGATCCAACCGACCGCGAGGCCGTTGCGGCGGCCATTGGGGCGATCGAGCGTCCGACCGTTGCCGGCAATCTGGCCTTCGATCCGGAAACCCACGTCGCCCTGCAAAGCAACGACCACATCCCCGTGTCCTTTTGGCAGATCCAGGAGGGCGGCCAGCGTGTGCTGATCGAGCCGGCGCAATATGCCAATGGTGAGTTTCTGGCGCCGCCTTGGCTGGCGGACTGACCGGGGCTCTTGCCCGCTCGCCGGCGCGGGCTGCGTTCTGCGCCGGCCATACTCCTTCTTTTTGAAACAGCAAGCGGGGAGAGTGCGGTGGCATGCCACGCGGCTTCCAGACTTGACGACATTCTCGCTGTGTCGAGCCTCAACAAATCCTTCGGCGCGGTTCGTGCGGTTGACGATGTGAGTTTCGCGGTCGCGCCTGGAGAGATTTTCGGAATTGCCGGACCCAATGGCAGCGGCAAGAGCACCCTGTTCAATGCAATCACCGCAATCCCGTTCCGAGCGGACAGTGGAATTGTCGTCTTCGCCGGTCGGCAAATCCAGGACACGCCCGCCCATCAAAGAGCAGCGCTCGGGCTTGTGCGGACCTTTCAACGAGATACGGTTTTTGCCTCCTTGTCGGCGGTCGACAATGTCCTCCTGGCGATCGAGCATACGGGACGCGGCGGCTCGTTCGATCGAAACGTGATCCTTGCGACACAGGCGTTGGATGCCGTCGGGTTTCCCGCAACGCTGCACAATTGGAAAGCGGCGGAGCTGCCGATCTTTCTGCGGAAACTGGTGATGATCGCCGGTGC
>JBCCOV010000329.1:0-3285 GCA_039039985.1 Pseudomonadota bacterium | reverse complement strand
GTTCACTTTCTGCGCAACGACGTCAAAGACATGGGTCAGATGCTGGAGGACTATCTGGCATTCGCGAAAGGCGATGGCGGCGAAGACTCAACCGAGACGGATCTTGGCGTACTCCTCACCGAAGTCTTCAACGGCGCACGCATGTTGCGCAGTAAGGTGCATCTCAAATTGCCGCGTCGGCGGAACGACCTCTTCGTTCCGTTAAAGAGACGGGCGTTCAAGCGCGCACTCACCAATCTCGTCAGCAATGCCGCAAGATTTGGTGATGCCGTGTCCATTCGTGTGGTCAGCGGGCGTCGCGTCATTCGCATCGATATTGAGGATGACGGGCCCGGCATTCCCGCTGCAGAGCGCGAAAACGTGTTTAAGCCGTTCTATCGCATCGACCACGCCCGGAATCAGGATGGCGGACATAGCGGCCTGGGACTGGCAATCGCGCGCGACATCGCGCGCAGTCACGGTGGCGATATCAAGTTGTCGTCGAGCACGCTTGGCGGGCTCAAGGCATCGATCACCATCCCGCGCTAACCGGACACGTCATCGCGTCAGTGCATACGGCCGCCATTCGGAACAGGAAGACTAGGCCTGATCAGAACAACGGCACCGTCCGCATCCGGAAAGCCGAGAACCAGCACTTCCGACATGAACTTGCCGATCTGGCGCGGCGGGAAGTTGACGACGGCTGCCACCTGGCGCCCGACCAGCTCCTCCGGCGTGTAATGCACCGTGATCTGGGCTGAGCTTCGCCTTTCGCCGATTTCGGGACCAAAATCGATCCTGAGCTTGAATGCCGGTTTGCGCGCCTCGGGATACGGCTCGGCCGCAATCACGGTCCCGACCCGGATATCGACTTTCAGGAAATCGTCAAAACTTATGGCCTCCGACGGCCCTTTGTCGTTTGCCATTCCGCCAGTCCATCTCTGCTGTCGTGAAATCGCACGCAACCTGAAATGAAACGACGCCAATGTCCATTGCGTCGATGGCACCCAGTCAGCACAATCGCAACCGTAGTCGCTTAGCCTGCAGGCTGCGGCGACCCATTCAAGTCATCACCAGGGCCCGCCGGGCCGTTCGTGGCCGGCTCATCAAACGTTGTCTCGTCCGTCCCTGTACGAGAACGCGACGTCCGGCGAAAACCACCACGCATAAGGCCCGTAACACGCTCAACCATGCCGCAGACCTGGTCGATACCCGACATCGCAGATTCCCCGCGACGCAAACGCTGATCCAACGCCGCCATTGTCTTCGCTTGCCCGGGATCGTCATCCTGCAGCCAAACCTGGAAGACGGCGCCAAACAATGTCGAAAGCCCGACACTGCGCAGAACGCCGCGCGGCCCATCGCCGTCAAGTCCGGCAGCGAGCAGCATCCAACGTTGCGAGTTCAGAAAAGCGCGCGCGAGCGTGCTATCAAACGTTGTGTCCTGCGCAATCGACTGAAGCGCCGCCTTGTGCTCCGCCATGATATCCAGGCGCGCCATAATCACCTCGAACAGGACGTCCCGCGGTGCATCCGTTGGATCTGCTTTGGGCGGGCGTGCGAGCACAGCGTCGTCCACCACCCGCATATAGGCGGTCAGAACCTGCGTCTTGGAACCGAACAATTTGCGCAATTCTGCCAGGCTCATGCCCGCCGCTTCGGCAATGTCCCGGATCGAGACATCCTTCCAAGGCCGCTCCGATGCAAGCTTCAAGGCCGCTTGAATAACGCGGCCGCGTTCCGACGAGAGATCGAGCATGATCGCCTCCATGCCAACAGCGAGACCATAACGTATGGCGTCAACAAACGGATTTATAGTGGGCGCGACGTCGTGGCGGGACGATGCAGCGGTTTACGCGCGGGTCACGACCTGCCCGTCTTCCTTGGTGAACGTGGTTAGCGCACTCTCCGGCAACACGTGGAATGTGGCTTCAGACGGCCGACACAGCCTGGTTCCAAGCGGGCTAACAACAATCGGGCGGTTTATGAGAATGGGGTGCGCCATCATATGGTCGAGCAAGGCGTTATCTGTCAGCCCTGGGTCATCGAGGCCGAGAGCCTCATAGGGTGTATCTTTGCGCCGCAATACGTCCCGGACCGGCATGTCCATAGCCGCAATAAGAGCCTCGAGGCGTGGCCGGGTCGGCGGTGTTTTCAGATACTCGATTATCGTTGGTTCAATTCCGGCTGCCCGGATCATGGCCAGCGCATTGCGCGATGTTCCACACGCCGGGTTATGGTAAATCGTAATGTCCACAGCTTGCCCTCTTCCAACGCTCATTCGGCCGGTTGGCGAACAACCTCGGCCGTCGCCTTAGGCCATAGCTGTGCAGCAGTAGCGACCGCAGCAGCCGCCCCGATGAGCTGCACGACGATAAACAAAGGCACATCCGCCGGGGCAATCCCGGCGAACGTGTCGGAAAACCCGCGGGCGATTGTGACCGCCGGATTGGCAAATGACGTCGATGACGTGAACCAATACGCCGATGTGATGTAGAGGCCAACCGCCGTTGGGATCATGGCCGGCGCCGCACGCAGAACCAGCAAGATCGTCAGCATCAACCCGAACGTGGCGACCCACTCGGCAAACCACTGGCCGATGCCGGAACGATCCGTGGTCGAGATTTGCAGTAGCGCCTGCTCGAACATGATGTGGGCGGCAACAACGCCGACAATCCCGCCAACAATCTGCGCGGCAACATAAGCAACACTATCGCGCGCACCGATATCGCCTCGCAGCCAGAAACCGAATGTCACGGCCGGGTTGAAATGCGCCCCTGAGATCGGCCCGAACATCGTGATGATCACGAACAGGATCGCGCCGGTTGGGATCGTATTGCAAAGCAAAGCCAGCGCGACGTTACCGCCCGCCAGCTTTTCAGCCATGATCCCGGAACCGACAACAGCGGCGAGCAAAAAGGCCGTCCCGGCAACCTCCGCACCAAGACGCCGCACAAGCTCGATTTGCATCCCTCGCCCCACACCTGTCATCCAAGCCGCTTCCAACCCGATAGTCCTGCGCGCCACCATTTGGGGGCCGGCAACGCAAGCATAACCGGTCAATAAGACAAGTGTTTTTCAAACCTTGGCTACCGGTAGCGAACAGGCGCGCAGCGTTATCGATAACATAGCCAACTATCAAAACGGCCGTGATGCTTGAGCCAGCGAAATCAGCATGCGATCCGGTCTCTCACCGATACACTAGCCGGACAGCTCTTCACTGCGCTTCTGCGCTGCGCGAACGGCGGATGTAAGCAGCGGCTTCATGCCGTCGTCGGCCATCAACACATCTAACGCCGCCTGTGT
>JBCCOV010000328.1:0-3338 GCA_039039985.1 Pseudomonadota bacterium | reverse complement strand
TTCCAGGCTTCGCCGGAGCGATAGGCCAACGCGAGGATTTGCACACCGAGCGGGCGGTGGTTCCAGCTTGTCGAGCTGAACGGATATTTTGCCCAGTCGTTCCAGAAGGTTGAGCCCGGCAAAATCGTCCGTTTGATGTTCAGGCCAGCGTCCCGCATCATTGCAGCGGCGGCATCTGTCGAGTTCTTGCGCCAATCATCGTCAATAGAGATCAGCTCATGCTCCATATCGGCATATCCGGCTTCCGTCATAAGCTCGAGTGCCCGGTCCGGGTTGTATTCCGGTGCGGGCAGCTCGGCATATTCCGGATGAACCGGCGCAACATGGTGGTTTTCGGCCACGACACCGCGGTTGCCGTAGCCCAGTTCAAGCACGACCTCGTTGTTGACCGAAAGAGCGAACGCCTGGCGAACACGCTTGTCTGCATATGGCATCTGGCCATCAATTTCTGCCGCCTGGTTGGTCCGTATAACGACCGTGGCGCCGGTAACGACTTCGGCTTTCTCTAGCTCGAGACTGTCGAAAACATCGATGAACTCGCCGACCGATTCGTAGAGCACATCCACTTCTTCGGCTTCGATTGCGGCCAGCCAGGCTGCGGGGTCAGTGCCGTAGTCAATATACTCGATCGCATCGAGGTAGGGGCCGCCATAAACTTCGGTGCCCCACCATGTGTGATCCGGCTTGCGCTCAAGCCGTGCTTTAACGCCAACTTCCAGATCAACCAGCTTGTAAGGGCCTGTCCCTTTTGAGTTGATAATATCATCGGGGTTGAAGTCTGCGGGTATAATCGCCGCCGGATAGTCGGCCATACCAACCATGATTGTGATGTCAGGCGCAGGCAGGCTCAAGCGCACCGTGTGGCTGTCGACTACTTCGATCGCACCTTCGATGGCCTTGTTGGTGTCAGGATCGACAAGTGTTGCCATCCGACCGGCCATCGAGTTGCCTTCCACGTCTTTCTCGCACCAACCTTCGATATTCCGTGCAACGTCTTCGGCATTTAGCTCAGTACCGTCATCCCACATGACGCCCTTGCGGACATTCAAAGTTATGGTCTTGGCGTCATTGCTGACATCCCAGCTTTCCAGAAGCATGCCGCGGACCGAGCCGTCGTTATTATACTCGACGAGGTACTCGAAATTGCCGCGCATCAGGTTGGCGATTTGCGGCCAGTCATAGACGCGAGGCTCTTTCAGTCCGCGCACTTCCATCTGGTGGCGCAACGTACCGCCCGCTTGCGCGTGACCGCCTGCTCTAGCCGGTGCAGCGTCAATCAAGCTATAGGCGGCGGTTGTTGTGACCCCAAGCGCAGTCGCTCTGGTTAGAAACTCACGGCGGCTAATTTTGCCTTCCGCGTATTCATCCGCATGCATTTTTGCCGCCGGATGCACTCGCGGCGTCGTGTTCTTGGTCATGTCCTCAACTCCCTGTGACACGTATGTTTTGGCGCATTTTTGCGTCTGTTGTTTTGGCAACCCCAGCTACCTCGCCCATATTTCTTCATGGGAACGCGATAAGGTCAACGGCTGCCTCCGGCATTAGGTATAACAAATGCGACCAGGACTTCACCCAAAAACGACGCAGGCCACGAATCAGCCGCCGTTTCGAAACTCGGACGGGCTTTGGCCACTGCGGGTGCGAAACGCGCGTGTGAAGTAAGCCGCTGACGTAAAGCCGCATTTTCGGGCGATCTCGGCGATCTGAATGTTTGTATCGCGCAAGAGACGCCGCGCTTCAAAATGTCGCCGGTCCGTCAGAATGTCGAGGGCGGGACGCCCCGCCACCTTGCGGCAAACCCGGCTAAGATGCGTCGGCGTTACGCCGAGGAGGCCGGCATAGTGCTGCACGCCGGCGGGATTGCGGAAGTCACGCTCGACAAGCGCAGTAAACGCCTCTGCAAGGCGGTGCGACGCTGTATCAAGCCGCGTCGCCGGAGACTGTGCTGCGATATGCGCATAGGCCTCGCCGATGCGGCTCAACCAAACCGACAGTAAGCCGCAATGGTAGGTCACCGCCCTGTTGGAGTGCGCCTCACCACGCTCTATTTCGCGCTGCATCGCCTCTACGAGGCCAGTCAGTTCGCGTTGCTGCTGCGCCTCGTGTACCCTCAGGTGCAGCGGCTCTACCGGCCAGTCCAACGTCGGTTCATCCGGAAGAAACACAACCGATCCAAGAACCGGGCCCATGGTGGTGAAGCCATGCATCGTCTGCTTCGGCAGAAAAACGAGATTGTGGGGACCATAACCGCTGCTGCGTCCCGCAATCGTGAGGCGCCCTTGCCCGCGTGTAAACCAGATCAGGACCGGACGGTCATAGCTGCGCATCGCCTCCGTGCGCCAGCGTCCCCCCTGCACCATCCGTCCGACCGACAGGATATCGACAGGTGCCGTTTCCGGCTCGGGCAACAAGATACGCGGGGCCGATCCCTCTGCGCGCACAGGCTGCGGCAGAAGCGTCAAACGCGGCAATGTCATCACTAATACCCCTACCCCCAGGCAGTTTATGGCAAAATTGTGGCAACAACGCTTCTCGAGAGTCAATCTTGCTGCGCCGCGAGATGACAGCGCGTTTCAAATTGTTACGTATTTGCAGTCGCTTGTGGTCGGCCTACGAAAAATCCACACGCCGCGAGATCATGTGCCTTTCTCTAAAAACAAGGCGCTGATCGTCAACATATGCACCAAACAGACTGGGGCTGGCGCGGCGCAATACGGCCACACTCAATCTCGCAAGACGCAATTCGTGATCGCCAACCGAAGGGATAGAAAAGGCCAGACCGGGCAATTGTCACCAATCGAATTTCAAACCGATTCGTATCAGATCAGGCGGCACGCCACTTGATAGAGCATCCCATGGACGGGATTTGATCTTTTGGCCCGCTCCCGGTTTCGGCGACCATCCGCATGGCCTCAAATAAGTCGCGCGACATCGCCTCTTCTACCGGAGCGGCGCGAGACGCATCGAGGCGACCGCGATATTGCAGGCCGCTATCCGCATTGAACCCGAAGAAATCGGGCGTACAGACCGCATCATAGGCCCGGGCAACAGACTGATCTTCATCGTGAAGATACGGAAAGGAAAACCCCCGCTCAGCGGCCATGCGTTTCATGTTCTCAAAACTGTCGGCCGGATAGGTCGCGGCATCATTTGAACAAATCGCCGCGACACCGATGCCCAAAGCCTGAAGATCACGGGCGTCGCGTTCGATCTTATTCAGAATCGCAAGAACGTATGGGCAGTGGTTGCAGATGAACATAATCAGCGTGCCCTTGGGCCCCGCGATGTCGCCAAAGCTGTAAGCCTTGCCGTCTGTCGCGGGCAGCGTGAACGTCGGC
>JBCCOV010000327.1:0-3380 GCA_039039985.1 Pseudomonadota bacterium | reverse complement strand
GTTATGGCGCGGGGCAACATCGTTATCGCGAACTCGCAGTATACGGCCGACCTCATTCAACAGCGCTACAGCACGGATGCGCATAAGATTAGGGTGATCAACCGCGGGGTCGACCTTGCCGCGTTCGATCCCGCTGCGGTGTCGCACGAGCGTGTCGCGGCGTTGCGCGACTCCTGGGGCATACCGCCTGAGGCGCGCGTGATCTTACATCCGGCACGGCTCACGCGCTGGAAAGGCCAGACTGTGGTGCTGGATGCGGTCAGTCGCCTGAAGTTGGACTGCGCTTCTGTAGAGTTCATAGTTGTATTTGCCGGCGACGACCAGGGTCGTCACGGTTATACGGAGGCTCTGCAAGCGCAGGCGGGGTCGCTTGGTGTGAACGATCACGTCCGGTTCGTTGGCCATATCTCCGATATGCCGGCTGCGTTTCTGGCGGCTGATGTGGCGATTGTGGCATCGACGGAGCCCGAAGCCTTCGGCCGAACGGCTGCAGAAGCGCAGGCCGTGGGCACGCCGGTGATTGCGACGGCCATCGGGGCACCTCGGGAAACCGTGCTGGCACCGCCAAGCACTCCGGAACACGCGGCCACCGGTCGTCTCGTCGCTCCGGGTGACCCTGACGCACTGGCCGGTGCAATCGCGGCGCTCCTGGCGCTGGATCCGAACGCCCGCGCGGCCATGGCCGCGCGCGCAAGAACGCACGTCGAGACGCGCTATTCGGTGCATCAGCTGCAGGACGCGACGTTGCGCGTCTATGATGAGCTGCTGAACACCGAGATGGCCACAACGTTTCGCAACCAGTCGGTTGACAACCTGTGAGGATCACAATGGACCTGCCGCAAGCCGACGAGACCTCGGATGCCAAGGCCCTTCCGCCGATCTCCTGCTACATCCGCACACTGAATGAATCCCGTCTCATTGGGGATGTGGTCACGGCAGCACAGCAGGTGGCGCGCGAAGTTGTTGTCGTGGACAGCGGCTCGACGGATGGAACGCAGGATATCGCGGCCGCGGCCGGTGCGCGTGTCATCTCGAATCCCTGGCCCGGCAACGGGCATCAAAAACGCGTCGGCGAAGAGGCCTGCACATACGACTGGCTGCTCGATCTCGATGCTGACGAGATTGTTGACGCGGACCTCGCCGAGGCGATCAAAGTCTTGTTTGCGCGCGGGGAACCGCCGGAGAGCGTCTATGGATTGACGTTGATTACCGATCCGCCGGCGACGCCGCCATGGACGAATTTCTGCCTTGCGGTGCGCAACAAACTCTATGATCGCCGGAAATGGCGGATGCCGGCCCACCCGGCTTGGGATCAATTGCAACTTCCCAAAGAACACCGCCCGTCCGGCCTCGACGGTGCAATTATCCACCGGTCCTTTCGCGACTTCGCCGATCTGACCCGTAAGTTCAACAGCGTCAGCACAGCCCGCGCGAAGTACACGAAAGCGCGGTCAGTGTTGGAACTGAAGCTGAGAATTATTGGAGCGTTCCCGTTCTATTTCCTCAAGCACTTCGTGCTTCGCGGGCTGTTCCGGGCCGGGGTCTATGGCTTCGCAGTCGCCGGCGCATCGGCCCACGCGCGTTGGCTGCGCGACGTAAAAATGTACGAGAACCTGTTGATTTCAAGCCAGAAAAATGGTTCGAAACGCAAGTAAGAGGCCGCCTGTTTGGCTGTGCTAAAGTCCAGACGGGTGCCTCGATGTCAGGCTTTTCGGTATCAGCGCGTCCTGCGATCACCACATCAGCGGATGTTCAGCACTGCTTGACTCGCGCACCGTCTTTTCCAATCTAGCGACATGGACCGCGCGTCGGCGGCGATTTGTCTCATGTCGCTGCTGACTTTCGGTCCGATGCCAACAGCTATGAGGAGATAGCCCATACGCCGTCCAGCAAGAGGGGCACCTGAGCGCGATACCTCAGGTCCGCGGATCAACGACCAGATTAAGGTTCGTGAGGTCCGGTTAATCGAAGAATCGGGAGATAATGTCGGAATCGTAGACCGTGACGACGCGCTTCAACGGGCCGTTGACGCCGGACTCGACCTTGTTGAGATTTCACCTGACGCCGATCCACCCGTCTGCAAAATAATGGACTACGGCAAGTACAAGTACTTGGCGCAGAAAAAAGCTGCGGAAGCGCGCAAGAAACAGAAGACGGTCGAAGTTAAAGAAATCAAAATGCGGCCAAACATCGATGACCATGACTACATGGTGAAGATGCGGGCGATGATGCGATTCTTTGACGAGGGCGATAAAGTTAAGGTGACGCTTAGGTTTAGGGGGCGGGAGATGGCGCACCAGTATCTCGGCATGGAGGTGCTGAAGCGCGTAAAGGCAGACACGGAAGAGGTGGCGAAGGTCGAGCTTGAGCCACGATCCGAAGGCCGCCAGATGATTATGGTCCTCGCGCCCCGATGACACATGACGTGACCGAGGCAAGTGCGCGCCCTCAGGTGGATGACGACATGTTTCAGTAACCTGTTGCGCTGCGACGACTATCTGGATATAGGAACGACCTCGTGTCGCCCGGCAGGGCATGCCGTGGCGGCTCACCCGCTTCACTATTGACCAGCCCGATCAGCCAGTCTCTTGACGCGCTGATGCATGGATTTGGCGTTTGGCTTGCGCTGGGCGCCGCAACTGGTCTGATCTGAGAGAGCAAAATGCCCAAAATGAAGACGAAAGCGGGCGCGAAAAAGCGCTTCAAGATGACTGCGACCGGTAAGGTCAAAGTTCAGGCGGCCGGAAAACGGCACGGCATGATCAAACGTTCGAACAAGTTCATCCGCAACGCGCGCGGCACAATGGTGCTGAGCGATCAGGATGCGACGATCGTTAAGAAGTACATGCCCTATCACCGTTAGAACCGCAGCTTAGCTGCAATTCGGTCAATTCGCCTAATCTTGAGGAGAGCGCAATGGCACGCGTGAAACGCGGTGTTACGTCCCACGCGAAACACAAAAAGGTTCTTGCCGCCGCGAAAGGCTTTTATGGCCGGCGTAAGAACACCATCCGCACGGCAAAGGCGGCCGTCGACAAAGCGAATCAGTATGCTTATCGCGATCGCAAGCGGCGGAAACGCTCGTTCCGCGCACTGTGGATCCAAAGGATCAATGCGGCAGCTCGCGAGCACGGCTTGACCTACGGCCGATTTATCGACGGGTTGAACAAAGCGGGTATCGAAATCGACCGGAAAGTGCTTGCCGATCTCGCGGTGCGGGACCAGGCCGCATTCAAAGTGCTGGTCGAGCGTGCCGCTGCAGCCGGGCAAGCGTAACACTCAGGCGCGGCTTGCCCCGAGCGGTGAACTGCGGCATTGAGTGGCGCCGCGAATTCTAATCCGCAGGACTGTCATGAGCACGGATGCCCTGGCGGAAGTCG
>JBCCOV010000326.1:0-3447 GCA_039039985.1 Pseudomonadota bacterium | reverse complement strand
GCGGCGGTCGATAAACGTGGCAACAGCGTTTGCAACACCCACGCCGCCGACAAGCAGCGCCGTTAGCCCGAGCAACGTCAAGAACTGCCGCAGGCGATTGAGCGTCGTTGTAACGCGCGGTGAGGGATCACGCCGATCCTGCACCGTAAACCCGGCCACACCGAGTTCATCCGCGATCGTTTTTCGAGCTGCTATGACGTCGGCATTGTCCCCAGGTGATCCGTCTGGTGTTACAACGGCATATTGCCAGTTAATCAACGTGCCGGGTTTCACGAGACCGATCACATCGAGCGTTTCAAGTGACATGACAACGCGCGGACCAAATGCCAGCCGCGCGCTGATCTTGTCCGGCTCGTCAACGATAACGTCCGCGATGACAAGCGGCGTGCCGCCGACATTCAGACGGTCGCCGACGCGAACGCCGAGCCGATCGAGCAAGCTCTGCGCGACGACAATCCCGCGCGATTTGCGAACAGTCTGGTTGAGATCTCGGCCGCTGCTCAGCACAAATGTTCCGAGCAATGGATAGAGGTCATCGACGGCCTTGATCTCTGCAAGCGTTTGATCGCCGCCGTCCAGCGTACGCGCCATCGTACGGACCGTCGCTGTTTCACTAACGGTACCTAGCCCGCTGAGTTTGGCGCGTTCATCGGCGGTGATCCGTGTATGCACACGGCGCAAGGTCACGTCGCCGCCAAGCAGCACGCGCGCCTCGCGCGCAAACCCCGAAAGTACAGCGTCCGCAAGCGCGCCGACACCCGTGATCACCGCCACGCCCAGAGCGATACACGCGATGAGAACGCCGAAACCGGACAGGCCGGAGCGCATCTCGCGCGTTGCAAGCGTGAATACGAGTGGGAGACGCCACCGCGTTTGCTGGGATCGAGATGCGCGCGATAAATCATCGACCGTCGTTGTCATACGACCGCCTCCGCGCTCTCCGCGGAAGTGCCGGCGGCGTCGGCAGATACTGAACCGGCCGTATCCGGCCCACTGATCTGGCCGTCCGCCATCTCGACAACAACGTCGCATCGGGCCGCAAGCCCGGGATCGTGTGTTACCAGCACCAATGTCGCGCCGGATTGCGACTTGAGATCGAATAGCAAACGAATGATCTGCTCACCGGTCGACTTGTCGAGGTTTCCGGTCGGTTCATCGGCAAGGAGGAGTTTTGGATTAGGCGCCAGCGCTCTGGCCAGCGCCACGCGCTGCTGCTCGCCACCTGACAACTGAGACGGATAGTGATCGAGGCGATGCCCCAATCCGACATCGACAAGCCGCCGCTCAGCCGTCTCAATCACGTTAGCTCGGTCCGTCAGCTCAAGCGGAAGCGCGACGTTTTCCAGTGCCGTCATCGTCGGGATCAGGTGAAACGACTGAAAGACGATGCCGATTTCCCGGCCGCGGACTTGCGCCAGTTCGTCTTCGTCAAGAGCGTTTAAATCGTGCCCCGCGACAACCACACGTCCTGCAGTGGCAGTTTCAAGCCCTGCAAGAACCATAAGCAATGACGTCTTCCCGGACCCTGATGGGCCGACGATCGCATAGGATCGCCCACCATCGAGGCTCATCGAGATACCCCGCAGGATTTCGACGGGCCCAGCTCGGCTCTCCAGCGTCAGTCGCACGTTCTCAAGGTCAATCATGGGAAAACCGTCTCGGCGGATGGGGTCCTACGGCATCGCAGCAACGAGCTGCCGAACGTATATAGTGCGTGGTCACGCCCCTTGCTGCAGCGCACGCTTATGGTTACGTGACATCGGGGATTTGGATGATCCGAAAGGCGGAAACGTGATCGGCATGACCCACACTGAGAATGACCTAAGCAGATCAGGCGGCAACCGCAAGTTCCAGGCGGTGCCATGGGTTCTTGCATTTTTCATGGCTTGTGCCGTCTCGACAGGTGTAATGGCGAAAACCATCAAAATTGTCGCATTTGGAGACAGCCTCGTCGCGGGATATGGCCTGCAGGAACCCGACAGTTTTCCGGCGCAGCTCCAAGTTGCGCTCACCTCACGCGGGCACAATGTGACCGTCATCAATGCCGGGGTGTCAGGCGACACGACGACAGCTGGTCTCGCGCGCTTTGATTGGGCCGTTGGGCAAGACACAGACGCTGTCATTCTCGAACTCGGCGCCAACGATGCCCTGCGCGGGCAGTCTCCCGAACGCGCCGAGCGCAACCTCGAAGAAATCTTGAAAAAGTTGAAGGCCCGGAACATTCCTGTGCTGCTTACGGGTATGCGGGCACCCACAAACTGGGGCGACGCTTACGTGAAACAGTTCGACGCGATCTATCCGAAGCTGGCGAAGCGGTATAACGCTATTCTCTACCCGTTCTTTCTGGAAGGCGTTGCGCTGCGGAGCGAGTTGAATCAAGCCGACGGTATTCATCCGAACAGGGCCGGAATCGCCGAGATCATTAAACGGATTTTACCGAACGTCGAACAGTTGATTGCGCGCGTGGCTGCCCGATCCTGACCAACACCGTCGCGGGTCTCCCCAACCCGCCGCGAAGACCGGTCAGATGCAGACCGGGCACACCAGATCAGGCAAAAGGCCATTGATTATGCCAAGGCTATTTGCAGGGATCGAGATCCCGGAAGATTTGTCCGAGGACTTGGCCGGTCTTGAGCAACCGCTACCTGGCGCACGCTGGATCAACCCGGCCAACCACCACATAACCTTGCGCTTTTTCGGAGACGTGCCCAAACGGACAGCGGATGAATTGATTGATCTGCTGGCGTTGATCCAACGCGACATCTTTCATGTCACTGTTTGCGGTCTCAGCCTTCCAAATGGCCGCGAGCCGCAAGCTCTTTGGGCCGGCGTAGAGAATTCGGACGCTCTCAGCCGCCTTCAGTCCGACACGGAGCGCGTGGCGCGATCCGTCGGCCTCCCGCCGGAAAAGCGGACATTCCGACCACACATTACCGTTGCACGCCTCAACCGACCGCACGAGTTTGCGCTCGCGCGCATTTTGCAGCGTCACGCACGACTTCAAATCACGCCGTTCGTTGTGCCGAGGTTCGTGCTGTACTCATCCAAACCGCATTCCGGCGGTGGCCCCTACGTCATCGAGCAGATTTTCCCCCTTATCGGCGGGAGTTGGGACGACGAAGCCACGGCCTGGTAGCATCGTGCTCTTGATCCAACTTAAGCTGAAGCGATCCAAAGCAACCACGAGAGGTCACGCGATATGCCAGATCGACTTCCCGATGCAGACGTCGCGTCTGCATTAAGCTCGCTGGACGGCTGGAGTCGGATGACGGACCGCGAGGCGATCACCAAGCGGTTTGTGTTCGCCGACTTCAATGATGCATTCGGCTTTATGACACGATGCGCACTGGTCGCAGAAAAGATGGATCATCACCCCGAATGGTCCAACGTTTACAAGACCGTCGACGTAACGCTTACGACGCACGACGCGGGAGGCATCACACAACT
>JBCCOV010000325.1:0-3466 GCA_039039985.1 Pseudomonadota bacterium | reverse complement strand
GCCTGCCCAAGGACGGGCTCGCTGTGATGCTGGCAAACGGTATCGCGAGAAGATATCCCGCCGTCAGCGGTAACGACCAAATCAACGTTGTCGGGCTGACATAGTAAAGCGCACCGCACACCAGACAGCCAAAGAGTGCCTGCTGCCACAATGCTGCAGCCGCGCGTGACAGCGGAAGCCCATAGGCGTCACGGGTCTGCCCACTCCACCGGACTGCCCGACCAAACAGCAATCCGATCATGAAGATTGTCGTTCGTATCGTCGAAACGGCGCCCTGCAAAAAAGAAAAGACCAGCTCGGTCATCGCTCCGATAGCAAAGCGCAAGCTGCCGCCGTACCGCGCAACACCACCTTGCGACAGCATCACGTCGAGGAAACCGGCGAGCTTGGGGCTGAGATACATGCCCAAAAACCCAATGTAGAGCATGGCGGCCAGCTCAACCGGAAAGCCAGGAATTGCCAGGGCTTCTTGCGCCGCAAACGGTGACAGCGCGATCATCAGTGTCCAGGCCGGGATCGCCAGGAACATCAATACGGCCCAGGCCAACTGGAACCGGCTCAGCGGCTTCAAGCCCTTCATCCCGAGCAACTGCAAGTACTGCAGGTTACCCTGGCACCAGCGGGTGTCACGCTGCATGAAATCCAGAATGGTCGGCGGATTCTCCTCCCACGATCCACACTCTTCCGGCAACACACGCACCTCGTAGCCGGCGCGGCGCATCAGCGTGGCCTCAACCTGATCGTGGCTGAGCACATGCCCACCGAGTGGCGGCGTGCCCCGCAGCATCGGAACACGACAGTGTTTGGCGAACGGGCGCACGCGGACCAACGCGTTGTGTCCCCAGAACGGTCCGCAGTCGGCAGTCCACCAGGCTTGGCCCATGGTGTAGGCGCGCATGCCGTGACGCATGCCGAACTGGAAAATCCGCGCAAACGCACTCTTCGTCGGCAGCCCCACGACAAGGCTTTGGAGAATTCCGATCCGGCGATGGGCCTGCATAATGCGGACAAGACGAACAACCGTTTCGCCGGACATCAGACTGTCGGCATCCAGCGGCAGCATGAAATCAAAGCCACGGCCCCAACGCTCGCAGAAGTCCATCACGTTGCCGGCCTTGTAACCGGTGTTCTCGTCTCTGCGACGATAGGTGATGCGCGCAGCCTCGCCGGTGCCAACCTCGCTCTGCCATTCGGCGACGAGCGCCTCTTCGGCGGCTGCGACGTCGGGATCGTTGGTATCGCTCAACACGAAGTAGCTGAACTGCTGGCCATGCCCGGTGCGATCGAGACTGTCCTTGACAATCGAAAGGCGGCTGAGCGCGCGACGGGGATCCTCGTTTCGCAGCGTCATTAAGACGGCGGTCCGAGCGGTGATTGGGGTTGCCGCATCTCCGGCAGCGGCAAACGGCGCGACAACGCGCATCGGGTCGCGCGTTCCGTGGAGAATGCTAAGACCGACTAAAGCGTTCCAGAAGCCCAACACTGTCCAGGGAGCCGCGATCGCAAATGCCGTCAGCAGTGCAACATCAGTTGCAGACCAGCCGCCGTAAGACAGCACATACCCAACGGCCGACAGTAACGCCACATAGGTCACGCCAAGCGCACATGCCGTCGCAATCCGGCGACGGGCAACCTGCGCCATAGATTGGCGCTCTCGCTGTAGCATCCGTACTGTCGCGCCCTGGCTGTCCAGGATCGCAATCGGCTCAAGTGTTTGGCTCATGGCATCTCATGCGAAGTTGTGCTTGCGGACGCTCCCGCCGAGAAGAAAGGTCACGCGATGACGCACGATTCCCTCTCCGCGACGACGGCAACCGCATTGTGGTACGTTGACCGAGGTCGCGTAGCTCTTATCGATGAGCCCCTTCCCCCGATCGCGGAACACGATGCTCGGCTGCGAACGCTTTTCAGTGCTGTAAGCCGAGGAACAGAACGCTTGGTTTTCAGTGGTGCCATACCCGAGACGGAGTGGGTGCGGATGCGTGCTCCGTTTCAAGCCGGCTCCTTTCCCTTCCCGGTAAAATACGGCTATTGCACGGTCGCCCAGGTCGAAAAGGGGCCGCCCGAACTCGAAGGGGGTGTGGCATTTTGCCTGCATCCTCATCAGGACCGTTTTGTTGTTCCCGTCAGCACATTGGTTCCCATTCCGCGGGAGATTCCTGCGAAACGCGCGACACTTGCGGCCAATATGGAAACTGCACTGAACGCGCATTGGGATGCGTTTACGCAAGCTGGAGATCGCATAATTGTGATCGGGGCTGGGATCGTTGGCTTGCTTACGGCCTATCTCGCAAGTCGGATGCCGGGCACGGACGTTACGTTGATCGACGTCGCCGATTCGCGTCGCAGGGTGGCAGAACACCTTCGCATCAAATTTGCAACGCCAGCTGACATTTCCGGCGATGCCGACGTCGTGTTTCACACCAGCGCATCCGAAGACGGTTTGCGCACCGCGATCGAAGCCGCCGGCGACGAGGGGCGGATCATAGAAGTCAGCTGGTTTGCCACACGGGACGTCGGCCTGACGCTGGGCGGCGCGTTCCACAGCCGGCGTCTTTCACTGATCTCAAGCCAGGTCGGGCGCGTCCCGCCCCATCGCCGCGCGCGCTGGTCCAACACGCGCCGATTGCAAACAGCGATCTCGCTGCTGGCAGACCCGCTGTTGGACGTGCTGGTGGAACAAGAAATCGCATTTCGGGACGCACCGGATCTTCTTCCAAAGGCATTAACCGAGTCTGCCTCGGAATTGCCGCCGGTCATCCGTTACGAAGCTGCTGATGTATGAAGTCGGACTCGGAGCCGTAGACGTGCAGATCGTCCGTCGCTGTTTACCGATCAGACATGACGAAAGCCAAACCGCCAGGAGCCAGCGATGTTCGCTGTTGAAGTTCGTGAAGCCATCATGATTGCGCACAGCCTGCCCGACCCGTTTTTCGGGCCGGCCGCCAATAAACATGGCGCAACATTTGTTGTTGATGTCGCCTTTTTCCGCGAGGCGTTGACCGAGCACAATGTGGTCGTCGACATCGGTCGCGCGGGCGAGACGTTGAAGTCCGTCCTGGCACCGTTGGCCTATCAGGATCTCGACACCGTCGAGGCGTTTGCCGGCCAACTCACCACAACGGAGTTCCTCTGCAAGCACATTTTTGACGAGATGACTGCAGCCGTTCGGCGCGGCGACCTTGGCCCGGGATCGGACGGGCTGGCGAAAATCAGAGTCACACTCGGGGAAACACATCTCGCCCGCGCATGGTTTGAGGGCCCCGTGTTTGAAGGCCCCGTTCATGCTTAACGTGGGTTTCGCCATCCCAGGAGACCTGCAGTCCCCGACCGGTGGCTACGCCTACGCGCGGGAGCTGCAGGTCTCCTGGGATGGCGAAACCCACGTTAAGCATGAACGGGGCCTTCAAACACGGGGCCCTCAAACCATGCGCGGGCGAGATGTGTTTCCCCGAGTGTGACTCTG
>JBCCOV010000324.1:0-3558 GCA_039039985.1 Pseudomonadota bacterium | reverse complement strand
CGATCACGTCGACAACAGCATCTGCAACCAGTTGTGGGTTCTGCTGCGGATTGGCTGCGAGAAAGCCCTCGAAGCCTTCCAGCGAAGCTTTGGGCGCGCCTGCCTTGTCTCCGTAGCCACTATCGCGATCCCGCAACGTCGGCTGCATCAAGTTGTCGATGAACCGTGTCGGGAAACCGCCAGGCTCGACAATGGCAATGTCGACGCCAAAGGCGCTCAACTCGGCGCGATAATTCTCGCTCATCGCTTCCAACGCCCATTTGCTGGCGTTGTAGGGGCCATAGAACGGCAGCGCGACACGGCCCAGCAAGCTTGATATGTTGAGGATCAGGCCCTCGCCCCGTTCCCGCATGTCCGGCAGAACAGCGCGGATCATCCGCTGGACACCGAAGACGTTGATGTCGAACAGGCGGCGGAAGTCGTCCGCTGAGAAGTTCTCCTGCAATCCGTGTGCCCCAACACCGGCATTGTTGATGAGCGTGTCGACGGTTCCCATGATTTTGGTCGCGGCTGCGACGCCTGCTTCAACGGATGCGTCGTTGGTTACGTCAATCTCGACGACCTCAACTCCTAAGGATTTGAGCTCTTCGACAGCAGCGGCATTGCGGCTCGCGATATCGCGCATCGAACCCACGACTCGGTGACCGGCTTTAACCAAATCGGTCACGATGAGTTTGCCAAACCCGCTGCTTGCACCGGTAATCAGAATATTCATGTCCATGTTCCATTTTCTGTGCCCAAAGGCTGTTGGGCTGTTTTGATGATCCAGAAATATGGCTTGCATCACGATCGGAACAGATTGATAAGTTTGAACCCATGGTTCACGATATTAGAACGTTAGGTTTGCCGGCACTTCTCAGCTTCCACACTGTCGCAAAGCTGGGCGGTATAAGTGCAGCGGCAGACGAGTTGAGGATGGCGAAGTCAGGTGTCAGCCGTCACGTCTCGCAACTTGAGAGCCATTTTGGTGTCAGCCTCTTAGAACGAGGGGCGCGGTCTGTGCGCCTAACGCCGGTGGGCCGGAAACTTGACGAACGCATCCGCTCAATCCTCGCGGAGATCGACTTGCTGCAAGACATAGCGCAAGAAGAGAGCGTTGGTGTCTCTGGTCAGGTGACCATTGCAGCGACGCCAGAGTTCGGAGGGTTGATCGCAACGCAACTTTTTCCCGTCCTTCGAGAACGACATCCAAGCCTGACCCTGGTGATGCGCCCGGACTACGCGTTTGAGGATATGCAAGACCCCGGGACCGACCTCGCCTTTCGGGTTGGGACTTACAAAGACGACCGTTTGGTCGCGTTGGAACTCGGTTCTTTTTCCCGCTGGCTCGTCGCGACGCCGGCCACACAAGCGAAATACGCGCCCAAATCGGCCGTTGATCTTGCTACCTTGCCTTGCCTAACGTTCCGCGGTGACCGACCTGGTGCTACGTGGCGGTTCGTGAAGGCCGGTACGGAAGAGACCGTAGATGTGTCTGGACCGATCGCAGTTCGCAGTTTTGGCATTCTCTTGCAATTGGTGCTGGCCGGGCAAGGGTTTGCCAATTTGCCCGACTTCATGGTGAGAAATGAAATTCAAAGCGGGACACTCGCTCGCTGTCTGAATGACTATGACGCGCCTGCCTACCCGATCTTCCTGACCTTCCGACCCGGAGCGAAGAACGTTGCGCGGATCGCTGCAGTGATCGTGTCCGCCGGGGAAATCGTGCCGAGCTTACTGCGCAAGTAGTATGGGGCACATACAGCAGAACGCTCACGACAGCATTGTTTCTCACAGGTCCTCGCAAACAACGATGTTCATTAATGCGAACCCTTTGTCGCGATGAGAGGCAATCCGTGCGTAGGCCTCCGACGAAAAGACGCCGTCGATCATCTCTGTGGTGGGAAACGGCTTCGGTGCACAAATCGGCATCGGGACGTTTCTGGCTCTTTGGGGCGGACGCTACAGCACCCGGACTGTGACGGGCTTCGCGTGACGGATTGCCTTGTTCGCGGCCGCGATGTGGGAGCCGATCTCCCGGCATTGGGCGCTGTTTGTGCGGGTTCGAAGGATCTTTCTGCCGCGGCTCGTGAGACAGGAGATGGCGGCCTCGGCGAGTGAACGTTTTCCGTATTCGGTCCGGCTCGGACAGGCGATGCGGCCGTACGCGCCAATCTCGGCGACATGGCACTCGCGCTCCGTGCCGCCGTGGGGCGTCCGAGGAGGCGGGATCGCGGTCCGCGGCGGCGGTATGATGATCTTCGGCGGGGACGTTGCGGGCCGTGCGTTCCGAATAGCGGCAGCTACGGACGCGCCGTAGTAAGCGCCGTCCGCGATCACGGTTCGGATCCGGCCGCCGGCGGTCTCGACCAGAGGCCCGGCCATCGCGGCATCCGAGGTGTCGCTGTTGGTGAGGAAATGGGACAATATCTCGCCTGTGCCGGCGTCGACGCTGATGTACAACTTCCTCCAGTCGCGCCGTTTTTCGTCGTGCTTCAGGCGGGCCCATTCGCCCGGGCCGAAGAACTTGAGACCCGTGGAGTCCAGCATGAGGTCGACCGGTGCCGTGCGCCCGGGCGCATGCATGTCGAGGGTCACCGTGCGCCGGCGGCGGGCAAGCGTCGTGTGATCGGGGACCGGCAGATCGAGGTTCACTAGCGTAAGGATGGACCGCGCGAACCCCTCCGCCTGGCGCAATGGCAGATCGAACGCCGCCGCGAGAAGGAGCACCGTCTCGATCGCCATGTCGGACTACCGCTGTGGCCGACCCCGACCGCGGCGCGGTGACGGACACCAAGCCGCCAGGGCATCATCCGCGATCCAGAAACGGACATCCCCGCGCTCCACGAGGCCGCGGTCATAGTCGGGCCAGTTGGTGACGCGGTACTTCGCCCTCTGGATGCGATGACGGCGGAGCTCATTGAATTTGTACGGCATGAAAGCTGGCTACGCCTCGGCTCAAAAGCTGGCAACCTGATTTGCGCACCAAAGCCCCGCGCCGTAGCCGGGGTCGGACGCTGCGGTACTCCGACATGGCGGTCGAGACGGTGCTCCTTCTCGCGGCGGCGTTCGAACTGCCGCTGCGGCAGGCGGAGGGGTTTGCTCGATCGATCCTGGCGCTCATGGACCTCGACCTTCCGGTACAGGATCACACGACGCTTGCCCGCCGGCGGCCGGATCCGTTCCGTGAACGCTCCCTCTCGGCGATTGCAAGCAATCGCCGTCCGGGCGGCGGACGGCGCCTACGACGGCGCGCTCACGTCGGATGCCATTCGAAACGCACGGCCCGCAGGGTCTCCACCAAGGATTGTTCGCCGGGAAAACGATCCCCCGGATCGTTTTCCGATCCAGCTCACTCCCGCCCCCGAGGACCGCGATCCCGCCACCTGGAACGCCCCATGCCGGCACGGAGCGCGAGTGCCACATCGCTGAAATCGCCGCCCACGGCCGCATCTCCTGTCCGAGCCGCACCGGACACGGAAAACGCTCACTCGCAGAGACCGCCATCTCCCGCCTCACAAGCCGCGGCCGCGCCACGCTCCGAGCCCGCACATACGGCGCCCAATGCCAGGAGATCGG
>JBCCOV010000323.1:0-3576 GCA_039039985.1 Pseudomonadota bacterium | reverse complement strand
ATCGGTCAAAACGATTTGCGCGCCATCGCGGGTGACATTCTCTTGAATGACGATTGCGTCGGCACCTTCAGGCATCGGCGCGCCAGTAAAAATCCGCACGGCCTGACCGGGCCCGACGACACCGGCGTATGAATGTCCCGCGGCGGACTGGCCGATGACGTTCAGTGTCGCGCCGTGCGCAGCGTCGCATGCGCGGACGGCATAGCCATCCATCGCTGCTGCGTCGAACGGCGGCTGGGTGCGGGTCGCTTGCAGAGGTTGAGCCAGAACGCGGTTGTCGGCATCGACGAGGGCAGCGGTCTCGCTCGGCAACGCCGTCACGTCGGCCATGCAACGCGACAGCGCCTCATCGACGGAGATCAGGCTCATGGCGCACCTGGGCGCTCAGGCCGAAAGTCACCAGACTTGCCACCGGTCTTTTCGACCAAATGAACGGAGCCGATGACCATGTCCTTCTGCGCGGCCTTCAGCATGTCGTAGATCGTCAGGCAGGCGACGCTGACCGCCGTGAGCGCCTCCATCTCCACCCCTGTCGGGCCAGTCACCCGCACCTCGGACGAGACCCGAACGCCGGCCGGATCCTGCTGGAGCTGGACGTCAACCGTTGCTTTCGAAATCGCTAGCGGATGGCAAAGTGGAATAAGTTCGTGCGTTTTCTTGGCGGCCATAATGCCGGCGATCCGGGCTGTCGCAAGCACGTCGCCCTTTGCCGCGGTGCCGTCCGAGACCAGGGCAAGCGTGTCTGGCGACATGGCAACAAACCCCTCAGCCCGGGCCAGTCTGCTCGTACTGACCTTGTCACCGACATCGACCATGCGCGCCTCACCAGCCTCGTTGATGTGGCTGAGCGTCGCGACGGCCTTGCTCATGGCCGCTCTCCCGTCAGTAGCGTGCGGGTCGCAGCTGCAACATCAGCTTGGCGCATCAGGCTCTCGCCGACCAGAAAAGTCCGCACGCCAAATCGCGAGAGGCGAATGAGGTCGTCGTGCGCGTAAAGCCCACTTTCGCCGATGATAATCCGGTCGCTCGGAACTTTCGGCGCCAGCGCTTCCGTTGTCTCCAGCGACGTCTCGAATGTTTTGAGGTTGCGATTGTTGATGCCGATCAGGCGACAATCCAGCTCAAGCGCGCGGTCCAGCTCGTTTGCGTCATGAACTTCCGCAATCGCGTCCATGCCGAGCGTCTTCGCCGCAGCCGCGAGATCAGCCGCCAGGGCATCGTCGACACAGGCCATAATGATCAGAATGCAGTCCGCGCCCAAAACCCGGGACTCCGCGACTTGGTACGTGTCGATCATAAAGTCCTTCCGCAAGACCGGAAGTGTCGTCGACTCGCGCGCGGACACCAGATATCCCGGCGCGCCGCGAAATGAGGGGGTGTCGGTTAGAACAGACAGGCACGTGGCGCCACCGGCCTGATAGGCCTTTGCGAGTGCCGGCGGGTCGAAATCCGGCCGGATCAAGCCCTTGGATGGCGACGCCTTCTTGATTTCTGCGATCAGAGCATATTCGCCCGTCGCGATCTGCGTGGCGATTGCGTCAGCAAAGCCCCGCGTTGGGGGCGCGGATAGGGCCGCTGTCATGACGCCTGGCAGCGGTCGTTCCGCTTTCGCACTGGCGATTTCATCCCGCTTGTAGGCGGTGATGCGGTCGAGAATAGTACCCATGCTTGCACTCTATCGAACTTCGGAACCGTCCGCACGTTGCGCATATGCCGTCAAGACATCCGAGCCGCAAGGCGTCTGAGGTCGCCAGTTGGGGGCGGCCCTATATGCCGACGCAGCGCTCGAACCACGCCTTAACACATCTGTCCGGTGATCGGCGATGTCAGCGCAGCAGCTGGTTACGACGAGACCGTCACGCCGCATTCGATATCTCGACCAGCCGCGCCAGCGTGGCCCGTGCCCGGCCGTTGTCCAGGGCCGCTGCCGCGCGTTCCGCGCCCTCGGTCAATGTCGTGGCCCGATCAGCAACAATCAGAGCCGCCGCTGCGTTCAAAAGCACAGCGTGGCGGAACGCAATCACACTGTCGTCGGTTTGGCCGTCGAGCACCGCCCGGATCTTCGCGACGTTTTCCTCAGGCGCCCCGCCCAGAATCTGCCCGAGTGGATGTTCCGGCAGTCCGGCGTCGCTGGGCGAGATCTCGAATTCCGTTACGACACCGTCAGCCAGACCGGCGACGTTTGTGGGGCCCGAAATCGATACCTCATCCGTGCCGTCCCGACCATGAACGAGCCAGGCTTTCTCAGAGCCGAGTGCGCGCAGGGTTTCGGCCATCGGGCGCAGCAGATGCGAGGTGAACGCACCTGTTAACTGCCGTTTGACGCCGGCCGGATTCGTCAGTGGGCCGAGTATGTTGAAGACGGTTCGCACACCCAGCTCAACGCGCGCCGGCATCACAAACCGCATGGCCGCGTGGTGGTTCGGCGCCGCCATGTACCCGATGCCGGCCTCAGCGATTTCACGTTCGATGACAGGCACGGCGGCGGCGAGGTTGACGCCAAGCGTCGCCAAGACATCCGAGGCACCGGCTTTCGAAGACAGCGCCTTGTTGCCATGCTTGGCGATCGGCACGCCTAGGCTCGCGACAACAAGGGCCGTCGTTGTCGAGATATTGAGAGTCCCTTTGCCATCGCCGCCGGTGCCGACGATATCCATGGCGTCATCGGGAGCGCGAACCGCCAGTGCTTTTTCCCGCATAATCGCCGCGGCGCCGGCAATCTCCTCAATCGACTCGCCGCGCTGGCGCAGGATCATGAGAAACCCGCCGATCTGTGACGCGGTCGCTTGGCCGGACATAATCACGTTGAACGCCGCTTCGGCTTCCGAGCGCGTCAAAGCGGAATCGAGCGCGCGCGAGATAAACGGCTTCAATGCATCTGGATCGGCGGTCGTGTCGGTCATAAACGGCTCGTATCAGGTTCCGTGCGTTTTCGTGCTTCAGGCGGCGCGATTGCGGCGGCGCGGGCTGATCCCGGCAATGGTCAAGAAGTTCGCGAGCAGCTCGTGGCCCATTTCAGACGCGATGCTTTCGGGATGAAACTGTACCCCATGAACAGGATCCGATACGTGCTGAAGCCCCATGATGACGCCGTCGGACGTCCTTGCCGTGACCTCAAGACACTCTGGCAGCGTCGCCGCGTCCACCGTCAGCGAATGATATCGCGTCACCGCAATCTTTCCCGGAAGTCCGGCAAACACACCCGTATTCTCATGGCGGATCGACGTGACCTTGCCGTGCATTGGCAACGGGGCGCGAACGACGGTACCACCATAGGCCTGACCGATTGCCTGATGGCCAAGGCAGACGCCGAGAATGGGGACTTTCCCTCGTGATGCCTTAATGAGATCAAGGCAGATGCCGGCTTCGTTCGGCGTGCACGGTCCTGGAGAGAGGACAATGGCCTTCGGACGCGTTGCCAGCGCATCATCAACAGTTATCTGATCATTTCGATGCACGTCGCATGTCGCGCCGAGTTCGCCGAGGAAATGGACGAGGTTATAGGTAAAGCTGTCGTAGTTATCGATCAGTAGCAGCATGGACGTCGCAACTTCCGAACCGTGAGGACATGTGAGT
>JBCCOV010000322.1:0-3642 GCA_039039985.1 Pseudomonadota bacterium | reverse complement strand
TACGTATGGCGTCGATGTCTGGCACCACCCGATCACGGTGCTGGGCCGGCCCGGAGTGTTCGCAGTCCAGATGTGGCGAGACGGGACAGCGTCGGACGAAGAGTTCGTTAAGCTCGAGCGGCCATTTCGGATTGACCTGTCCGAGTCAAAGTAAGGGACATGCTTATGGCTTACGATCGCGACTTGATCGGTTACGGTGAGACGCCGCCTGACCCGAAGTGGCCCAACGGTGCGCGGCTGGCCGTCAACTTTGTTATGAATTACGAAGAAGGCTCCGAACCATCAGTCCAGGACGGCGAAGATCATACTGAGATTGGGCTTACGGAAGCCCATGGGCTTGGGCAGGATTTTGGAGGCGGCCGCGACCTTGCCGGCGAAAGCTTGTTTGAGTACGGCAGCCGTGTCGGTTTCTGGCGACTAAAACGCTTGTTTGATGCGCGCGATCTGCCAATGACGATCTTTGGATGCGCGCTTGCGTTGGAACGGCATCCACCAGCTGCGAGAGCCATTCAGGACGCAGGCTATGATGTCTGCTGCCATGGCTGGCGGTGGATCAAACACTGGGAATTGAGTGAGACGGAAGAACGCGATCATATCGCGAAAGCTGTTGCTTCACTCGAGCAGACCGTTGGAGCACGCCCGCTTGGCTGGTACTGCCGCTATGGTCCGAGCGTGAATACGCGCCGGCTGGTCGTTGAGGACGGCGGCTTTCTGTACGACAGCGACTACTACGGTGACGAGCTGCCATTCTGGAAGACCGTGGATGGAAAGCCGCACTTGATCATTCCGTATACCCTGACACACAACGACACGAAGTTTGCCGGGTCGGTTGGGACTTCGGATGATTGGTTCGCCTTTGTCCGTGATGGCTTTGACATGCTGTACCGCGAAGGCGCGACACAGCCGAAGATGATGTCGGTTGGACTGCACATGCGCCTCATCGGGCACCCTGCGCGGGCCGTTGCTCTGGAACGCTTGCTTGACCACATGCTGAAACACGACGGCGTCTGGATTACCCGGCGCGCCGACATCGCGAAACACTGGATTGCGACACATCCCTATCCGGGCAAAGGGCTGAACGAAGGATGACGTGATCGGCCGGCGCGTGCGCGATCAGACGAGTGATGCCACCGCCGATCGGACAGCCTCTGGGATCGGCTGAATCAGTGGCACCCTCATTATTGACGACAGTTCGCGTGCTGCTTCGGCGAGTGGACCACCGCCAATGATGGCGGCTTCCGCGCCGCCAATATCAACCGCCATGTCGATTGTGTCTGCCAGTTCGTCTCGCTGACGCTGCGGCTCTGCCGCGAGGGCTGACGGATCCGTTTGCGTGACGAATGTCCCGCAGTAAATGTCAGCCAATCCCAGCTGTTCCGCAATGCGATCAATTCCTTGCACTAGTCCGGGTGTCGTTGTTGCAACCGCGAAGCGTCGTCCGCCTCTGGATGCTGTGCGCATACTTTCGGCGCCAATACCGAATGCGTGGGCGGGAAAGTATCTCTCTGCAGCTTCCAGCCCCGGATCGCCAAATGCTGAAACAATGACTGCATCGGGCTGGTGGTTCTGTTGGTCGGCGAGTTCATGCACGATCGACCCAACTGCTTTTCGAGCATGTTCCAGCTCGTTCATGTCGACAATCATCTTGGGGCCAGTTTCGGCCGTATGTCCTGTGATCTTGATTGGAGGCGTTGGCGCCAGCCGTCGAACCGCATCTTGAGCGATGTGCACCATCATTTCTGTCGTTCGCCTGTTCGTGTTCGGATTAATCAGTGCGATTGAGAGTTCAGGCATGGGTCCGCCTACGTCATGCTGAGTGGCGGAGGTCTTCCAGCCCACGGAGTGGGGATGGCTGCACGTGCGCTACTCAAACAGGCATTCATGTTGGGAGCTGCGACTTGGCGTGTGCCGCAATATCAATCCGCCGCGCCAGCCAGATTTGATCTCGCGAGGCGTTGAGCTGCTCGAAGATTTGGTCAACCGCCCGGTATCTTGCGGGGCGGCCAGAAATGCGCAAATGAAATCCGATGTTGAGCAGGCCACTTCTGCCGCGCGCCGCCTCAGACAGCATCACGCTCAACGCATCACTCACGTACTCGGAGAACTCAGTCGCACGGTTGAAGCCGTTAGGGTGGAAGAACTTCATATCGTTTGTGTCGAGCGCATAGGGAAGCACGAGCAGGTCCGGGAAATCGGAATCGCGATAGGGAAGATCATCGTCGAACGCGTTTGATGTATAGTGGAAGCCGCGGGCGGCCAGCAGTTTGCGCGTCCAGATGCTCTCGCTGCCGCGGCAAAAGAAGCCAAGTGGCGTCTCACCGGTGGCCATCGAGATCGCTTGGATTGCGCGATCGAGATCGCTGGCCTCGTCAGCTTCTGTGTCATAATCGGAGTGTGGCCGCCAAAGCCAACCGTGGCATGCAGCCTCGTGACCGCGTTCAACGGCGGCCCGCGCAGGGTCTGGCGCACGTTCAACCGCGCGACCGCAGAAATAGAAGGTTGCCGGAATGCGATGCCGATCCAGGCCGTCCAGGATTCGCCAAAACCCGGCCCGCGTTCCATAAGCAAAAATCTGCTCTTGGCCGATGTCGCGCGTTCCATCGCTGACCACGCTGACAACCTCGCCAATTCGCTCCGAGCGAGCGTCGCCGTCGCCGACTTGAAGCTCTGCACCCTCTTCGAAATTGATGACGACCGAGACGGCCAGCCGCGTGCCGTTTGGCCAGACGATCTTGGGCGGTTCACGGCCATAGCCGACGAGGTCTCGAAGCATGGGCTGCAATTTGTACTTCCACTGCGCACAGTCGAAACAGCATAATCAACTCGTTGGTGAATTGACAGCGCTTGGTCGCGATGTGTCGGCGGCATTAGACTGAGACTGACTGTCTCGATCGCCTGCGGCCAAGCCCACTGTGCGACGTCTCTTGACGTGACCGGAGTCCAGGGTTCCCGATTTCCGGCAAACCTCTGTAACCGGCCGCCAGCTTATTGCTCTCTGGCTCGCTTGGACGCGGACCGACTGTGCTGCCGTTGAGGGGACGGCGGACACCGGCACACAAGAAATCCACCTCTCTCCCAAGTCGACACGCGGGCTGTACTACCGTTCAACAGGACGGTTCGTTCTCCAGACTTGGTGGTTGACCAGATCCTACAAGCATGGAACCGCCCGTTCGGTGTTCCGGCGGCCTGGACCGCGACGCTCAAAGCTGGATCGACCGCACAGGATCGATGACGTCCGCTCATCGATTGATAGTGGCTTTGTTTTGCTCTGATTGAGCCTTTCTGCTACTGAGCCAAAGCCGTCGTGATTGGTCGAAGCGCCGTGGTTGGGCGGTTCAAAGGCCTTCAGTGTAACCCGGGACTTCAAACGTGTCGGCACGATAGTGGGTTGGGACGACGAGAGGCATCTCGTGGTGGCCGAGGCTGTTATCTAACTGTCACATGTAGCGATTAGACGGTGGTGTCCTTAGTTCATGGAGATACCAAGATGCGCATTTCCAAACGCACTTTGCTTGCTGGTCTCGCCGCGATCGCTCTTGCGTTCGGCGGTGGCGCCGCAAACGCCCTCGACAGCCGTTACACGGACGCGGATGGCGATCTGCTGGCTGACATTCCCACTGATGCATCCAAGCTTATAGATCC
>JBCCOV010000321.1:0-3688 GCA_039039985.1 Pseudomonadota bacterium | reverse complement strand
GTCGGGAGCGATCTGCTGCCGCAGGACTCAGCAGACGTCGAGTATGGCTATCCGCCTGCCAACACGTACGACGATGGCAGCACGACACACTCAACATCCGTCAACAACGGGCACATCACCGCGATGTGCGACCAAGCGAAACAGCCTTCGCTCGACTCTAGCGGCAACGTCCTGCGGGATGATCGCGTGACGGTCTACACGATCGCCTTTCTGGCACCGACCAACGCGCAAAACCTGATGCGCAGCTGCGCCTCTACGCCGAGCTATTTCTTCAATGTGCAGGACCTGAATGTTCAAAGCGCATTTTCGGCGATCGCAACCAACATCAACAAGTTGAAGCTGACGCAGTAGAGCCCACCAAACGATACTGAAAGCGCGCGTCCGCCCGGGCGCGCGCTTTGCGTTTGTCGCCGGGCGAATGTTAACCACGACACACATAAACCGCCAAAAATCATACAAAATCCTCGAGCGCTCCTGAAGATTCTGCAGGTTTTAGACGATTGCCATCTCATCGCCCGCTTTGGCGAAACAGTGCGAGAGTTGAGCAATATGCGTTTTGTAAAGGTACAAAATCCCTTCGCGCCCGCGGGCCATCACCTTAACCGGTTCCGGCGGAATGAAGGTGGCGGGATCACCATCTTCTCTCTTTTCATATTCCTCGTGATGCTTCTTCTCAGCGGCATGGCCGTGGACCTGATGCGCTTGGAAACCAATCGCTCCAGAGTACAGAACGCCATCGATGGTGCTGTGCTGGCTGCTGCAAACCTGGACCAGTCGGGCGACTGCGAGACACTCGTTCGGGACTTTTTTGACAAGTCGGGTCTTGAGGACAGTCGCCTTTCGGTGCGGTGCAACGACACGACAATCGGCGCTGGAGAGTTGGTCGGGCGCCAAGTGGCGGCGAACTATGATCTTCAGGTCGACACGTTCTTCATGTCTTTGCTTGGGATCGAGGAGCTACGAACTGTAAGCGTCGGCGCGGCCGCTGAGGGACGCCAGGCGATCGAGATTTCCCTGGTCCTCGACATTTCGTTGTCGATGCGCGGAGACAAGATCACCAACCTCAAGTCAGCCGTGGAGGGCTTTCTGCAGCAGGTCCTGAACGTCACATGCAATTCCAACGGCGAGGACTGTGTTCAAGCGATCGAGTCCGAGGACATTACGATCAACATCGTTCCATACGGTGGTCACGTGAACCCGGGGCCAGAGCTGTTCGCGCTTATGGGCGGCAATCGTTGGCATGCGTGGTCGTCGTGCAAAGAGGTGACGCCGTCTGACTTTGACGATGCCGATCTGCCGGACGCTTCGAGCCACCAGCTGCCGCACTGGCACAAGTACGGTTGGAACGAGGATTGGTATGAGTGGGGCTGGTGCCCTCAGTCGTCCGGCCAGATCATGGCCATGCAGAACGACTATCATACGCTCAGCGAATACGTGCAGAATTTCCGGCTCTTCGCGGGCACCGGAAGCGACATCGGCATGAAATACGGGGTTGCGCTGCTTAACCCGACCTCGCAAGACGAGATCGCAGCGCTTTCGGCCTTGGGCAAGGTTGATGCCAAGTATGCGAAGCGTCCGTCCAACTGGGACGAAGACACGGTCAAGATCGTGGTTCTCATGACGGACGGTGGCACCACCGATCAGGCCCGCCCGCGCATGAATGTGAACGGCAGAATGGAGAACTGGAACTACGACCGCCTCAATTCACTTTTCACGTCGATGGCGGACGTTCCCATTCCTTTCAACGTCCTCATGTTCGAGCTTGGCGAGGCAGAGGCCGCCGGGGAAGACCCGCCGGAGATGACTGAACTGGATGACGCGACGCAGGATTATCTTGATGACCTTGGGTCGTTTGATGGGGAGTTCGAGCTGCTGGAAAGAAGCGAGGTCGAGGATCTGGACGAAGTCCGTCGGTCCACGCGATCAAGCCGACTTGAGGGCATCACGCATACCCGATCCCTGGCCGACGAGCATATCCTGGATATGTGCAACGAGGCGAAAGCACCGGTCTTTGCTGACGACGGCACATTGCTCAAGAATGACCGGGCGATTGTGTACACGATCGCGTTCCAGGCTGGTGACCGCGCCGAGAACATCATGCGCCAGTGCGCGACAACCGAGGCCTATTACTTCAATATTCAGGACCTCAATATCGCGACGGCTTTTGAGGCGATTGCCGCGAACATCACGAAGCTTCGCCTGACCAACTAATCCTTGCGGGGCCACGCGGCCCCGCGTTTTACCCTAGTCGTTGGCGCTGTCTTCAAGTGGCGGTCGCATCCTGTCCATAAAGTCGATGTCGCGGATGGTGATCAGGCCGGACCAGATCACCGCTGCGATAATCCCCCAGACCACCAGAGAGGCGAGCGTAACGATCCTGAACTTGCGCCTCAGGTTAAGGTTGGCAGGGGCACCTGCGTGCGTGCCGGGCACGATCTCTCCGCGGTCGCCCTGGGTTTCCAACCGGATCGGCAGGACCACAAACAGCACCATGAACCAGATCACGGCATAAAGGACGAGCGCCGAAACGATGCCCATTACACCTGTTCCAACTCGACGAGGGTTCCCGTGAAATCCTTCGGATGCAAAAACAGGACTGGCTTGCCGTGCGCCCCGGTTTTGGGGTTCCCGTCGCCCAGAACCCTTGCGCCGTTGGCGAGAAGCTTGTCGCGCGCGGCCAGAATATCCTCGACCTCGTAGCACACGTGATGGATGCCCCCTGATGGGTTCTTTTCGAGGAAGCCAGCGATGGGCGAGGCATCGCCAAGCGGGTACAGCAGCTCGATCTTGGTATTTGGCAGCGTGATGAAGACGACGGTAACCCCATGCTCCGGCTCATCCTGCGGCGGGCCGACATCCGCGCCTAGCGTGTCCCGGTATTGGGCTGCCGCCGCCTCAAGATCGGGCACGGCAATTGCCACGTGGTTTAAGCGTCCAATCATCTCGGCCTCCGTTGCGCAACGCGGATGTATTGAAGAAATAATACCTACAAGTCGAGCTATTAACGGACTTCCCGGTCGGACACCCTTACTTAAGGCATGCCAGGTCAGGGAGAGCCATCGTGCCAGAGCGACTTGACGCGCTTTTGCTACGCCAGAAGCCCACAGCCGAGCGACCGCTAACAGGTCAAACGGTCCTTGTCATTGAAGACAGCCGGTATGCATCCGAGGCGCTGCGGTTAATGTGCCTTCGCTCGGGTGCCCGGGTTCGCCGGGCCGACAGCCTCGCGAGTGCCGCGCGCCATCTGGCGACTTACCGCCCGAGTATCGCGGTCGTCGATCTTGGCCTGCCAGACGGATCGGGCGTATCATTGATATCAGAGCTCACATCGATCTCCCCACCGGTTGACGTGATCCTTGCCGTGTCAGGCGATCCGGCGTTGAGCGATGCCGCGATAGAAGCGGGTGCAAGCGCATTTGTGGAGAAACCGCTTTCAAGCCTTGTCGCGTTTCAGGACCTGATCCTTAGCCATCTGCCGAAGGGGGCTTGCCCATCGGGAACGCGCGCGGTCAACGAAGATGAGGTCACACCGGACCGTATTGCCTTGCGCGACGATCTTGTGCACCTGAAGTCCGTTCTCTCGGGCGACGATGCGTTGGATCACCTTGCCTACGCGGCCCAGTTCCTCGCCTCGATCGCGCGGACGGCCGGGGATGCCGCGTTGGAGGCCACCGCAGTCTCGTTCGCG
>JBCCOV010000320.1:0-3718 GCA_039039985.1 Pseudomonadota bacterium | reverse complement strand
GGCACCGATGCATTAGGCGACCGGTGCGAGGATCCGGAGTCCAGCCAAGACCAGGGAGATGCTGAGCCAAGGCTGCTCCGCCACTCGCGGTTCAGAATTGGACGTCGGGAACGCTGTCTTGAAAACTGGCGGCGTACGTCGCGCAGCCAACCGTCATTCAGTACGCGCGATTCTGTAACATGCGGCACTGACTTGTTGGTAGCGCTATCCGACACGCCAACATGCCAAGCAACCGCCGTAGCATGCACGGCTAAGACAGCGACCAAACCGACGGATAACGCGGCACTAAAATGCCGTCCCGATATACCATGCATACGCCGCAATACACTTTCGCCAACTCTGGACATCGCACCTAATCCAGGCCCCCAACTCCTTCAAAGCCATAATGCAAGCGGCAGGGATTTCAAGAGAGATTTCAAGCTGGAAGCTCAACAAATTAAACAGCTTACGTGAGCTGAAAATCTGCTCACTCGCCGCTTGAAACCGCCGAACACTTAGCGTGGTGCCAGTCGAATGGCGCCATCAAGGCGGATCGCCTCTCCATTCAGCATCGGATTGACACAAATGTGATGAACCAAACTGGCATATTCCGTAGGCGAACCGAGTCGGGACGGAAACGGTACGGTCGCAGCCAGGCTCTGTTTTGCGTCGTCGGGAAGCCCATCAAACATGGGGGTTTCGAAGAGACCCGGCAGGATGGTCATCACGCGGATTCCATCCTTCGACAATTCGCGTGCAATTGGCAGCGTCATCGCCTTGATGCCACCCTTGGACGCCGAATAGGCGGCCTGGCCGATCTGACCGTCCTCTGCCGCAACCGATGACGTGTTCACGATAACACCACGCTCGTTATCAGGCCCGACAGGTTCCAACGTCGTCATACCCGCCGCGCATTTTGCAATCATGGAGAACGTGCCGACCAAATTCACGGATATTGTCCGGGCGAACGTTGCAACGTCGTGTGCAGACACAGCTCCGGTGTCCCGGTCCTTACGCACCACACGCTTTCCAGCGACAATACCAGCGCAATTAATCAGTATACGTTCTTGTCCGTTCTGCGCTCTTGCGCCGGACAGAGCTTCATCTACCTGAGCCTCATCGGTTACGTCGCAACGATGAAAGCTCCCGCCAATTTCTTCGGCGATTGATTGCCCAGCCGCTTCGTTGAGATCGAAGATCGCAACCTGCGCGCCTTCACTGGCAAGGCGACGCGCTGAGGCTGCGCCGAGACCCGATGCACCGCCCGTTACAATTGCTGAAACGCTCTCATTCAAATCCATATCATGCTTCCCTTTCGGTCCTGTCTCACGCCATAGGTGCTAGCGGAACGCTTGTCACGGCTGAAGGATCAGCTTGCCTGTAATCTTCCGGTCGGCAATCGACTGGATCGCTTCTGAGGCCCGATCCAGCGGCAGTACAGCATGAACATGCGGTTTCAAACGGCCGCTCTCAACCCACCGAAACACCGTCTCCATGTGCGCCCGATGCGTCGCTGGCGATCGTCGCGTGGCCTGGCCCCAAGAAACCCCCAAAATGTCGCAGCCCTTAAGCAGCACAATGTTCATGGGCAGCTTCGGGATGTCGCCGGCCGCAAACCCAACCACGAGATAGCGCCCGCCCCACGCAAGCGCACGCAGCGCCTGCTCCGCAAACGCTGCCCCAATGCAATCGTAGATGACGTTCGGTCCAACACCCTCGGTAATGTCGCGAAGCTGCACCTTAAGATCGCCGCCCCCGCGATCCGCAACCAGGATTTCCGCACCACGATCCCGGCAAGCCGCCAGCTTCGCCTCAGATGTTCCAACAGCGATAACACGCGCACCGATCAACGTTGCCACTTCGACCGCTGCCAATCCTGCGCCCCCACTCGCGCCCAGAACAACGACCGTCTCTGCGGGCTGAACCGACGCACGTTCGAGAAGCCCGTGCATGGCCGTCCCGTAGGTGATGTTGAGACCGGCAGCCATCTCGATTCCAACTGCGGTGGGGACTGGCACCAGTTTTTCGGCGTCGATCGCAAGCAGTTCCCGCGCACCGCCCCATCCGACATACGCCGAGACACGCTCACCAACTGTGAACCCAACAACATCACGCCCGACTTCGCGTATTTGGCCAGCCACTTCGCCGCCGGGCGAAAACGGAAGATCCGGTTTGTCCTGATAGGCCCCGCGCGTTATCAGCGTATCCATGAAGTTCAGGCCGACGGCTTCGACGCGGACAACCACCTGGTTCGCTGTGGGCTTTGGTGTCGGCAGATCGGAAATGACGAGACCATCCGGACCGTCGAGCGAAGTGCACAGAACGGCTTTCACGAGACCTCCTAATCAAGCGAAACACCCAGACCTAACAGGCAGACAATAAGCGAACAGTACGATGAAGGAGAACTGGCCACCGACAGCTCGCGGCTACTTTGCGATTGGCGCCGAGCGGATATCCAAAGTCTTCAACATGGGCAACCTCATGCGCAGCGCCCATGGCTTTGGCGCCAGCTTCACGTTTACAATCGGTGCACATTACCGTTCGGCAGAGGGGCTGGCCGATACGTCGAAGGGCTTGACGCACCTCCCGCACTACAATTGGGGAAGCATAGACGACATGCAGCTTCCGGAAGGTTGCAAAGTTGTCGGTGTGGAACTGCTCGATGATGCAATTGACCTTCCAAGCTTCCGTCATCCGCTGCAGGCTGCCTATGTCTTAGGTCCGGAACTCGGTTCGCTATCACCGGAGCTGCTGGAGCGATGTGACTACACGATCAAAATTCCAACTCGGTTCTGCATCAATGTCGCAATGGCCGGGGCAATCGTGATGTATGATCGCACACGTATGCTCGCGCGATTTGCCGACCGTCCCATGATCTCGGGCGGTCCGAAACTCGTAGGCACCAAACGATCGGAATAACTTGGCTTGTACCGACTTATACCGTGACATCTCCCTGCAACATTCGATATAGGTCGCGCAAACGAAGCCCAGCGAGCATAACGACTGAAGGAGTAGGCAACTCATGAGGAACCGTAGCTTCGCCAGCGCCGCCGCAATTCTTGCGTTTGCCATGGTGTCCACGGTCGCCTATGCGCAATCCGAGGGGCCGACGAAGGAGGTTTCGACCTTTAAAGACTGGAAGACGTTTGAGCACCGCGGCGCACCCGGCGACATCTGCTTCGCAACGTCGCAACCGAAAGAGACCGAGCCAACGGGTGTATCGCGCGAAAGCGCCTATTTCTATGTCTCTGCGTGGCCGAGCGACGGCGTCAAGTCCGAGGTCAGCCTCAAGCTGGGCTATGCGATCAAGTCGGACAGCCCGGTGACGGTTGAGATCGGCAATGCCAGATTTTCATTGTTTTCCAAAGGCGACAAAGCGTTCGTCAGCGATCCCAATGAAGAGCTGAAGCTCGTCAACGCCATGAAACGCGGTTCGTTTATGACTGTCACAGCCACATCAGACAGTGGAACGCAGACGAAGGATACGTACTCTCTGCTTGGCGTGACGGCAGCAATCAACGCGATCAACTCCTGCACATAAGTCTGACGCTGGAGATTGCCGGCCGCATCGTCGCGACTGCGTCATCCGTCTGGCGAGATTTAGGGTTGCGGCAACTTGCGCCGGGCCCGCAAACGAACGTAAAGCGCGCCCTCACCACCGTGGCGAACGTGAGCGGTCGTGAAACTTATGACGATCTGCGCGAGATCCGGGCTTGATAGCCAAGCGGGCACTTGGCGC
>JBCCOV010000319.1:0-3754 GCA_039039985.1 Pseudomonadota bacterium | reverse complement strand
TTGTAGGATGGCTGCCGCCATAGCCGGTTCCACCCACTTGAGATCGTCTCAGACCACTCTGTCTCTTCGCGCAGCGTTACGCATGGAACGCCGTGAAAATACGCCTCTTTTTGCAGTCCGCCGGAGTCCGTGTAGATGACCGCGGCGTCGGCGATCAGGCGATGGAAATCGAAGTATCCGAGCGGTGCGATGATCTTCAGGCCTTTGGGAACACGCCCCAAGTCCTCCAAACGCGCACGTGTGCGTGGGTGAATTGGAAACACGATTTCCGCGTCAGACGCTTCACGCTCAAGATACGCAATAACCTCGCGAAACCTCTCGACATCGTCTGTATTTTCAGCGCGATGAACCGTGCAAACAGCATATGTATCTGGCTTGAGCTTCAGTTCAGCAACAATGCTCGATTTCGCGTGCATGAGGTTTTTCGCTTGAACGCAGGCGTCGTACATAATGTCACCGACATGCCAGACATTCCGTTTGATACCCTCGCGCTCAAGATGCGCAACCGCCTCATACGTGGAACAGAACAGCAAATCACTCACGTGATCTGTCAATACGCGATTGATTTCTTCCGGCATCCGGCGATTAAACGACCGTAGTCCGGCTTCGACGTGCGCAACGGGAATATGGAGTTTACTGGCTGCCAATGCGCCGGCCAGCGTAGAATTGGTGTCGCCATAGACCAGCACCATGTCCGGCTGTTCGTCACACATGACCTGCTCGAGAGCTTCGAGCATCTGGCCAGTCATGCGCCCATGCGTACCGCCGCTAATGTTGAGGTTATGGTGGGGTTCCGGGATGCCAAGGTCCGTGAAAAACACGTCCGACATCTTCGCGTCGAAATGCTGGCCGGTATGAACGAGCAATTCAGAGAGCTGCGCGCTTCCTGCAATCGCTCGGCTCAGAGGACCCGCTTTTACGAACTGTGGCCGTGCCCCAACTACTGACAGAATGCGCCGCATACGTCCCCCGTCTCTGCGATCTCATGATGAGATCGAACAGCCCCCGCCTCCTTCGGTCCTGTACGCAAACAGTCCGAGTGATGCAATCGGCTGCAGCATAAGCAATGGATCATCACCAAGGACACGCACGGTCGCGAGCTGACGGGCGGGACGGCCGCGCCCGCGCACAGCTCAAGGCCATTGTTCGGATCGCCATGCGCACCGCAGGTAGATGTCACCTAAACCGGAGCCCAATGATAGCGACGCTCCCAAGCCATGAGCGCCGTTCGGCGCGGTGAAGACATCTGTTGAAGCCCACCGACATCGCGCAGGATTTCGGGCCACGTCATCGATGAAACAGCCAGCTGATGCATGCTGCGGCCGTTTGGCAACAACTCTTGAATTCCACAGAAGGTGTTCAGCATTGCGGACACGCCCGCCGCGACACCTCCCGGTCGCCCCGCTCTTGGATTTGTGGCAGATGGCGTCTGAGGCAAAATACAGACCGTGAACAGACCCATCCGCGGAGAGACCGATGCGATGTCAGTAAGCCTGTCCCGCAACATCGCAGCCGTGTGCACGTTAGTTGGCGCGCAGAGCACAGAACGCGAAAGCCGGCGCATCATTGTAGCCATAGCCGGCCCTCCGGCATCCGGAAAATCGACCCTAGCTGCGGCGGTTGTCGCCGAGCTCAACACGGCGCGTCCGGGCGCGCAGTTTGCCGCGTTGATGACAATGGACGGCTTTCATCTCGACAACCGGATCTTGAGAGCCAGACGTCTCTTGGACAAGAAGGGCGCCCCCGAGACCTTTGATGCCATCGGCTTCAAATGGCATCTCGACCGTGTCCGCGCGGCGGATCACGATGTGTGCGTTCCGGCCTTCGACCGGATGCGGGATCTTGCGATCGCACAAGCTGAGTTGATACCGGCTGAGCTACCGGTCGTCGTTGTCGAGGGAAACTACTTGCTGCTAAAGCACGCGCCCTGGGCGGCGTGCCATGATGCGTACGACGTCACGGTGTATCTTGACGTCGCCATCGCCGAACTGGACCATCGACTGGTCAAACGGTGGTTGTCTCACGGCTACGACCGTAACGCTGCGCAAAAGAAGGCACAGGACAACGACATCCCAAATGCCCGGCTTGTTCTCGAACAAAGTGTCGGCGCCGACCTGATGCTTTCGAACGGTCCAGCATGACCCGCCCCGCTCGCCAGTGACGCGGAAGCTCACCCGTCACAGTCTCACCGCGACACCGACACCAGCTGCAATGAGAACGGGCCGTTTGACGTCACCACACACGGAAGTACGATTAATGCTTGAAGGAACGTGTCACTGTGGAAACGGCCGGTGGACTTTCGACGGCATGCCGGAGTCCGTTACGGCCTGCAATTGCACCCTCTGCCGACGCTATGGCGTCTTATGGATCTATGGCTTTGAAGGCGAGCACATTCAGACGTTTGGCCAGCTCACCGTCTACACGCGAGCAGATTACGCATCGCCCGATCTCGAAATCCACTTCTGTGGCACGTGCGGTTGCGTCGTCTGCTGGCGCGGTATCAAAGTCGAGGCCGATAGCCGACGCCGGATGGCGGTCAACCTCCGGCTTGCGGACCCAGATCCCGTCGCGCATCTGCCGATCAATCATTTCGATGGCTTCGACACGTTTCGCAAGCTGCCGCGCGACGGCCGCTGCGTTTCCGATATGTGGTTTTGAACGCACACGTCCGTCGCGGCTCGTCACCAGCCGTTGCACGCGTTAGTCCACGACATTCTCCCCACCGTCCTCGAGATCCTGAGGGCGGCGCCAATAGTGGAACTGCGGCGTCCAGTCCCTTTCCTCCAGACCGCCAAGCGCCAGAAAGTGCCAGACGGGCGAATAAAGATCGCCGGGCCCAAACAACGTCCGGCCACGGCGTACGATTTTGCCGTCACTCTTTTCGTAAACGGCTGCGCCGGGAAGATTGTCGTAGCCCTCCAGACCGCACTGCTCTTTCATATACGCACCACCACCGTGGCTCGCGATCCGAAAGCGCCAGCGGCGATCCATTGCCATCCGCCGTTGCGTTTCTGGTGCGTCCTTGGACACCAGCGCCACGGCCATGGCATCTTCCAGGTGGTCCAGAACACCGTTGATCCCGTCGGCCCACAATGTGCAGTAACGACAGCCCTGCCCCATGTTGTGAATGACAAGAAGCCGGTCGCGGCCAGCAAACAAGCCAGATAGCGTCGTCGGCCCATCCAGAGTTTGAAAATCGTAGTCTTTGATCTCAGGAGCAGTCTGCGCTCGCCGCAACGCCGCGAGCTTGAGCGCCTTCTCCATCAGTTCGCGTTCAAGGGTCTCAAGCTCAGACATGTCGCCGGCTCCTTTGCTACGCGCGTCAACCCACTGCGCCAATCGCATGCGGTCTCCGCGAATTGATAGACGCTCACGGCAGTCTCTTGCACAGCTCAGTGGCTCGACTTCAAGTTGATATCTCGTTCCGCGTCCAACGCGACGGCCACGAACAAGCCTGGGCTTTTCGAAAACAGAACACGCAGGTGCCGGTTTCGCCTTGACGGGTAAGCGAAGGTCTTCGGCAAGTTTTGATACAGAACCGCGGCCCAGTCTTGGAGCTTAAGTCACGAACCGCGTGTCCTCATCTCGGGCGACAAAAACCGCGGCCACTTCTGTGGCCGGTTCTTGATTCCTAAGCTGACAGATACCGCGTAAGATTCTCTGCCTGAATATCCCAGCCCTCCTGGTTGGCTCTCATCACCTCGATCCTGCGGAGATGGGGCAGTGCGGAGAACCCCGACTCCGTAATGGTCAG
>JBCCOV010000318.1:0-3840 GCA_039039985.1 Pseudomonadota bacterium | reverse complement strand
GCACCATCCGGGCGCGCAGGTCTGCTGATGTTGCTTTTCCCATGGGTCACCTCCGTGCCCCAATGAGAATCACTGTTCGCGACAAATGTGAATCACCTCAACGATTCATATTTGTCGCCCGACGCTCTAGTGTTTTGTCAGAGTGACGGCCCGCGCAGATGTGAGAGTCTTGCGCATGAAGATCACCGGCATGGATACGTTCGCGCTTAGGTTTCTGACGCCGTGTGACGTTGTGTGATAGCCGAGCCGCTCGAAGAAACCTGCAGACGTTGTTGTGGAGCGGACAGACATCTGCTTGAAGCCGGCGCGTGTGGCCCGCAATTCGACCTCAGAAACCAAGCGCCTGCCGATTCCACAGTCATTGAACAATGGCCGCACGTAAAGCCACTTCAGGCGTGCGGTTTCGCCCTGATCCTCGCCATACATCCATCCTGCGGTTCCAACCAGTTCGGAATTCAGGCGTGCGCCGATGAGCTGGCTCTCGCGCATGGCAGCAACAAGACTATCGGAGTACCCCGTCGACGTAATGGTCTCGATAAATGCTGAGATCTCATCGTCGGTGAAAAACGGACTCGCCATCAGCCGGAATGCAGCCGCGTGGATGTAACGGGCCTGAGAGAGATCCTCGATCTCTAGAGCGGCAATCTGGACAGCGTCACCGAGATCGCTTGGATCTCTAAAACGCGACATATCGGTCATTGAGAAATTCGCCGAGAACCCGGAATAGAAGCTCGCGCCCCACGTGTTTCCGGGAAGCTTAAACATTCCCGCTCTAATCGTATAACAGTATATTTGATTTGTTGCAGCATTATGACGCTTCGTGCCTTAACCAGAGGTAGCGCCAATTTCTGCTTGCCCCGTGGTTGGTGTGTACCTTCGGGCAACGTGCCAAACTTCACATTCGACCAACGCAGCCATCGCCAAACACGCGCCGGACATTACGCGTCGTTTGTGACGAGAGAGATACAGTGCGGCCAGTCACCGAATTGGCGAAAGCGGCCGTCGTTTTGCGGCCTCGGCCTTGTCGCCGGATGGCGCTTCGTTCGACACATCGCCGTCAGCGACATACTCTGATTGCTTGCACGAGCAACCTTTGATGAACTTCTTGCGGTAGGCAAACGCGGTCGTCAGGTCTTTGTACGGCGCCTGACCGTTGACGGACACCATTTGGTCGATACTGCCGCCCGGATTTTGATAGTAATAGAGCGCTGTCGGCGCCGCACAGCGGCTGCGGCAAGCCTCGGCGTCGCGGCCAAAATAGTTCGGCAAAGTCGAGAAGCTTACCGGAAAGTAATAGCCGTCGCACAGGCGAACGCACAATGTGCGATAGGTGGCAAACGGCAAACTCTTATATCTGTTGCGATCCCGCTCAGAATAGGGGTCTTCGTCCTGGAAAAAGAAGTTTGCAAAGGAATCCCGGCTTAAGCGCCGTGCCTCGCGGGCATAGGCTGGACCGCATCTATTCCGAGAGAGCGCGCGGATAATATCTTCCTGATAGGACCTGCGAACCCGCGACGACAGCCGATCAACGCTGGCCCGGGCATCGCGATATCGCTGCCGTGTGGTTTGGAACTCGCGATACAGGCGATTGCACGTGCGGGTGTTGCGGAGCGACCGCTGAAAGAAGAACTGTTCCCAGCAATTGCCGCGTTCGAGCCGTTGTTCCAACGTGCGCACTGCGCGCCCGAGGCGGTTGGCCTCCTGACGCAAGGCATCCGGATTATCGCCAGGGCGCCGCCCACGGTTGGCTTCGAGTGCCAATCGTCTCTCGAGTTCCAGGCAGATATCGGAACGCACTGACGGCCCTTCGGACTGGCGCGGCTGGCGGCGGGGCGCCGGTTCTCGAGGTTGATTCGAGCCAAACGGTTCTGTCTCCCAGGGCCACGTCCACTGCTGTGCCAGCGCGGGCAGCGCAATGCCTCCAACGAAGACAATCAGCATCGTCAGAGCAGCCAGGCGCTGACGGGGGCCGGTGGTGTGTTTGCGTTCAGGCATCCGTTATCCAACCCGCCACGTGTATCCGGTTCGCAAGCGATATAGCCCGCGACATGGCCCGATCTTACTGGCGTAACGTCGCGGCTCCAAGTGCGGCTGAAACGTCTTTCCAGACCTTAACGACACGGGCTCCTCCTTGCACAGGCGACAAGGCAAGACTGAGACAGGACAAACTGAGGTGGTTCGCGCACAACCCTCCGTGACGGGCATTTCGGTAACAGGCGTGCTGGCAGGTGTCCATTAAGCTTGTCGGGATTTCCCTGGGGTGGAACGACCATTCGGATGGGTTGACCTGGGGCGTTTCGGGACCCATAACGCGGCCATGATGACACGTTGCCGCAAGCCGCAGATTATCTGTTCGAACATCAACACGCGCTAGCAATCTCGCTGGCGTGCGGCTGGCGGTTTCCCACTCCCTCACGTGAAGCAGCCCCGGTCGCCAGGGCCCGGCCGCCAGGGAAGGGGAAAAGACATGGATCTGACGCTCTACAATACGCGCACGCGTGAAAAGGCTCTGTTCGTTCCCGACGATCCCACGCGCGTGCGCATGTATGTCTGTGGTCCGACTGTTTACGACTATGCACATATTGGAAATGCGCGGCCGATTGTCGTTTTTGACGCGGTTTTCCGCCTGCTACGATACGTCTATGGGCCTGAGCATGTCATCTATGCGCGCAACATCACCGACGTCGACGACAAGATCAATGCGCGGGCGGCGGAAGAAGGTGTCGCAATTTCAGATGTGACGGAACGGACGATTGCCCAGTTTCACGAGGATATTGCCGCACTGGGTGTGCTTGAGCCGACGATAGAGCCTCGGGCGACCGAGCACATCGAAGACATGCGGACGCTGATTGAGACGCTGGTGGCGCGCGATCACGCCTATGTGGCCGAGGACCATGTCCTGTTCCACGTGCCGTCAATGCCGAACTATGGGCGGTTGTCCAGGCGGTCCACGGATGAGCTTGAGGCAGGGGCCCGGGTCGAAGTCGCACCGTACAAGCGCGATCCCATGGATTTTGTGCTGTGGAAGCCCTCGAAGAGCGGCGATCCGTCATGGCCGTCGCCGTGCGGCATTGCGACGCCGGGGCGTCCAGGCTGGCATATCGAGTGCTCAGCGATGGCCGAGAAGCACCTTGGTGCCACGTTCGATATTCACGGTGGCGGTATCGACCTGGTCTTCCCCCATCATGAAAATGAGATCGCACAGTCGTGCTGCGCATACGGGACCGAGGTTCTGGCCAATGTGTGGATGCACAACGGCTTCCTTCAAGTCGAAGGTGAGAAGATGTCGAAGTCGCTCGGCAACTTCATTACGATTCACGATCTGTTGGCGACAGATGGGTTTGGTGAGCAGAAGTGGCCGGGCCGGGTCTTACGTTGGGCGATGCTGGCGACACATTATCGACAACCGCTCGACTGGACTGTGGATCGCTTGACGCAGGCGCGGAACACGCTTGCCGATTTCGCCGACCTGATTGCCGACGTGCCGCCGGCTGACGCGCCAAACGATGACGTGATTGCAGCATTGCGCGATGACCTGAACACGCCAAGCGCGATGTCGATTGTGCACGGCATTGCAAAGTCTGCGCGCCGGGGCAATGCGGCGCGCGCCGCTGATCTCAGTGCGACTCTGCGGTTTCTCGGTCTGTACGGCGGCGAGACCCGCGAGGACTTCATGGCCGGGCGCGCGGTCCCTGAGGTTGACGAAACGCAAGTCGAGGCGCTGGTGGCCGAACGACTTGAGGCGCGCAAGGCGAAGAACTGGGCCGAGAGCGATCGGCTACGTGATGAACTCGCCGCGTTGGGGGTTCAGGTGAAGGACAGCAAGGACCCGCAGAGCGG
>JBCCOV010000317.1:0-3881 GCA_039039985.1 Pseudomonadota bacterium | reverse complement strand
TCGCGGCTCGAGCGCTGGCTATACTGCGAGGACGATCCCAGCCCGCGAACGACAAACAACCAGCGCTGGCCAGCCGTCGGGCACCCCAGGCCGCGAACGCGGCCCGGCGCGTTGCGCCGCCCACGCGGAGGGCCCGGCCGATAGGCCGGAATAGCCCGTGAGCGAAAGCATGCGCGAGTGGGAACACAATTTCTCGCCACCCAAAAGGGTCACCCTGGGCCTTGTGCCCGGGGGCCACGTCTCAGCGAACGCGAACAGTCGCGAGGCCCGATAGCGGCACAGTTTTCATGTCCAACCAACACCCGAGCCCGCTGCACCCTGGATCCCGGTGACAAGCACCGGGATGACGCCTGTGGGTGTGGCTGGTCGTGAGCGATAACAAGCAGCGCGGGTTCGCCGTCTGGCACCCCAGGCCGCGAACGCGGCCCGGCGCGTTGCGCCGCCCTCGCGGAGGCCCGAGCGAAGCGAGGAACAGCCGTGAGCGAAAACAAGCTAGAGCAAGGCGTGTCAGAAGAACGACAGAGGACGTCGGGAGTCGACGTTGGTTTGGCATAGACGTTGCACAACTGTTGTTCTGCGGAAGAAATGTGCCAAAACATTTCATAGCGGCCGCTCGGCCTGTTCGTGCGCCCGCAACTGCGACGTCACCAAAGCCATGATAGCTGTCTCGCGTTGTGAACTTCGGACGTCAGACAACGCGGATTAAAGAGCGGGAAACCGCAGCGTGAGTAGAAGCATAGGCAAACGCCACACCAGGGAGGCGGGCCAAAGGGACCACGAAATGAGTATCTCGCTTATCGGTGCCCTTATTCGCGCTGCTTGGCGCCAACGCTACGTCATCGTGCTGCCGCTGTGCGTCCTTTTGCCGGCAGTGTACTTCTGGGCGTTGTCGCAACCCCGCGAGTACGAATCGTCCGCATTGCTCATGTTGCAGGAAGCGCCCGAGCTTGCAGGCTCGCCGGCGGGCTACAGCTATTACCAGGAACTGGCCACCAAGGTGAAAGGCCTGGAAGCACTTCTGAAGAGCCAGTTTCTGTTATCGAAAGTCCTGATCAGCCAGGGCGTGGCCAATACATCGGAAGCAGAACTTGCAGCCGGCAGCGCGATACTGCGCGAGCGGATCGTTGTCCAACGAGTCGGTGCTGGTTTTGTCCGGGTGGCGGTCATCGGCTCAGATCAATCCGAGTTGCAGAACCTGCTGAGCAATCTGCTGGCAACACTGTTCGAAACGCTTCTGAATCCGGCTGACGCAGCATTTGATGCGAAATCATTTGTCCAACAGGAGCGTGCGCGCGCGGTTGCTGCACTCGAACGCGAGCTTCAGAAGCTCAGCCTGATGTCACCGAACGCGACCGAGACGCGACTGAACGACTTGCGTACGACCTTGACGCGCATTGCGATGGAGATTTCCGAGAGCAGCCGTGAGCTGTCCGAGGTTCAAGCTGAGCTGTCGAGACAGATCACCGCAATTGAGGGAGACTCGGCATCACGCACCTATGCCGAGCTGCTTGCGGCACGCAAAGAGGAACTTGCAAAACTTGAGACGCAAAACGGCGCCGAAGCGGCAACCGCGCCGCTCAGAACGCGCGTGCAGCGGCTGGTCGCACTCGAACCCTTGCAATCCAAAATCGACGCGCTACGCCAAAAAATCGAGAGCCTGCGGACGCGCACGGCACTCCTGACGTCCCAACGCACGAAGACCGCAGCAGTCATCGACGAGAGAAACCGACTTGGCGTTCGGCTGCGCTCCGCACAGCAAAGACAGGAAAGGGCCGTTGCAGGCCTAAGCAGCAACGCCCGCGCAAGTGCCCTGATCATTCTCAAAGCGCCAGCCCAAATCCGCGTTGTCGACCCACCATCACTGCCATCAAAACCGCTGACGTCACTTCGGACGCTCGCCTTTGGCGGAGCAGCAGGTGCCCTCGCATTCGTCCTCGGCCTGGCGCTTCTACTCGAGTTGCTCGACACCAGCCTGCGGAGTGCAACCCAATTGGCTAGCGTGACCCAGGTTCCGGTCATCGCGAGACTGAACCGACAGAAGTCCTCGTCTTCGCCGAGACGTGACGACGGCGCACCAACGCAATCAGGCGCCGAGACCGTTATAAGTCCGCAGCCTGAGGCCGAGCGACGATCTGCCTGACGTGGCGTTTAAAATACGTCCGAACCACTGAGCGAGCCCTGCCATGTCGAGCGTAGACGACGACACAACCCTGACCGACCACCCGGAGGTCGCCCCGGCCAGCCCAGCTGGAACAGCGTTTGCCGCATATGAGTCGATCTTCCTTAAAGCAAGCATTCTTGATGCCCGCGTTGTGGCATTTGCCGCGCCGACCGACGATGCACCGGTTGACGAAATTGCACGTGGTTATGCGAAGTGCGTTTCCTCAAGCGGGCGCAAAGTCCTGTTTTTGGATCTCAACGGCGATCCCGCCCCATCGGACGAGCAAGGCCGCTGGGACCCAAGTACGCCGATCAACGTTGATAAACTCGTGGCCGATGTCGAGGGTTTCGATCGCTTAACGGCGATACCGGACGCAGGCGCGCGCGGACGGTTCAACAATGTCGATTACCTGAAGCGGGCCGTGTCCAATGATCTCGAATCCTATCCTCATATTGTCCTGCAACTTCCGCCCATCCTTTCGTTCGGACCCAGTGCGCCGAACCCGCTTGCGATCACGCGCATAGCGGATGCCGTCCTGTTGGTCTGTACGGTTGGCCGGACGGCCGTCAACGATGCTGTTGATGCCACACAGTATCTGCGGTCCGTAAATGCACCGCTGGTGGGAACCGTCGTAGACGAAACCAACTTCCGTTCGCCCGGCAAACAAATGGCAGGAATCGTAAGACAAGTACCGGTATTGAAGCGTCTTGTTCCGTTCTTGGAGAGCAACCGCCTTTTGAATCCGTAAGGCGACATAGCTCTTGGTATTTCAGATCATGTCTGTCTTTCAGGCATGATCTAAGGTGCGCCTTTCCTTTTCTTAGTTCGTTTTGCCTGGCGATCGTTATCTTGGCGCAAACTGATGCTCTCCGAACTTACGGGCGGGAGCGGCATTTCGCCGTCGAATTCAAAAGTCGCCAATAGCTTTTCCATTAGCCACACGTGCCGTTCCCTCAAGGCTTCCGGCGTCCAAACATCGATACGTCTCAATACATCGGTTGTGAAGAAGTCGTGCGGTGCATCGCTTGGAAAGTAGGCGCGCTTCTTTTCGGCAAATTCTTTCTGCCCGGCAATTCTGTTCTGGGTCTCGTCCACAAGCACCAAGTTGCCGATAGCGTTCGCCATAAAGCGCCGATGTTCGTGCTGGGGGTACAGAGACCTCCAAGCACTTCCACGAGGCAGCCTCTGCCCCCGTGGCAGAACGTGTTCAACCGACACGTCCTGCACAACCGGGTCATCTCCGGAAAACAGCGCAAGATAGTCATCGACCGGTCGTCCGGAGTACTCACAATCAAGCCGCACCAGAACGGCCTTGCACGTTCGATTGACCGTCTCGTTCAGGCCGAACGCACATTTCGTTACAAAGCGTTTCGCTTCTCCCGCTGTGAGGGTCATCAGTGCGTCTGGATTAATGGACTCTTGCTCTGCAATCGCTTGTGCAATCTTGCGATATCGCTTGCGTCGGTCGTCGCGCGTTGGCCGCAAAATCAACTGCGCATGTGCAAATCGATCAAGTCGCGTCAAGAAATGAAGCAACTCAGGCGACGTCGCTTCCATGCGGGTCAGCGCAAGCATTGCCACTCCAACCCATTCATCATCACAAATGCGCTCGAGCAGCAACAGCCGTTTCAGGCGCTCCGCAACGGCCGGCGACGGCCTCTGATTGGAAAAGTCACACCGCGTTAACAGATATGCTTCGGCCATTGGCTGAAAGACATCG
>JBCCOV010000316.1:0-3979 GCA_039039985.1 Pseudomonadota bacterium | reverse complement strand
GTGAGCGATAAACAACAAGCGCGGGCTATCCTGTGAGGACGATCCCAGGCCGCGACTGCGGCCCGGCGCATAGCGCCGCCCCCGCGGAGGCCCGAGCGCAGCGAGGAACAGCCCGTGAGCGATAAACAACAAGCGCGGGCTATCCTGCGACGACGATCCCCAGGCCGCGAATGCGGCCCGGCGCGTTGCGCCGCCCCCACCCCAACGCGGGTGTTCCCGCGTTGGGCATTTCAAATGTCGAGATGGCGGACACGCCATCTCGATGGAGGGCCCGAGCGAAGCGAGGAACAGCCGTGAGCGATCAACAACAACATCACGCCCGGCTCAGCGCGACAAAGCTGGCAGCGGCCGCCATCTCCTGCCAGCGCCGTTCGCGGCGGACGGTGGCCTCATGATCTTCGCCCCACTGGCTGATTTGCCAATCTTCGTCGATATGCGCTGCGGACCAAGCATCGCCGACGGTTAGACGGCCAGCGTAGACAGCTAGTGCAAGGATCGCCGAACCGGTCATCGACGTCATGATCTGCACCGGGCCCACCGCAATGGGTGGGATGACATCGACCATGCGACGAACCGCAGATAATGCGTCATCCGACTGCGTGATCGGCATGAGCCCGTCCGTTGTAACGAAGCCGGCCTTCAGTTGATCGCGCGCCCACGCCACCAATGGGTCCCACGCCGCCTGCTGAAGCTGCACCAACTCGACGGGCGCCTCCGCGCGATAACACATCAAGTCGCTGCCTGCGTATTTCACGATTTCGGAACGGACGGCTGTGACATTGGGGATGACGCCGTCAATCACCGTATTCGCGATACGCGTTAGCGGCATGTCAGCAGGCACGATATCGCTGCCCTGCGCGGCCCACTCCGATGCTATGGCCTGCGCGAGTTGCTCTGTTGGAACGGCAAGAGGGTGCTTCCCTGGCGTACGAGCCGTACGACCGTCGAGTTCGAGCACAAACCCACCATCGCTCGCGACAACACCGGCCTGATGATAGAAGCGCCGTATCCGAGCCGGTTGTCCATCATTTGCGGCTGCGGCAGCGGATTGCGCGACGGGCTCGGCGTTTCCGGGCGCGCCGCTGCCTGCGTCGGACTTGTCCTCGTCACTGGTCATGATACGCGCTCCGGTATCTGCCAACGTTGGGCCAACTCTCGCGACAGTTCGTCTGTCGAGCCGACGATAACGTCTGCGCCGGCCCCCGACAGCTGGTCGGTCGGGTGATACCCCCAATCGACCGCGATCGCGGCAACACCAGCCGCCCGCGCCATTGCCACGTCAAACGTGGTGTCGCCGATCATGACCGTATGCTCCGCCGCAACACCTGATGTCGTCATCGCATGTTCAATCATCGACGGATGTGGTTTCGAGGGATGCTCGTCCGCGGTGGAGATTGCAACGAAGCGCCCTTCGAGATCAAAGCGCTGCAGGATGCGATCCACGCCCCGGCGCGATTTGCCGGTTGCGATCGCCAGCAGCGTCTCGTCGTGATCATGCAACCAGCCCAGAAGGTCTAGTATTCCCTCGTACAGCGGTTCATGTGCGGCGGGGTCGGCCCGGAGTTCGGCAAACGCCGATTTGTAGCCTGCTGTAACCGCTGCAATCTCTGTCGGCGGCGCGTCGGGCAGCAGATGCTCGATGGCAAGCGGCAACGAGAGACCGACAATCGACAGCACACGGTCCCGCGGCAAGGATGCCCGGTCCACGCCGGCAAATGCCGAGTTCATTGCCGAGACAATCAGGTTCTGGCTGTCGACCAGTGTGCCGTCGCAATCGAATATCGCGAGTTTCATGTCATGTACCATGCGATCTCAATCTGCACGTTCGTTTGGTGGCGCACGTCTTTCATGCCGCCACGACGATTAGGCTTCGCCATCATCGTTAAATCGATTGGGATCGAACCCCAGGAGGCGCATGCTTTCCATCATGTGCGGTGGGACAGGCGCAGACACGTCGATGACGCCCCGTGTTGAGGGATGAGGAAGCATGAGACGGCGCGCATGAAGATGCAATCGCGATGACATGTTTTCCGCCGGAAGATCCAGCCCGCCGTCGTACTTGTTGTCGCCAACGATGGGATGACCGAGGATTGCCATATGGGCACGCAGCTGGTGTTGGCGGCCGGTTGTCGGTTTCAGCGAGACCCACGCTGCCTTTTGCGCGGCGTTGTCGAGGACATTGTAGTGCGTTGTCGCATGCATCGCCTTCGCCTGTTCTCCAGGCTCGGCCTTGCGCACCCGATCGCCGTCGGGGCCACTGTCCTTCACAAGGGCCGCCGTCACCTTTCCCTGCGCCGGCCGCGGCACACCTTTGACGAGCGCCCAATACGTTTTTGCCGCCGCCCGGGACTGGAACTCCTTGCCAAGTGCTGCCGCCACGATGCGAGATTTTGCGACCAGCAACACACCCGTGGTGTCGCGGTCCAGCCGATGGACCAGACGCGGTCGGTCGCCGAAACGATCGGCCATACCAGCGAGCATGCCGTCGATGTGTTTGCGCGTGCCCGAACCGCCCTGCACCGCCAGCCCTTGCGGCTTGTTCAAAACCAGGATGTCGTCATCCTCGAACAGGATCATCCGCTCAATCGTGTCCCGGTCCGCCTTCGACATCCCAAGCGGCGCCCGTACGCGCGGACGCGGATCCTGGTCGGACTGCGGGGTTCGGACATGACGCGGCACCCGGATTTCGTTGCCCGCCTCAAGGCGCGTGTTGGCCGGTGCGCGCTTCGCGTCGACACGGACCTGGCCGGAGCGAAGCATTTTTTGCAGGTGACCTTGCGTGACGTGAGGGAACCGCGCGCGGAACCAGCGGTCGAGCCGCATTCCGGCGTCACCCAGCGGAACGGTGATCGTGTCGAGACGATCGGTCGTCATACTATCCTCATTCTGCAAGCCGCTACCTATGGGCTCAGTGACCGCGCGAGTGCCATGCCCAAGAGAAGCGCACTGATCGCGCCGATGACCGATACCATGGCGTAGCCGACTGCGGACCACCAGGCGCCGCGCTCTGCAAGCATGACGACATCGAGCGCGTACGCAGAAAACGTGGTGAAACCACCAAATATGCCCGTCATGATAAAGAGGCGCCCCGCGACCGAAAGGCCCGACTGCGTCACAATCCAATGCGCAGCCAATCCCATGAGAAACGAGCCAACCACATTCACGGTTAACGTGCCCCACGGATAACCCGGCCCCATCCAGTGCAATGCCGCAACATTCACGAGATAGCGCGCGCCGGCACCGATCGCGCCGCCAGTGCACACCATCAACAGGTTGAGCATGCCGTGCAGTCCTTTCCGCGGCCGATGCCAGCCTTAGCTAGATCGACTTGCGACGCCGCACAATCGGCCCGGACAGAAACCAGCCGATAATCCACCCGAGCACCAAGGCGCCACCGTTGACGCCCAGCCAAACCAGCGCATGGATCAACTCCACGCCGTCGGGGCTGTCGAACGTCATATTGCTCGTGACATAGCTCGCTACGGCAGAGCTGATGAACAAGGTCGCGACCAAGGCACCGACACATGCGAACACCATCGCCAGAATATAGCGAACGGCGACACCGCGGCCGGCCCAAATCGCATAAAGTACGGTCGCGGTTGCCACACCCACGACTAACCACAACGCGAGAACTGTATTGGGTGCTTCCGACATGGCGCCTTCCTCTTCGATATCACGCCCTGCAGGTCATAGGTTAGGCCTGCTGCGCAATCGACTGCGCTGCGAAATACACCATCAGGCACAAAATTGCACCCAGCAGCATGCCGCCAACGACGACGTGCAGCCCCGCCGCCGGAAACCGAGCCGTTTCGCTGTCGCGTGACCAGATGAGCGTTCGGATCCGCGTCGTCCACAACCCCGCCGCCGCGCCAAAGATCAGTGCGGACCACCAGGGCCAGTCAGCGAATGCGCTGTAGGCCGTGAGCGCGAATGCGAGTGCTTCGACCATGCTGTGACCTGCCGATCCCGATCAAACTCT
>JBCCOV010000315.1:0-3990 GCA_039039985.1 Pseudomonadota bacterium | reverse complement strand
CGCGTTGCGTGCAAAACGAGTTGAGACGCCTCCGGAATGGTCATGAAGTAGCGGGTCATGTCCGGGTGGGTGACCGTTACGGGCCCGCCGGCGCGGATCTGTTCCTCGAAGAGTGGGACGACCGAGCCGTTCGAGCCCAGAACATTGCCGAACCGGACCGTAACGAAGCGCGTTTCCGACTCCAGATCGAGCGCCTGGCAGTAGCGCTCGGCCATCCGCTTTGACGCGCCCATAATGTTGGTGGGGTTGACCGCCTTGTCCGTCGAAATCAGGACCATGGCCCGCACACCGACTTCACGGGCGGCATCGGCGACGTTGCGCGTTCCGATCACGTTTGTTCTGAGACCGGCCAACGGCTGGCGTTCCACGATCGGCACATGTTTCAGCGCCGCAGCATGGAAGACAAGGTCAGGGCGCCACTCGGCAAAGAGCTCCGACATGGCGGCACTATCGCGGACATCGGCGAGGATGGCGTTACGCGCGATCTCGGGCGCCTCGGCTTCGAGACTGCGGTCGATTTGGTAGAGATTGTGCTCGCTCAGCTCGACGAGGATCATGCGCTTGGGCGCATACTGCACGACCTGCCGACAGAGTTCGCCACCGATTGAGCCGCCAGCACCGGTCACAAGCACTGTCATGTCGCCAATCAGATCGCGCAAGGCTTGCGTATCGAGGTCTGCCGATGGTCGGCCGAGAAGGTCTTCAATGCGCAAAGGCGTGAGCTCAAAGTCCTCACTGCCATGGCCTGACATGTCTTCCTGAGCGGGAGCCTGAAGAAGATCATATCCGTTGTCGGCGCCCCACTCGATAATGCTGTCGAGGACGCCGGGCGCCATTTCACTTCGGTGTTTGGTCACGATAATGCTTTGCAGCGGACGACCGTCACGCGCGCATTTCGCGACGATATGCTCAAGCTCGCCGAGCGAACCGATGACGGGAACACCGCGCATTGTCATGCCGGTACGCCGGTTGCGATCGTCGAATACGGCAGCGACGCCGTAGGCCATGTTCGGTCGCTCACTCACCGCCTTGATGAACATTTCCGAACGACCGTCCGCACCGATCAAGACGGCCATTTTGCTTCCGGCGCCCTCGGCGCGCCGTTGGAGGCTGCGGTTGCGGAATACTCGATAGGTCAGACGTGCACCGGCCATAAGGAGGATCAGCAAAGCCCAAGCCGTGACGAGGGACGTGCGCGGCATCGCCTCCAGTCTCGAATACAGGAACATGAAGGCGAGGAAGCCCAGGGTCGCGAGGGAGGCTGTCTTCATGATCGCGATCAGATCGGCAATCGACGCGTATCGCCACAAGCCGCTGTTTAAGCCAACGATGCGCCCGGTCATGCCGACCAATGCCATGAACACGGCGACGCCGGTTAAGAACTCCGGGCTGGAGAGGATGGGCCAGGCCTGTTCGCCCAACCGGAGATAGACGCCGGCAGCCATCGCCGCGGCGCCAACAAGCATGTCGTACGACAGGACAAGCAGGCGGATGAGTAAGGTGCGATCAATAATGCGCTGACCTAGATGCGCGGCAGCAACGGAGCTTCGGCCTGCTGCTTGCTTACGAAAATTCGCTTGCTGCTCTTGATCAGCTAACACGGCCGTTCGACCCCGATATTCACAAAGCAAATGACGGCGCACGCACAAATTTGACTGTCGTGCAGTCTCTATTGCAGCGGCATACCGTGTCAGGCCGCGCCACTTAACAACAGTTTGATGAATAGAGGAGGCAGACCGTGCCGCAACCGGTGGGAAATGTAATAATTGTGCAAAACGGATCGGCTTTAGCGAACGGTTCGAATCATGTTGCAAAATGACCTTTGGAAAACCTGTTCCTCGTCGTCTGCAACAGCCGCGCGCAGGATGGCATGCTTGCCTGGGCGGCGTGCTTCGTCGCGAAACACATCTGTAGCGCGCGTGCCGAACGCCGTTGTTGGCTCGTCGAAGTCTTAGAGGCTGTCACGAAACTTGTTGGTAATCGGATAGCGGCGATCGCGACCGAAGTTCCGAGATGAGATCTTCGTTCCGGGCGCTGCCTGCCGCCGTTTGTACTCGGCAATGTAGAGCAGGCGCTCAACCCGCTTCACGGTTTCCGATGCATGCCCGCGCGCCACGATGGCCTCCGCGGCGAGCTCGTCTTCGACCAGACATCTCAATATGTCATCAAGGACGTCGTACTCGGGCAGGCTGTCCTGGTCGGTTTGATCGGGTCTGAGTTCGGCCGATGGCGCCTTGGTCAGAATGTTCTCTGGAATGACGACCCCGCTCGGGCCCAAGCCACCGGCTGGACCGTGCCGGTTGCGCCAGTCCGCAATGCGATAAACCTCCGTTTTGTAGAGGTCTTTGATCGGATTATAGCCGCCGTTCATATCGCCGTAGAGGGTCGCATACCCAACGGACATCTCGGACTTGTTTCCGGTCGTCAAAACCATGGCGCCGAACTTGTTCGATATCGCCATCAGGATGGTGCCACGGGTGCGGCTTTGGATGTTCTCTTCCGTCACGTCCGCCTCTCGGCCGGCGAACAGATCGCCAAGCGCGTTCGTGAACCCTTGAACCGGCTTGGCGATCGGGACGATGTCGTAGCGAACACCGAGCGCTTCGGCACAGGCGGCAGCGTCCGACAGGCTTTCGCGGGATGTGTATTCGTAGGGCAGCATCACGCAGTGCACGCGGTCCGGGCCCAGGGCGTCGACGGCAAGTGCGGCCGTGAGGGCTGAATCGATCCCGCCGGACAGGCCCAGCACGACACCCGGAAAGCCGTTCTTGTTGACGTAGTCCTTAAGGCCCACCATGCAGGCCTGATAAGCAGCATCATCATCAACGGCGACAACCGCCCGTTCACCTGTGGCGCAAACCCAGCGACCATCCGCATCGGTCGACCAGTCGGTCATGGCGACCGTCTCGGCCCAGGCCGGCAGTTGAACGGCGAGCGTCGAGTCCCGGTTCAATACAAAAGATGCGCCGTCGAACACCAGCTCATCTTGCCCGCCCAGCTGATTGACATAGGCAATCGGCAGGCCTGTTTCCGTGATCCGGGCCACAGCCACATTCAAGCGGACATCCGGCTTGCGCCAGTCGAACGGCGAGCCGTTGGGGACCAGGAGAAACTCTGCGCCGGTCTCTTCGAGACACTCACACACTTCGTCCGTCCAGATATCTTCGCAGATTGGCACGCCGATCCGGGTGCCGCGAAAATTGATAGGGCTTGGCAGCGGGCCGGCGGAAAACACGCGCTTTTCGTCAAACACGCCGTAGTTGGGCAGATCGACCTTGTAGCGAACGGCGACGATCTTGCCGCGATCGATCAGCACAACGGCATTGTAGACATGATCACCGTCCGGCCAGATCGTGCCGATCAAAAGCCCCGGGCCGTCTGTAAACTCCGTTGCGAGTGCCTCGATTGTTGCGCGGGCCGCCGACGTGAAAGACGGTTTGAGAACCAGATCCTCCGGCGGGTACCCGGTAATGAACAATTCCGAAAAGACCACGAGATCCGCGTGCTTGGCGGCCGCGACACGATGAGCGTCGCGCACCAGTTGTGCGTTTCCGGCCAGATCGCCAACGGTCGGGTTAAGCTGCGCCAGCGCGATCTTTAACGTGCGGTTCGTGTCAGCGGTCAACGTTGTCTCCTAGAGCGTCTCAAATAGAGCGTCTCAAGTTTTAGCTGGAACCGACCCAAACCGCTCTGCCCCATCGGCGTCTTTGGTCCGTTGAATCTGCATGGGTTCCACATCTGCAAGCCTCTACATACGGATGATAGGCAGGGTTTGGACGGCATGGAAAACCAGAATGACCACCAGGATGGACATCAGGTTCCCAATCAAAAAATAGTTCTTCGCCCGATCGTTGTTGTCTTCATCCGCGAGGCGGTTGGCAATTTTTAGGGCGCCGAACGCAATCAGAATTTGCGGAAAGCCTGACAGCAGCCCGACCAGCACGACAAGTCGTTCAATGGCGCCTTTGAACGTTTCAATCGAGAAGATGT
>JBCCOV010000314.1:0-4011 GCA_039039985.1 Pseudomonadota bacterium | reverse complement strand
CTCGCCCATATCAGCGACGTCCACCTCGGCCCGCTGCCACCGTTTCGTCGTCGTGCGCTGCTGTCAAAGCGGGTGATCGGTTACGCAAACTGGCGGTTGAACCGTAAGGGCGATCTGCACTCAGGCGTTTTAGGCGGCCTCATCGACCATATGCTGGCCACAAATCCAGACCATCTCGCGATAACCGGTGATTTGGTGAACCTAGCACTGACCGAGGAGATCGAGATCCTTCGCTTGTGGCTTGCAGAACTTGGCCCGGCGGAAGACATTTCTGTCGTGCCCGGCAACCACGACACCTACGTTCCCGGTGCGTTGGACAGGATTATCGAGAGTTGGAAGCCGTGGATGCAGGGCGATGCTGCCGTCGGTCGCAATCCGTTCCCGTACCGAAGGGACCGCGGACCGATAGCGCTGATCGGCACGAATTCCGGTCGCGCGACGGCACCGTTCATGGCCACAGGTTCTTGGCGCAAAGAGCAGGATGAACACACCGCAGACCTGTTGCAGCAGGCGAAGGCAGACGGACAGTTTCGCATCGTGATGATTCACCACCCACCCTTCCCCAACGCGACATCGCAACACAAGCGGTTGATCGGTGCGAAGCGCTTCCGAGGGATGATCGCACAAGAGGGTGCAGAGCTCATCATTCACGGTCATACGCATATCGTTAGCGACGAGCGTATCGACGGGCCGGACGGGCCAGTGCCCGTCATCGGCGTTCCTTCTGCCAGCCATGGACCACGGCCGACCAACGGGAAAGGCCGTCCAGGCGCGCGCTACAATCTGTTCGAGATTGCCGGTTCAACCGGAAGCTGGCAGTGCCGCCAGCAACAGTTCGGCTATGGAGACGGGCAACAGCACATTAGCAAGCTCGGCGATGAGATGATTGCGATCGCCGGTCAGAAGGCTTCGGATGAGTAGATCGTCACGGCAGCGAACACCGCGACGAGCGCCGTGAGCGCCCCAAAAAGAAACCACCGCAGACGTTTGGCGGTACGAGACGCGGGCGCAGCGCGACGATCAAGGCTATTAACTCGCGTCGGTGGTGTGTCGGCCTCACGCAATATGCGCAGGGGCACGACGTCGGATTCGATCATCTTTTCTCGCGCAATCACCCGCTCGGCGACATACTCAGCCACGAGATCGGCCATTCCATCGACATCCGCAACTTCCGCTAAAACGACGCGGCCATTGGGCGTATCCTTGAACATCCGGAACAGCTGACCGTCTCGCCCTATTGCAACGAATGCGGTCTGGTCAATCCAAAGCCGTGGGCGCGCACCGGCTGCTAGTGTGAATTCGAAGCGATCATCGCTCGGGTCAATCTCTTCAATAACGGGGCGAAGTTCATCGGCCAAGTTTTCGAGTTTCAACCGCTCCGCCGCCAACCTGCCCGTCTGGGCATGTTTCACATCGGCTTCGGCAGCGCGTAGCTTTTCAATCGTTGCCTTCAGGCTTCGGGACGGTCCGTTCAGTTCCACCGGCTTGTCGTCATCATCCGACTTCTCGATGGAACTCATGGGATTTCGCCTACGCTAGAACAGGAATTTGCGGACCAACTTATCGCGCTTGTACACGTCCTCGTAGAAAAGCGGAATGCCGTCTTCGTTGATCCAGGCCGTGAAGTAGGCGAGGTGTACGGGCATTTTGCGCTTGAAATTGACGCGCTTGCGCTCCTTACTCTCGATGATCGGAGTTACACGCGAGGGGTTCATACCGCCCTGTAGTGCGTAGAGCTTGCGAGCAAAATCCAATGGTTTGTCGACACGGATGCAACCGTGAGAAAACGCGCGACCGCTACGGGAAAACAAATTTCTCGATGGCGTGTCATGCAGATAGACGCTGAACTTGTTGGGAAAGATGAACTTCACCTGCCCCAACGCATTCTTTGGACCGGGCTCCTGCACGATGCGGTACGGGAACCGCTTGGCTGAGACTGCGCTCCAGTCCACCGCATAGGGGTTAAGCTTCTGGGAGTTCTTACCCCAGCCGCTATAAAGCGAGTAATTCCGCTCCACGAGATAGGCCGGATTGTTGCGGATCTTCGGGAGCATTTCCTTGCCTGCTATGGACAGCGGCACAGTCCATGTAGGGTTGAATTCTGCGTAAGAAATTTTCGACGAGAACATGGGCGATTGGTGAAACGGCTTGCCGACGATCACACGCCGTTTGTCGTAGATTTCCGTGCCGTTCATCGTGAACATCTCGAAACCGGCCTGATTGACTAGCACATGGGCTTTGCCGAGGTCGCGCGGCAGCCAGCGCCATCGCTCAAGATTGATAGCGATCTGATCGACCCGTTCAGTTGCTGTGACGGACAGCGCGCGGAATGACGCCGGACCAGCAACACCATCTGAATCTAGGCCGTGACGCGTTTGAAAGTGCTTTACCGCATCCACCAATCCTTGATCGTAAAGATCGGGAAATTCGACTCCTCGCACGTCGTAACCACGAGCAGCGAGGTTTTCACGCATCTCGTTCACGCGCGGATCGGTCATCCCTGGCTTGAGTGTCGGACCTTTGGTAATCGGTTGCCAGCCGCCCCGAGCCATGAGACTGCGATAGCCGGCCAGCATCTGGCGAAGCTGCGCGTATTGCGGATGACGTGGGCGAAGCGTGGCAAGCATTGCGCTCACGCCGGTTGCCGTAGCACCCTCCAACCACTGCGTCGCATCACGCTTCTTGCGCTTGATGACAATGTTGGGGTCGGACACGGACGGCGTCGTGAAGCCGCTATACAGATCCAGCCCGAGCTTCAGGAATGCATCGCTCATTGCGAGTTCCAGCTTTGCGGCATCTTCATCGCCCAACTGGCCCGAGAACCCGCGCACGCCGGCAAGATATTCATTCGGGTCCAAGCCGTCGCGGTAAGAACCGCTCAATTCACCCAACAGCGCATCACCTTGCTGGTTTAGTTGGCCGTTCGTCAGCCAGATCGGCGCATTGCCGCGACGCTCATAAGCTTCTCTCAAGCTCTCCGTTGAGAACGTGCGGCCGGACCATGTCACCGTGTTGCGAGTGAATTGCGCAGCGATGACATCCGACGTCTGCGCGGCAACCGGCTGCAAGGTCATAGCTGCTGCCAGAAACGCAGCCGCAATTGTGGTGTGCTTGAACATGGTTCGGCCCCCTAGAACGAACTGCAGGCGCACGCCTGCAACATGGTTAACAGACTGTAACCCAAAACTTACAGAAACCTTAAGGCGGAATTTTTGCGCTACCGAACTTGCTCCGCGATGAAAGCTTGGTCGCTATCGTCAGCGAAGTTCGTGGGGTTGTCGTCGAAGCCCAACGGCAAAATATGAACGCGCTTCACGTCGGCCAGGAACGGGCTGCGTTCCCCCTTCACCGGTCCGAACAGTTTAACGTCGACGGTCACACCGCTGCGTGGCGCTTCAGTCAGGCTGCCGGACATTGTGACCACCGCCATTGGATTCGCTGCAAGATAGTCTCCACCGCTCTGATCAATCAGACTTCCTTCCAACACGGTCAGATGATCCACCGCGTCGAGACGCAGGTGCTTGATCTGTGCGTATTCATCGCTGGAAATGTAGGTGTTGAACCCTTCACGCGTCTCAGCATGGATGACGGCTATCTCCGTCGGCACGGGGAAAGCTGGATCGATCATCAAGTCGACCACCTTCAATCGTGCCAGCACACGCATTCCGTTGGCACTCCAGATGGGCGTCACCTTCTCAATGAACGTATCGTAGCCGGCCTGTCCCTGCGGTTTGATCTGGGCAAGCGCGATGAAGGTAACCGGCTCTGCCCTGGCGTGACCTGCCCATCCCATTGCCAAGAACAACAAAAATGCCGTCAGTGATGCGCGTGCGCACTTGCCGAGTGAGACTACAATCCATAATCTTGCATTCATGACCACGCACGCGCTCCTTCTAGCTTCCGACCTGCTGCTAACCAGCGGCCGTCGGATCGTGCGCACATAAGGGGCGCCCGGCGGTCGATAGATAGCCTGCAAGCCAGCCCATGAAAATGACAGTGCTGCAGAATGCG
>JBCCOV010000313.1:0-4013 GCA_039039985.1 Pseudomonadota bacterium | reverse complement strand
TTCTTTGCCGAGTTATATCAGCTGGGTATGGCAGGCCCATCTGGGAAATGGCGGCTCGATACGCCCTGGGAGACTTGGCTCTACCTCGCTTATATACTTTTGGAATTCTGGGGCTATTCCTTGATCGCGCTCGGTGTTGGCCGACTTCTCGGCGTCGCGACGCCCGTCAATTTCAACCATCCTTACTTTGCGACCACGGTGGGCGAGTTTTGGACGCGCTGGCACATCTCGCTTGGCGGCTTCGTTGCCCGCAACATCTACAATCCGATGATGCTATTCCTTGTCCGGCGGATCGACCGAAAGAGCAAGCGTCTCCTGTTTGCAAGTAACCTACTGGCCCTATGGTTGCCATTCATCTTCACCGGCCTCTGGCATCACATTTCCTGGGGCTTTTTCTGGTGGGGTCTGCTGGTCGGCTTGATCGTTGCTGGTGAAAAGGCCCTTTGGGAATTTAAGCAAGTGAAGACAGCGCTCCGGGCAAAACCGTTCACCGGCGCGACCATAACATGGCGAATCGTTGGCATTGTCTATACCCAAGCGATGATCGCCTTGACCCTGAGTCTCGCAATCAAGGAGTTCCAAGCCGCATGACTGACCGGCAGATCGTCATCGTCAAGTTGATCGCCGCGCTGGCGCTATGTGCGCTCACTGGCATCACCATTGGCGGAAGCAATGAGGCCTATGTCTACGCTGCCTTCTGAATCTCCGAACCTTTCGGTGAGTGTGGTCCGGCCCATGCTATTGGCCCTACGAAATGTGTTGGTGGCCGTCACCCTCGTGACGTTGACGGCACAGTCACTCGCATGGGCCGCAACGCACTTTGCGTATGCGCGCTATTACAACTTCATTCCCGGTCAATATACCGGCTATCGATTGCAAGAGCTGCGAAATCTTGAACCGCGAAGTACCTGCCTGATCCTTGGTGCCTCGACGGCGCGCGAAGGGTTCGACATCGCCGCCCTAGAGGCGCGATTCCCAGAAACGCGCTTCTTGACATTAGCGACGACAGCCGGTCACGGCGCAATTTGGGTTGTCGACGTTCAGTCGCAATTGCTCCCCGTGCGACCAGAGCGATACAAGTGCATTATCGTAGGCATGCATCCATTCTTTCTCTACAAGTTCCGCGGCAACAGCTACGATCTTGCGACCTTTGATTACGCAAGCCAGCTTTCGCCGTCCGTGGCAGCCAAGTTGTTGGCGATCGACGGTTCGCTATCCGGTAACGATCTTGCCCTTCTCGCAAGTGGACTGATGCTGCCGAATCGGAAGCACGGTGCCATTCTTAAGAAGCATCTACTCAGCATGCTTTATGGCCTTTACGGTTGGGTCAGCGGCAAGGAGTTGCACAATCGTGTGCTGGCGAATAAATCTGACGCTGCCAAATCCGAGCAGACGCACATTCTCTATAAGGACAACCGTCGCGCGCGCATTCAGCAGTTGCTAAAGCGACGCATCGACTATCTGGAGCGCTACGACTACGCTGATCCGGAAAGCTATCGGACTGATGCGGTCCGCGAAGTGTTCGTGTCAGTATTACAGCGTCTCGACGCCATGACGGATCGGCTGATACTCTTCGATCTGCCGGAAACGCCGGTGTTCGATGCGGCAATCTCAGCGTCCAATCCGACATTCCTTACTGGCATTGCTGAGAGCGGAACGACTGCCCAGCTCTACCGCTGTGAACTCCCGTTCGTTGCGACTTACATAGGTTTTGTCGACTCGATTCATGTCGATTCGCATGGTCGCGAGCAACTAACCACGGCCCTGACCCGTATTCTGGAAAACAAGTCAGATGCAGGCGTGTGCGGGAAAGGCGTGGCGAACATCAGCGAGCTTGGAACGCGATCGCAGCGATTAGAGTGAGCGGTTCCACATTTCCGGACAGATAGCCTGCGACGCAAATCATAACATCGCTGAAGCGGACGATGTCGGCATGCAATTGAGGAAGAGCCTGGACAGTCTGTCTGCTGCGTTGGCCTCTGCTGGTGCAACACTTGATGAGGTTGGCGCACTGATATTGTTCATTCGGGACAGCCACATGGGCCAGGGTGATTAGCTTAGCACGAGAGGAGGTTTTGATTGAAGTTGTTCCCTCGGTTATCTTTGTCAGCCGAAGCTAGCGCTGTCCCTTAGGGACAGGATTGCCCGCCTTATTGTGAGCCTGAGCCCCAGATGATCTTCGAGTTTGGAAACTTCGAACTGGACACAAGCCTTTTCGAACTACGTTTGGACGGTGTGGCGGTTCACAATGAACCTCAGACATTTCATTTGCTTCCTTTTCTCATCGAGCATCGGAACCGCACGATTACGAAAGACGATATCGTTGGGGAGATATGGGACGGGAGAATTGTGACGGACGCGGCGGTTTGTTCCGGATCACAAGACGATCGCCGAATTCCGCGAGGACAATGGCCCAGCCATCCGCAAGGTGTGTGCGCAGTTTGTGGAACTGTGTCGGCGGATCGGCAAGAGCGCTCGAAGGCGTGCTGGACCTGCAAGTTCAAACGCCGGTGCACGAGCGCGAACCACCGTGTCGTTGACCGATGCGAGCACGAGCATGTGCTTGAGGAGGCTCAACGCCAGCTCGATGAAAATCCAAACGGGATGCGAACCCGCCGCGAGACGGTCGAACATCCGTTCGTGACGATCAAAGCGCGAATGGGCGCGACGCACTTTCTGATGAAGCGATTGAAGAACGTGAAGACGGAAACGGCACTCGCGGTTCTCGCCTATAATCTGACCCGCGTCATGAACATCATCGGCATCGCACCGCTGATGCGGGCGATCAGAGCCTGATCCGGCGCGTTCGGTGCTCGCAGCGCAACGTCGGATCCGTGGGGCTCTCCAGGACGCTCAGACAGGCCAAGACCGGCCGGTTGTGCCAAATTCCGTTCCTGTGTCGGTCATGGGGGACAACGAAGACGTTTTCACACGGCCAAGACCCGAAGTGGTCTTGTCCCGCGAAGACCGGTGGTCCAATCATGTATGCGGATATCTCATACTGGATGATGGTGCGGGCCGCAGCGCGCTGAGGTCAGATCGGACGACGTCCGTCGAGTGCGCGCGCGGGTCTCACGGTCGCATTAATTCACCCTGAGCGGAACGATCGCGCAATATGTGATGGGCGTATCTCCTGGAGACACGTGAACGGAGCCACACCAGTGCCCATTGCCGTCCGGTGTTGCAGTTTCCATTGTACGGCTACGAGGAACGGGTAGCCATCGTTCATGAACGAAAAACTCTACGCCGTTCTTCGTGATGCGATGTTTGGCAGGCCGACAATCGTGATTATTGCAGCAACTTGTTCCCGTGTCCGGTCGAACTAACTTCGAGTAGAAGTCAGAATGATACGCTTCGTGACCGGGGGCTGTTTCGCCGGCGAAGACCGGCGTTGCAAACACCAAGACAAATGTGCCTATCGAAATCCACTTCATAGTGATCCTCGCTGCGGGCTACCACTTTGCGTTGCTGTCATATGCGCGATCCTGCGACGCGCGCTCCACGCCGCCGCCGGATCAGCAAAACGTACGTTCAGGTCAAGCAGAAGAACCGCAACGGCGACGAATGGCAAGCTCCGCCTACCGATAGGCACTTAGTAGCCGGGCTAAACTCAATCTCCGAGTTTTGCTAACCGCCCTCACCCTCGTGGCCCAACCGGCTTATGGGTCGAGTGAGCTCAGCGTGTTCGCTACTCAACATTTGAAATGCCCAACGCTGGAACACCCGCGTTGGGGTGAGCGTGCCGCAACGCGTCGAGCCGCGGTCGTGGCCTGGAACCGTGCTCGACGGCTGGCCCGCGCTGGTTGTTGATTGCTCACGGGCTGTTCCGGCCTACGGCCGGGCCCTCCGCGGGGGCGGCGCAACGCGCCGGGCCGCATTCGCGGCCTGGGTACTGTCCTACCAGAATGGCCTGCGCTTGTTGTTTATCGCTCACGGGCTGTTCCGGCCTTTGGCCGGGCCCTCCGCGGGGGCGGCGCAACGCGCCGGGCCGCATTCGCGGCCTGGGATCGTCC
>JBCCOV010000312.1:0-4015 GCA_039039985.1 Pseudomonadota bacterium | reverse complement strand
GGCCCGGCCGCAGGCCGGAACAGCCCGTGAGCGATCAACAATCAGCGCTGGCTATCCTGCGAGGAGCGTACCCAGGCCGCGACCGCGGCCCGGCGCGTTGCGCCGCCCCCGCGGAGGGCCTGGCCGCAGGCCGGAACAGCCCGTGAGCGATCAACAATCAGCGCCCCCACCCCAACGCGGGTGTTCCCGCGTTGGGCATTTCAAATGTCGAGATCAACCTACTGGCGCGCTGCGTAGGCTTTCATCGCCGTCGTCAGATAGGCGGTGAAACCGGTTGCAATGGTCTCATAGCGCTTTTCGAAGTCCGGATGCGAGAGATAGAGCTCCGCCATACCGGCGTACGCATCCGGCGGGCACGCGCGACCCCACATTGACGCAACCCAGGCCCTGTGCCGGTCGAGAAGTGGGTCGAGCGTATCCGAGTCAGCTGGCACACCGGCCTTGAGCTGTTTGGCGAGCGCCGTTTCGAGCTCGGCAAGTTCCGCCATGCGGGCGTCGGTTTCCGCTGGCGACAGACCGGCAAGATGTTGCTTGCTCTCGTCAATCTGGTTGCGCATGTCGTCGCCGTGTTCATTGACGAGCCAGTCTTCGTATTCGGCTTGCTTTTCAGGCGAAAAGCCCTTGTACAGATCTGAGTTTTGCATGACGCGATCTCCGTTAAGACGGGCGATCGTGCGGTCGATCGTCCCGATCAATTGGCGATAGCGCTCGGCCTCTTGTTCGAGCCGCGTCCGATGCGCGCGCAGCGCGGTCACGTGGTCGAAGTCGGCCTGATCCAGATACGCGATGATGTCCACCAATGGGACGTCAAACTCGCGGTAGAAGAGGATCTGCTGCAAGCGCAACAACTCATCTTCGCCATAGTATCTGTAGCGGTTCTCGCCGATCCGCGCGGGCTTGAGAAGACCGATACTGTCATAGTGATGCAATGTCCGGACCGATACGCCGGCAAGCTTGGCAACCTGTTTGACCGTATACATCTTTCTCTCCCACGCGTCCGCGAGATCCGGACATGGTCCCTAACGTTACGTGAGGGTCAAGGGGGGACGCCGAAAACGAAACGCATGGTAACTGTCCGCTATCCATTTCGGCATCTGGCCGGTCGCAGCTTGCCAAGCTGGGGTTCGGCTGATAGCCCATCGCGTCAGTTCGAGCGACTGCGAATGAGATCGCCAGCCCGGTCACGTAACTCCTTGGCGTGCTGATTCAATTATCGCAGGTCTTGTAGGCGCTGCGCGGATTACAGTTTACCGCGCATATCGGCGTGCGGCGGCCTTTCGGGGGATTCGAATGACAAGTTCAGAACTCAACGGCCTCGTCTTGCCGGACGGACTAGTGGCGCCGCGCGACGTGCCAGAGCGTGTCAAGAACAAGCTCCCAGATGGCTGGCGTGAGACCTATGACTTCAACACACTATTCTACGATGCCTTCTATGTGCCGCGTGCACGCGCAGTATGTTTGATTTGCCCGGCACTCTTGAACTTCCGCGACGTTCTAAAATCTGCCGAAATCAGTATAGATGGCCGCCCGGCTCGGATTCGCACGATCTTCAGCCAAAGAAACTACGCTGAAGTTTGGATTGGTTCGTGGCGACCAGCCGAAGCGATAAGTATCGCAATCAATGGGCAGTCTTTTCATGTACCCATATCGCATCAGGACAGCGACACTTTTTTGAATGCAAATGTCATTATGACAATGTGCAAAGATGGAAAAATAGAATGGATTGTTGACTGGCTAAATTATCATGTCAAAGTTCACCGTGCGAATGCTGTTCTATTCTTCAATAATAATTCTACCGCGTATTCGAAAGACGATCTCATTGCAGCACTCTCCGGCATCGCGGGGTTGAACGGTTCAATTGTAATCGATGTGCCCTACTCGTACGGAGTCCCTTCAGTCAATGCGATGAAATTTCTGCAAAAAGGCATCTGGAATACGGCGCGACTTCGCTTTTTATCTCGGGCCCGTGCCGTTTTACCAATCGATGTCGACGAACTGGTCTCACCAATTGTTGGAAGTGACATATTCAGCCGCACAACGCGATCTGTTCTCGGCTATAATCTCTTTCGCGGTTACTGGAGATGGCCGCACCCTGATGCCGAAGCTGGAGATACACGGCATCGCGATCATTATTTTCGCCTTTCTAACGATGATGTTGGACGAACAAAGTACTGCATTGCGCCGCGAGGCGTTTTAGGTGTAAGCCAATGGGGCGTGCATCAGGCTGTTGCCGGCTTCATGAAGCCACTGTTTTTCGCAGATGATGTCTTGTATTGGCATTGCCGAAACATATCGACAAACTGGAAGTACAACCGTTCGCGGAAAGCGTCACCGGAACTGCACAGTGACGATGAGACGCGTGTTGCACTCGAGCGCGTGTTCAATAGCGAGATCTAAGTCTTTGCAGCGTTGGCGTTGAATTCGGGAGGCGTTGTTCGTCCAGGTCCATCCCGTTCGGCTGCTGTCACCACACACCCGCCACTCCGCCGGAAAGCTACGCAACCTGTTTGCGTACTTGCCTGCGCATTCGCGGCCACTGCAACGGTCCCTGGCGTTATTGTCGGCAATGGATCAGAAGAAATCGCTTGATGTCAGACGGGGAACCGCGGTGAATCCTCTCGCGTAACCATGCGCTGCTGCGGAGGAGTACAGCAATGTTGAAGGCCCATACGCTCAACGATCAGATATGCGCGCATTTCAACAATGCAGCACATGCCGTGGAAGTTCCGCCAAATGCGCGGCTGCTGTTTTGCAATGGTCAGGTTGGCGCTCGTCACGATGGGACAGTGCCTGATGATCCGCGGGAGCAGCTAGAAGTGGTTTTCGAGCGAATCCAGGTTATTCTCGCAGCAGCCAGCATGACACTTCAGGACGTGGTCAAACTGACCGTGTATGTCACCGACAAGGCTATTCTGGAGGACTATCTCGAAATGCGGGAGCGGGTCATGGGCGATCACAATCCACCGGCTGTTCTATTGTTCGTGCAGGAGTTCCCGCGTCCCGGCGTTCAAGTCGAGATCGAAGCTATTGCCGCGAAGGTTGATTAGCAGTAGGTGGCTAACTCACGTGAGGTTACGCCACCTGTTCCGCACACCATTGGATATCTACGTGCCCTCTTCAGACTGTTTGGCCAACACTGCCATGCACCTGTCACAGACGCGGACTTCGCGAACGATTTCCCAGCCGTTTCCGCCACGGTCTATGATTGACCCGGACTGGTTTCGCCGTTCAGGATAGATGCGTTTCCGCGTTACAATTGGATAGAGGTGAGAGGGTGATTTCGCTGAACTCTGCGTTCCGCAGCGCTCACATCTGAACATACGAGACGGCCGATTGTGGCTCTTCCAGGGGGCCGATGTCTGGAAGCGTTGGAGGTCGTTTGGAGCATATCGGTTAGACCGAAGGCCGATGTGGTGTCAATGGGTTCGAAGTGTCCAATCACGCCAAGGGCCTGCGAGGACGGCGCGCCCTGGCAGCGACTGCGGCATCACTTAGCCAAGCTGGTTGAGCGCCCGCATGAACTGGTCAAGTTCCGTCGGCCATGTACGCTTGATCCTTGCAAAGTAAAGGCGAACCTCTTGATGTTCCACAACATGGCAGCCACAGCGGTCTTCGAGATCAATTTCCGGTAGGTCGGGGTCTCCGCCGAATGCCAGCGTTAAAGGGCTGTCGCCGTTGGAGCGGGCGATGCTCCAGTACAACGCCAGTGTTATACTCATCGACGTCATGCTCATCGACGACAACCCAGTGGCACGCGACAAGCTTTGACCGCAGGGCTTCGATGTGCGCGATGCTCATTGGGGGAAAGACTCCAGGCGGGCCGATTGAGCAAACGCTGTTTCGGCTGGTAGATCTCGAATGAGCCGTCGTGATGCTCCGCCAAGAGATTAATGTAAACTAGGCTCCGGACTCTTTACAGCCACCATATGACGACAGCAGCGAGGCAGACAGCTGCGACGAAGTTTTTGATATTTCGGTCGAAGCGCGTGGCGATGCGGCGATAGTCCTTGAGCCG
>JBCCOV010000311.1:0-4044 GCA_039039985.1 Pseudomonadota bacterium | reverse complement strand
GTCGATCGTCAACGGTGGGCATCGCCTGACAGCCGCTCGCAAAGTCGCCAAGGAATGGCTGCCAAACCTGTTTCGCCGCAAAGTGACAACGGTCCAGATGATCGTGTTTCGCACGGCCAATAGCGGCACCATGATCGGCGTCCCCGATGGCGCTCCCGAACCGCCCGTCACAGGCGAAACAGAGATCCGAAAGGACGACTAAACTGAAGATCAGCTGGCACGCACTCGTCAACGTCAGGTCGCGAGAAGACGTTGCCGGGCCGCCGCATACTCTGCCGTCAATCGTGCGACCAACTCTGCCGTCGGGCGGACGTCTTTGACAGCGCCGATACCCTGGCCGGACCCCCAGATGTCTTTCCAGCTCTTCGGTTTTGCCGAACCGCCTGTGAAATCCATCTTGCTGGGATCGGAGACCGGAAGATCGTCCGGATCGAGCCCTTGCGCACGAATTGACGGCTTCAGGTAGTTTCCAAGCACGCCGGTGAAGTAGTTCGTATAGACGATGTCGTCGGCCGTGCCGTCGACGATGGCTTGCTTATATCGTCCGTCGGCGTTTGCCTCCGGCGTCGCGATAAATGCGGACCCGATGTATGCGAGGTCTGCGCCCATGGCCTGTGCGGCAAGGACGCCATCACCCGTGGCAATCGCACCGGACAGTAACAACGGCCCGTCAAACCATTCGCGGATTTCCTGCACAAGCGCGAATGGTGACAACGACCCCGCATGTCCTCCCGCGCCCGCTGCAACCGCAATTAGACCGTCGGCGCCCTTCTCAATCGCCTTCCTGGCAAACCGATCATTGATGATGTCGTGCAACGTAATCCCGCCGCACGCGTGAGCGGCCTGATTGACCTCGGTGCGCGCACCCAGTGAAGTGATCCAGATCGGCACCTTCCACTTCATGCAGATCTCGATGTCGCGTTCGAGCCTGACGTTCGAGCGGTGCACAATCTGGTTGACGGCAAATGGCGCGGCCGGCGTATCGGGGTTGGCCTGATTATAGCGATCCAACTCTTCGGTGATCAGCTTCAGCCACGCTTCGAGTTGGACGGGCTCACCGTCCGCTTCGCGGGCATTCAGTGCCGGAAACGCTCCGACGATGCCGGACTTGCACTGTGCAAGCACCAGGTCGGGGTTCGACACAATGAACAGTGGCGCCCCGATGACAGGCACAGAGAGGTTTTGCAGAACCGGCGGTAGAGCCATGGGCGTTTCCTCAATTCACTCTTGGTCAGTCAAAGTTCTATCTCACGCGGACGCGCCTATGCGCCTGTCTCGCGCGATGCCTCTTATGAGACATCACCGCATCCTCACCACACGTGTCAGGCTGCGAGACGGCGACAGTCCTCGAAACACGCCAGGAACCGGTCGACGTCGGTTTCGTCGTTGTAAACGTGGGGCGCGATGCGAAGCCGTCCGATCCGCGGCGAGACGAAGACATTGCGATCAGCAAGCGCGGCAGCAATCGGTTTCGCCCGCTCTGGGCCGACATCCAGGCTTAGAATATGCGGACAGCGAATGGCTTGGGGCAGCATCAAGCCAATGTTCAGGCCGTCAGCGATACGCCCCGTCAAAGCGGCAACCCGGTCGCGAACGTTGGCGATCCCCCAGCCCGATACCAACTCCATGCCGACCGAGGCCATCTCCATCGAAATGAAGTGGTCGCGCTCGCCCATATCGAACCGACGCGCATCGTCGACGTATCGCGTATCCGCGAGATAAACGAGTTGCTCGGATTTCACGGATCGGCGCCCTGATGCCGTCTGTTCCAGTGGCCGGCCATGTTGATGACGTTTCGCGACGTAGAGAAACGCCCGCGCATATGGGCCAAGCAGCCACTTATAGGTCGGAAACACAACGAAATCCGGATCGAGTGTTGTCACGTCCATTGGCAGGACGCCGACCGATTGCGTGCCGTCGACAACAAGCTTGCTGCCATGCGCACGCGCGGACTCCGCAACGGCATCCAAGTCGATCAAACCACCATCCGCCCAATGGACCGACGAGATCGAGACAATTGACGGCGGTGGCGCATCAAGGCGTTCGATTGCCGCAACAATAGACGACGTCCAGTCGGCGTCGCGCGGGCGCTCGATCGTCTCGACCGAGAACCCGCCGTCCCCTTCGCGCGCCTGCCACTCAAGGACGGGCGAGGAGTGGTCATCCCGCAAGACGAGAACCCGAGAGCCGGGATCCGGCGGTAACAACTGTGCGGCCGTCGCAAAGCCGTAGCTGACCGACGGGATCAGCGCGACATCTTCCACGTTGGCATTGATCAATCGGGCTGCAGCGGCCCGCGCCCGCTCGTTTTGCTCAGATCGAAAATCCTGTCCCATCAACCACGGCCGCGCCTTGCGGGCGACACCGTCACGCCCAGCCGAGACGACGGCATTCGGTAGCGGACTGTAAGAGGCTGCGGACAGATAGGCGACATCACGCGGGATATCGAACAGATGACGTTGACTGGGCAGCATTCGGGATTCCCTTGGCTGAGGTCGACGACGTCTAGTTTGCCGGACAATGCATCACAACACCATCTATCAGCCAGATCAAAGCATCATGATCCCCGGCCCAACGCGCTCGCGAGCGCTTTGAGGCTGGCGAGGTTATGGCACGCACGCTGTTCGTGCGCGTACTGTGCCAGCACCTCAGCGCCCTGTGCAATGGGCGCATACGACTCGTACCGCATGAGCGGATTAAGCCAAATCAGCCGTCGGCAGTTTGCGCGCAGACGACGCACCGCGGGCTCAAGCCCGTCCGCACCATCGCGATCAAGACCATCGGATATCATCAAGACTGTTGCGTTCTGCCCCAGGACGCGGCGCGCCCACAGCCGGTTGAATTCGCCAAGCGCCGTACCGATCCGCGTTCCACCGGACCAATCGGTGACGCGGCGTCCCACCTCTGAAATCGCAACATCGGGATCGCGGTTCCGCAGCAACCGCGTAATGTTCGACAAGCGCATAGCGAACAGGAAGACGGAAACCCGGTCGCGGTCATTCGTCAGAGCATGCACAAAGTGCAGCAAGATGCGCGCGTATGTTTCCATGCTGCCGGAGACATCGGCCAGAATCACCAACGGTGGCCGGCGCACCATTCGTGCCGCCCACTGTGGCTGGAGGTCGCCCGGTGTGCGGCGCACCGACTCGCGGAGAACAGCGCGCAGGTCGAGCCGATCCCGACGCGACGACCGACGATATCGCCGTGTCTTGATCCTGTCGAACGGCAGAACCAGCTGTCGGATCGCCTGTCGCGCCACAGCGAGTTCTGCAGCGCTCATTTCTTCGAAGTCTTTGGTTTGGAAGGTCTCCGACTGCGAAAATGTCCCGCGCGCGTCGATCTCAACCTGGTCTTCCGGTCGGGCCGGCGGCGCATCACCCCGGCGAAACAGACTCTCGGAGAGACGCCGTGACAAAGCGCGATCGCTTGCCTCCACATTGCCTCTCAGCGACGGCACGACGAGCGAGAGCATTTGCTCGAGATATCCCGGGTCCTTCCAGAACATAACGAACGCCTGATTAAAGATTTCGCGGTCCGACCGCCGCGTCACGAACGACGCATGCAGCGTCCAATACAGACGTCTTGGATCGTCAAGCCCTGTCGCCATCACGGCCTCGGTCGCCAGGGCCGTGCGATCGGGACCGATCCGCAAACCCGCAGCGCGCAACAGGCGCGCGAAATGCATGATGTTTTCCGCCATCCGGCCGCCGTCGGCACGCCCGATCGCGATGTTCGCCGCAGGTCGCGCCGAACCATTCGTTGCAGCTGCCGGACGTTCATGCGCCATCGACATTGTCCCGTCGCACGAGAAGGACGGTGCCGGCCGGATCGGACGTCCAGTGTCCCGTTACGCCGTCGAGCGGCTCCAGTTCGTTGCGCTTCGGAGTGCCAAGGTCGGCCAATGCGCCGTCGGGATCATCGGCAATCAACTCCAGCCAGATGTCCGTCTGGCTTTGTGTTGCGATCCGATCAATCCACAAGGTCACGTCTCCGAATGCGAACGCCACAGTGTTTGCCTCCGTTCGCGTGACCGGAAGGCCGACG
>JBCCOV010000310.1:0-4044 GCA_039039985.1 Pseudomonadota bacterium | reverse complement strand
TGTTCGCACGCTCGCAAGCTCGCGGCTCGAGCGCTGGCTAGCCGTCGAGCACGGTTCCAAGGCCGCGACCGCGGCCCGCCGCGTTGCGGCGCGCTCGCGCAGGGCCTGGCCGCAGGCCGGAATAGCCCGTGAGCGATAAGAGTCTTGACTTTGCGCTGTTCGCACGCTCGTAAGCTCGCGGCTCGAGCGCTGGCTAGCCTGCGAGGACGATACCCAGGCCGCGAATGCGGCCCGGCGCGTTGCGCCGCCCCCACCCCAACGCGGGTGTTCCCGCGTTGGGCATTTGAAATGTCGAGATGGCGGATACGCCATCTCGATGGGGCCCGAGCGCAGCGAGGAATAGCCGTGAGCGATAAACAATCAGCGCTTGCCGGTACTACTGGCGAACAACGAATGGCGAGAGATCAACCTCTGTCGCCTTCGGCGCCGCGGCCCAGTGGAGCGCGGAACCGACATAGTGCGTATCGGCACGAACCCCGACTAAAACCGTGTCAGACTGCTGTCGCAAAATCAGGCCGGTCTTTTCGATCCACAGTGCCCCGTTGACCCACAAACGAACGATACCATTCGCCCGGCCAGGCGTGTTCAAGATCACTTCCTGGTCCAACGAAACCCATCGGTTCCGCGGCAAAACGAAATGGCGGCGACCGGCCGGAATGTTGACCACCTGGTTCTTGTTCGTACGCTGTAATCGCACGGCCGCCTGGCGGCTCTCCAACCAAGCCAAGGGAAAGCTGAGCACAACCTTACCGTTACGCTCGTCCCGGGCGACCAGGCCCGGCAGAATGCCGGACGCATCGAACGAAAAGTCCGCCCCGAGTTTGACGTCGTAGCTGAGGCAGGCGGCGTTAGCGCCTTTGATGCGCCTTGGCAGCCACGTGAAGCCAGCACCGCTTCCGGGCTGTTCATACTGGCCGCCATGTTCCGCACCGGCTGGCAACGCAATGCGTAGTCCCAGTTTGCCGCGATCACCATCACGGGCAACGACACGTGCGTGTTGCATCAGGCCCCAGTCGTTGCCGTTTAACCGGGCTTGCAGGTCCGCGACGGAGAACTTGTGCGCTCCATTGTCTCGCATCGATAGCATTTCCGCCGTTTCGTAGCGGTGGACGCACGAGGGAACCTCGGCCTGATAGACGCTGTGGCGTACGGCCAACACGGCGGTGACGACAACGAGTGTGCCACCTGCAAATGCAAACAGTGTCCCGTTTTGCGGCCGTTTTGGTTTCGATCGCGTGACCATCGTCGTCAGCACGGCCTTTCTTGACAAACTGCTGGCATGCGCGACCGGATTGAACGCGCACGCACCTCTATCGACATACTGGAGCATTAGCAAAAAAGGGCTAACATTCTCTTCCCGCGCTGCTGAGAATTAGAATGAAATTGCAACGACGCGCGGCAAGCGGCCCTTTCTATGCCTGGGCGGCTTGCACCACGACGAGAGCCGGCACGCAGCCACGCGTACTGGCTTGAAAGGGCTTGAAGCTCTTCGCCTAGATCATTTCCGCTATAGGCAGAATCGCTTCGCCGGCCTGAGGTAGCACGTCATCAACCACGTCCACAGGCGTCATCCCGGTACGTGTCACCGGGATCCATGGTGCAACAGATGTGAATGATGGTTCGATGTGCGGACTGTGCCGCTGTCGGGCCCTCGACCGCTCGAGTCCGTTGAGACGTGGACCCCGGGCACAAGGCCCGGGGTGACCCTTTTGATCATGTCCGCCACATAGGCCGACAGCCCCTAGACGAGCAGGTAACCGTCGGCCAGCAGGCCATCTGCCGTCACGCCGCTGATGCCCTCCAACTGCACGACATCGACGACCTTGTCGCCAAGCGCGACGGAAACAAGCGTGCCCGTATCGTTTTCTGTCAGGAACACGACATCAGCGACCGAATCCGGCGAGCCCTCAACAACCTTAGACAGATCCAGCACGTCCCCGTCATCAAATGAGAAGTCGGCGATCGTGTCGACGCCCAGCGAGTTACCGTCAACAATGATATCCTTGGTCTGCCAGACAAAGGTGTCAGCGCCTGCGCCGCCGGTGAGATCATCAGCGCCACCTAAGCCGCGGATTTCATCGTCTCCGGCTCCGCCATCAATCACATTGTCGCGCTTGTCGGCCTTGATCGTATCGTCATGATCCGACGCAACCAGGCCTTCAATGCTCCAGACTTCGTCGTCTCCGTTGCCAGTGATCGTATGCTTGGACAGGTCGACTGTCAGGCCCTGCTCAGACGACGAATAATCGATTGTATCGAAGCCAGAGTCGCCGTCGTAGAAGTCGTCTCCCAAGCCGGCAAACAGAAGATCATCACCGGAGCCACCATACGTCACGTCATCGCCGGCGCCGGCCGTGATCGTGTCGTTCCCGGAACTCCCCTTGATTTGGTCGTTGCCGTCACCACCATCGATAATGTCATCGCCGGTGTTGCCATCGATCACGTCCGCGTCAGCGCCGCCGTCGATGGTGTCATTGCCGGAGCCACCGCGAATGTCGTCATTGCCATCGCCACCAAACAGATCATCATTTCCGGAGTTACCGTAGATAAGATCATTATCGTCACCGCCCTCCACGTGATCGTCGCCGCGCATCCCGAAAATGGTGTCCGCACCGGTACCGCCGAAAATGGTATCGTCGTCAGTTGTTCTCGGGCCATCCGTGTCGCCGGCAGGGCGCGGCAGAAGCGCAGCATTGGTGACCCCGATGTCGATCTGGAAAATGCTGTCATCGAAGTCGTTGTCGCCACCGCCCAACAGATCTTCAAAGCCGATCTTGACCGTACCGGATTGCGTATCGACCGACGCGTGTGCATGCGCGATGTCGTCGCTGTTCGGCTCCGTGACGCTGTGGAAGATCTCGGTTCCATACTGCGACTTGATCGGGGTTTCGTTGCCCTCGGCATCGACCTGGACCAGCGTCATGGACTCGCCGGACGTGGCATTGGCCGGATCACCATTCGAATCGACAAGTTTGTACGTCACGTTTTCGGTCGTCAGCACATCCTTCATGCCGCGCTGAGAATAGCCGTTCGGCACGACGAAAAAGCCCAGCTGGTCCCCTTCCGAAAGCTCAAGCTCGACCGAACTCTCGCCGCCGACCAAAGAACCGCCCGACCCTTTCAGAGATGCGTTCTCAAACAGGACCTCAACGTCGTAGACCGTTCCGTCGTCCGCGATCTTATAAACACCGAGCACGTTACGGTAACCGGCCGTCTCTCCCAGGAACGTGACCGTCGCTGTCACATCTTGGCTGATCCGGAACTTCTCCAGATCGATGTCACCGCCGGCGCTTGAGTTGCCGAACAACAAATCGTCGCCGCCCTCACCGTCGATATTGTCATCACCGGTGCCACCCAGAATGGTGTCATGGCCACCCTGTCCGGCCAGTGTATCGTTGTTCCCTTCGCCCGAGAGAAAGTCGTTCTCATCGGTTCCGAGCAACTTATCCGACGCAGATGTACCGATCTTGTCCATACTCAACTCCTCGTTCTTAGGACGAAGCTGTTCCCTCGCCCCTGTGTTATCTCGTCAATTCACCAGGCAATTCCGGTGTAAGCCTCATCGTCAGGCAAAGCCTTGGACAACCGCACCAGATCAACGACCAGCACGTCCGGCCGCCGCCGCGCGACAGCAGTGCGGAATTCGTCCGTCGCGTGGCTCACGACCAGGACATCGCTCCAAGCAAGCAGGTCATCGACCGTTTCGACCGTCAGGTCTTCAAGATGATCCATAAGGTCGACAAGGGGCGGACACGCGTGCCGGACATAAGCGACCTGTCCCTCCAGCGCCGGACCGGAGACGACGTTCGGGTCATAGGCCGCAATCGCAACGCCGCGCTGCTTCAAGCGCGACATCAGTTCGATTGTCGGGCTCTCGCGGAGATCATCCGTTCCGGGCTTAAACGTAATCCCGAGAAAGCCGATCCGCTTACCTGCCGTGTCTCCAAGCAACGCCTCAGCAAGCGCGATCTGAGTCTGATTTGACGGCATCAAGCTATCGATCAACGGCAAATCGACGTCGAGTGACCGGCCGAGATGGGCAAC
>JBCCOV010000309.1:0-4054 GCA_039039985.1 Pseudomonadota bacterium | reverse complement strand
CGGAATGTCGTGCCTGGCCAGCAACGTCAGCTCGCTGTTGTCCTCGGTCACCACGCCCAGCATCTCGGTGCCAGCCGTCAAACCCTCAACAACCACCACCCCGACATTGTCCTTCGGGCTGTGGACCAGGAATTGTGGAATTTTTCCCATGCAAACTCTCCAGTTCGGATTCACGGTGTGAGGATGATTTTCGGAGCCGACGCCACGCCGGTGTTGATCTCGTGGAACGCCGCCGCACCGTCACCGATATCGCGCACGTCAGTCCAGTCAAGCGCACCCAGGCGGCCCGAGAATATCGCGTCTGCCGTATCAGCAAAGTCGGCAGCGGTGTAGGTATATGTTCCAATGAACGCGATCTCGTGAAGTGTCATGCGGCGCACGTCCAAGCCGCCTTCCCCATCGCCGAGCCCGATATGGACGATCGTACCGCCCGGACGGACGGCCGCACTGGCGGCACGGCGACTTGCGTTGACGCCAACCGCATCGACAACGACATCGATGGTGCCGAGCACCGGTCCATCGTCGTCTTGGGGCGCGAAGACACGAAAATCTCCAGCATTCCGCAGCGCGGGATGTCGATTGGCATTGGTCTCCGCAATCCAGATTTCGCGCGCCCCGTGCATACTCAGAACCAATGCAGCGCCGAGACCGATCGCACCGCCACCGATCACCAGCGCGGACCACTCTTCGATCGGCTTTGTGTACGCGTGTCGCGCAAGACGGACCGCATGCCATCCGCACGCGAGCGGCTCGCACAAGGCGGCATGAAGCGGGTCCACGTGATCGGGCACTGGGACGAGGTTACGGGGCGGCATGGCCAAATGCGCCGCGAAGGCGCCCTGCCGCGGCGGCATAGATATGATCTGACGCGTCGTGCAAAGATTGTCGCGTCCGGATCGACAAAACTCGCACACTTGGCAGGCCACCAATGGGTTGATCGCCACGCGTTGTCCGGCGTTCGGCCCGTCGGCGATTTTGCCGACGGCCTCATGCCCGAGGATCAGCGGCGCCGGTCGCCGCTCATCACGTCCGTGCCAGGCGTGCATGTCGGAACCGCAAATGCCGCATGCCTCGATATCAACAAGGATCTCATCGGGCCCCGGAGTGGGCGCATCCATCTCGTCGAGTTCAAGCTGCTCCGGCCCCGTATAGACAAGCGCTCTCATTTTGCCGTGAAGCCTCCGTCGACAAACATCACCTGACCTGTGACATAAGCGCAGGCGTCGGAGCAGAGAAAAACCAACGGGCCTTCGAGGTCGTCGAGACGGCCGTTTCGCCCAAGACAGGTTTGCTGTGCATTCCGGTCCGCGAGAGTCGCATCGGCGAAGACCGGCCCCGTGAGTTCGGTCGGGAAAAATCCGGGCGCGAGTGCATTGACAATCACGCCGTCAGCCGACCACGCCTCCGCCATCGCGCGCGTCAATTGCTCAACGCCACCCTTCGAGGCCCCGTAAGCAATGCCGCCGGGAAACGCGCGACGAGACTGCAGGGATGCAAAGTTCACAATGCGCCCCCATTGCCCGTCTTTCATCCCTGGAACCAGAGCTTGCGCCAAGAAGAACGGTGCCGACAAGTTGAGTGCCAGCGTACGATCCCACCCGTCGTGCGTGACGACGTCTGCGGCTTCTCGTGTGTTGACTCCAGCGGCGTTGATAAGGATCTGCGGCGGGCCAAAGGGCGCAGACGCCTGCTCGGCGATCGCGCCAATCTCGCCCACGTGGCTCAGGTCGGCGGTAAGAATTGCGGTTTCGCCGGAAGCGGACTGTTGCCACTCCTGAAGCGCGCGCTCACGCCGCGCGACGGCGACAACGCGTGCGCCACGCCTAGCCAACGCCGTTGCGGCGGCGCGCCCAAGCCCACTGCTGGCACCAGTGACACAGGCGACGCGTCCCGCGACATCAAACATGGCTCGCAACACCTCTGGCGCTAGATTTCATCGTTTGCCGATAGATTAAAGTTCTGCCCTGGGAAGTACTTCGCCAAGCGGACATCTGCTGTGCGGGCGTGACCTTCCATGCCCTCGAGCCTTGAAATCCGAGCCGTCGCTTCGGCAATCGGGCGCGCGCCCTCGCGCGTTGCCCGCTGCCATGTAACGACTTTCAAATACTTGTGTACGGACAGGCCACCTGTGTAACGGGCGGCGCGGGATGTGGGCAAAACATGATTGGGACCGGACGCCTTGTCGCCGAAGGCAACGGTCGTTTCCTCGCCCAGAAAAAGTGATCCGTAACAGCGCAGCCGACCGAGCCACCAATCGAGATCCTGAGCCTGTACGGTTAAGTGCTCTGGAGCGTATTCGTCGGAAAGCGCGGCCGCCTCTTCCCGGCTGTCGCAGACAACAACCTCGCCATAATCCCGCCACGCGGCCCGCGCGTTGTCGCGGTTGAGATCCGGCAGACGCTCGATCAACTCCGGAACCAATGCCAAAACACGCTCCGCAATCGCGCGGTCCGTTGCCACCAGCCAGACAGGTGAGTTGTAACCGTGCTCGGCCTGTCCAACGAGGTCGGACGCCACGATATCCGGATCGGCTGTTTCGTCAGCAAGGATCAAACTGTCCGTCGGACCAGCCACCATGTCGATCCCAACGCGCCCAAACAAAAGCCGCTTGGCTTCAGCCACGAACTGATTTCCCGGGCCAACAAGGATGTCGGCTGCCGGCACACCGAACAACCCGAAGGCCATAGCCGCAACGCCTTGAACGCCGCCGAGCGCCAGGATGGTATCTGCGCCGCAAAGATCGGCTGTATAAATGATGGCCGGTGAAATGCCCGTGTCCGGGCGCGGTGGCGAGCAGGCCGCAATATGCTCGCAGCCCGCAACCTTTGCAGTCGTCACGGTCATGATCGCAGACGCAATGTGGCTGTAGCGGCCACCCGGAACGTAGCAGCCCGCCGCATTGCAGGGGATACACTTCTGTCCAGCCACCAGCCCTGGGATGACTTCAACCTCGAACTCTTTGAGCGAGTCTTTCTGCGCTTCGGCGAACCGACGCACGTTGTCGTGGGCGAAGCGGATATCGTCCTTCAGGCGGTTCGGCACCTTTGCCGCGGCCTGCGCGATCTCGTCCCGCGTCAGAACAATGTTGCCATCGTACTTGTCGAACTTCGCCGCGTAGGTGCGCGCGGCCTCTTCTCCGTTCTGCTCGATCTCATCCAGGATCGCCCGCACCGCGGCCTGAATGTCGCCTGCATCCGTCACGGCCGTCTTCGGTGCTTTCTTCAGGTAGTGATGCGCCATCGCCAAATCTTTCTATTGGACAAGTCTTCCTATTGATATGTCGCCGGCAGTAAAGCCGTCGAAATTGGGGGAACATAGGCAATCAGCAGAACGACCAGGAGCATAAAGACAACAAACGGAACCGCGCGCCATGCGATCCTGAGAATGGATTCGCCGGTGAGCCCGGACACCACAAACAGGTTGAGTCCGAGCGGCGGCGTAATAAAGCCAACGCCCAGCGCCGTAATCATCATGATGCAGAACTGGATCTCATTCATGCCGATCTCGTCAGCCAGCGGCTTCAAGATCGGTGCGAGAATAACGATGTTGGGCGTCGTCTCCATGACGCAACCGGCTGTAATGAGAATGCCGATCATGAGGAGAATAAGGACCGCCGGCTCATTCGTGAGAGAGGTAACCGAATAGACAAACCCCTGTGGCACACCCATCGTCGCCAAAGTTTGAGCCAACGGCAATGAAAACGCGATAATCGGCACAATGACGCCGTTGACCTTCGCGGAACTCACAAGCATCGACGGAAAGTCTGAAAGCCGAAGCGTTCCGAGAATAAAGCCAAGACATATTGTTACGACAACAGCCGTTGCACCCGCTTCCGTCGGTGTGAGACGACCTGAAAAAATGCCGTAGAAAATAATACCGGGAACGATAAACGCATACCATCCGCGCGCGAGAACGAAACCGATATTCGTCAACCACTCGCCAAATGAGATCGCACCGCCATGCTCATAGGCATAGAGGCGGTTCACAACAATGTTGGTGATGAGGATGGACGTGAGAATCAAGAGGCCAGGGATCAGCGCGGCCTGAAACAGTG
>JBCCOV010000308.1:0-4056 GCA_039039985.1 Pseudomonadota bacterium | reverse complement strand
TTGGTCCGATATCAGCCCCCCAGCGAGCGCACGGACGCAGCTGGCACCGTTCGGAACGATACGGGCGTGACGGAAGGGTCCGAGATTTCCATGTTTTACGATCCGATGATCGCAAAGCTCGTCACTCATGCGCCAACGCGCAGCGCGGCGATTGAGCTGCAATCTCAGGCACTCGACAGCTTTATTGTTGACGGCATCCAGCACAACATTCCGTTTCTGGCGGCGCTGATGGAGCATCCGCGCTGGAAGGCTGGCGAACTCTCAACTGGGTTCATTGCGGAAGAGTTCCCTGATGGCTTCGCGCCGCGAACGCCGGATGCGAATGCAGTCCGCGTGATGGCGTCTGTCGCGGCCGCCATCGATCATCTCAGTAATGTGCGTCGCCGCCGGATCTCCGATCAAATGAGCGGCGGGAACGTTCGCTTCGCGCAAGATCGTGTGGTCATTTTGGGTGATACGCGCCAACGACTGCGGATCGCAGGAGAACTCGGCGGCGCATTTTCAGTCTCATTCCTTAACGAGAACGGCGGTGCTGAGGCGCCGATCGCGGTGGCAACGGAGTGGTGGCCGGGACAATTGATTTGGAACGGGCAAGTGGACGGACAGGACGTGTCCGTTCAGGTGCGGCCCATTCTCAACGGAGCGCGCCTGGCTTACCGTGGTGTTCAGGTTGATGCGTTTGTCTACACCGATCGGGAGGCTGAACTCCTTCAGCTGATGCCGGTCAAAGAAGCTGCCGACCTATCCAAGTTTCTGCTTTGTCCTATGCCGGGGCTGGTCAAGGCGATCCATGTCGCGCCCGGTGATCGTGTGAGCGCTGGCGACGCCCTTGCGGTTGTCGAGGCGATGAAAATGGAAAACGTCTTGCGTGCTGAGCGTGACGGCACGGTCGCGGAGGTCAAGGCAGCGCCCGGAGACAACCTCGCAGTTGATGAGGTGATCATCGCCTTTGCGTGAGTTTTCGGTCCTGATGCCGGCACGGATTTGTTTCGGATTTTGATATGATTTTATGAGATTGCGACACCGGGTGTTGGGATGTTGTCCGGTACACTGTGTGTGCAACCAGCGTCTGGAGTGCGCGCAAAATGATCCGAACCGCCTATTGGCTCGTCGATCCCCGTGGCCGCGTGAACCGCTATGGCCTGATCATTCTGGCGGCGGGGCTCTTGCTTCTACAAGCTGCGCTGGGAACCGTGTTGGCAACGGGTCTGCTTGCCGTCAGTGATCCCATCACGGTGGCGATCAAGGCGGTCTTTTTCTACATGGCGATCGTCGCGGCCGCCAAACGTCTGCACGATCTCAATAGATCCGCGTTTTGGATCCTTGGTGCAGCCGTCGGCATTGCCGTCATGACGATCGCCGTCGCAGCATTGCTTGTGTTCACTGTCGGGCCACAACATCTTGTGCCCGGCTCAACCGGCTACGTCGTTGCGCTGCTGTCGACGATGGGGCCTGTGCTCGTTGCGACGCTTTGGCTCCACGCTGCTCGCGGCGACGACGGGGCCAATCGTTTCGGCCCGCCACCGGGCGCGAGTGGTTTTTCCGATCCGATCAACCGAGACGGTGACAACCTCGCGTGTGCGTGATCGCATTTTGATGCGGTGCCAAGGGTGCCAAGTCCGCGGGATTGTGTGATTGCACGTGGCGCCGGAAGCGGGCATTGACAGAGGCTTGACGTCTGCGAGCCCACATCATGCCCCTCTACTTCGCTTACGGTTCGAACATGTCGCCGCGACAAATGGCGATGCGGTGCCCCGGAGCTCGGCCGCGAGGCACGGCCATGCTCCGTGATTGGCGCTTCATCATCTCCAAGCGCGGCGGCGCGAATGTCATTCCGGCAAAGGATGCGCGGGTCTACGGGGTTCTCTGGCAGATCAACGGCGCCCATATTGCCGCGCTGAACGGTTGGGAAGGCGTCGCACAAGGCGTGTACCGGCGCATGTTTCTCCCGGTTATGACGGACCGTGGGGCACGCATGGCCGTCACCTACGTGTCGCGGCGGACCTGGCCCGGCAATGCCCCAGTGAGCTACATGACAACAGCAATTCTGCCCGGTGCCGTTTCATTTGCCCTGCCACAGGACTATCTCCAGGAACTCGAGAGCTGGCTCGCACCACGGCCGATCGGCCCACGACGCGTTCGCTATCGCGGACGCCGGTCGCAAAAACGCTTGGCTCGCAACCTAAGCTGACGGACACTGTCTGCACGCTGGGACCTTAGACGACGCCCGCCATAAGGCGCTATGGCTTCATCAGTCCGACCGCTCAGAATGCGATCTCGCGACGCGGTCGGTCACAGATATGGCCGAAGGTATAGCTGAGAGACAGGCAATGCCGGTCGATTCCAGCTCGGTTTGCAACGCTTCAGGTCGAAGGACATCTATGCGCTCATTTCATTTTCCAGGCCGCTCGCCGGTCTACGCCAGTCGGGCGATGTGTGCCACGTCACATCCACTCGCGACGTCGACGGCAATCGATGTCTTGCGCAGTGGTGGCAATGCTGTGGATGCGGCGGTCGCTGCTGCCGCGGTCCAGTGCGTGGTCGAGCCGGCGATGACTGGAATCGGCGGGGACTGCTTTGCGATGCTTGCGAAGCCGACAGGCGAGATCATAGCGCTCAATGCATCAGGCCGCGCGCCTGCCGCCGCGAATTGCGACTGGTACGCTGATCAAGGCATCTCCAGCATTGCACGCGGTAGCGCGCATGCCGTGACCGTGCCGGGCGCCATCGATGGCTGGTCCCGCCTGGTTGCCGATCATGGCACGCGTTCGTTGCAGGTGCTGTTGCAGCCGGCCATCGGTTATGCGCGGGATGGCTTTCCCGTCGCGCCGCGCGTGGCGTTGGACTGGACGCGCGGTACCGAAAAGCTCGGCGCAGATCCGGGTGCCCGGGTTCATTTCCTGTTTGAGGGGCAGCCGCCTCGGGTTGGCCAAGTGGTTCGCATGCCGGCACTTGCCGATACGCTGCAGGCGATTGCCGAGGGCGGCCGAGACGCATTCTACGCCGGGCCCATTGCCGCAGATATGGTCTCGGAGCTGCAGGCGCGTGGCGGGTTGCACACGCTGGACGATTTTGCAGGCCAGACTTCTCAATATGTTACGCCGATCACGGTTTCATATGGCGGCCTGAAGGTTCACGAGCTGCCCCCCAACAACCAGGGCGTGGTTGCACTGCAGATCCTGCGTATCCTTGAGCGCCTCGGTCGGATCAGTGACGACCCCGGCGCGGCGCGTCGTTACCATGTGATGATTGAGGTTGCGCGTCAGGCTTATGCGGTTCGCGATGCCCTTTTGGGAGATCCGGACATGGCCGACGTCGACGTGGATCATATGTTGCGCGACGACGTGATCGATACGCTGGCGGCCCGCATTGATCTGGACCGCCGCGCCGAAGATCTCGGCCCTGTACCCCGCCCCGCTGGCAGTGACACGGTGTATCTCAGCGTTGTTGATGCTGACGGCATGGCCGTGTCCTTCATCAACTCGCTGTTCGCTGACTTTGGTTCCGGGATCGTCACCACCAAAACCGGCATTGTCCTACACAATCGCGGTGAAGCATTCCGACTGGAACCGGGCCATCCGAACGCGATTGCTCCGGGGAAGCGGCCGTTGCATACGCTTGTTCCGGCACTTGCGACAAAGGACGACAAGCTCGCGATGAGTTTCGGTGTCATGGGCGGGGCGTTCCAACCGGTCGGTCACGCTTACGTCCTGTCAAACATCTGTGACTACGGGATGGATCCGCAGGAAGCGTTGGATTTTCCGCGCGTGTTCTTTGAAGGCGAAGCCGTCGAAATCGAAGACTCGGTGCCGCAGGAGACACGCGAGAGCCTATCAGCGATGGGGCACCAGCTTGCCGTCCGATCGATACCGTGGGGTGGCGGGCAAATCATTGCCGTAGATCCCGTAACGGGATGCCTGATCGGCGGGTCGGACGCCCGCAAAGACGGCTGCGCGATTGGATATTAGGCAGGCGCCAAAACGTCAAAGTGGCGTCGTCCGGGCGTTCACGTTGCGCTGGCGGGTTTTGACAGGCGCTCGGCTTCACGCCGTAGCG
>JBCCOV010000307.1:0-4112 GCA_039039985.1 Pseudomonadota bacterium | reverse complement strand
CCGCGCGGTTCTCCGAAGTAGATCCCAGAGGTCAACTCGCGAACGATCATGATGTCGAGGCCGCCAATCACCTCGGGCTTCAAGGATGAAAAGTCAGCCAATGCGTCGAAGCACTGCGCCGGGCGGAGGTTGGCGTAAAGGTCCATTTCTTTGCGCAACCGCAAGAGGCCACGTTCTGGCTTAAGCGAAAAGTCCAAACCATCGTACTTTGGTCCACCCACAGCGCCCAGCAGCACCGCATCGACCGCTTGCGTCTTGGCCATGGTTTCGTCCGACAAAGGCTTGCCATGGGTGTCATAGGCGATGCCACCGACGAGGTCTTCGGACACGTCAAACGGCATGCCATTCTCACCGAACCATGCGATGACCTTGCGAACCTCGGCCATGACCTCAGGGCCGATCCCGTCCCCTGGCAAGATTAGAAGTGATGGCGTGGTCATGCGGCTCCCCTCGTGTGTTGCGCTGCTTCGGGTAGCGATGCAGGCAAGGGGCGTCAACTCACGGTGCGACGTCCACCCACACCAAACCGTGTCGCAAGGCCGGAATGCCATCTTCATCAGGCTCGGCCCATAGGATGCCGGAGCCAGCAACGCGCCAATCCGCAGATGGCAGCACATAGTCGACACGCAGGTTGCCCGGCCCGTCATCGGACCAGTTTGCGGTGTCCATAGCGGGATCGCCTGCGTGTTTTGTATTCACGCCGCCATCGGCAACGGCCAAATGTCTTCCGATGTCGTCGCGCGGACGGGTGTCTTGAATGGCCTTGTGACGCAGCAGAGCATGGATCCCGTCGCGGCGCGCGTCGCCATCGAAGGGATCAGCGTTGGCCACACCCGCAACAGCGAACCGATCTTTGGGCGGCGGGGCGTTTAGCCGACCATCCAGCAGATGAACCCAAAGCAAAGTTTCATCCCGATTCCGGCGACCATTTAGATCCTCAGGCCCATCGAACACAGGGGGCGAGGCATGAAATGCCATAACGGTGAACGGCTTTGCATCATCGGGTGTCACACGAAGCACCCAGTGCCCAAAGGACGATAGCCGCCTTTCCTCAAACCCTGGGTCGTTGGCAAGGATCGCCGTGTCGGGCATTTGCGACCAAACAAGATCGGTAAAGTCATGTTCCAGTTCAACCGGCCAGCGCGACAGCACCGCCATGCCGCCCTGTCCCGGAAACGCGCCAAACCCTTCGGCATCAGCTGCCCCGCGCAGATAGCCGTCTCCGTCGAGGTCAAGGCTCGTTGGCTTTCCAGCGTTTGGCACCAGGGTGAATTGAGTGTCAAACTGCCCTCCAAGGCCGTTCACACTCTGTCGAAAAGCGCTAAGCGCGGCTTGGCCGTGGTCCCAATCCAGGCCTTGCAGCACAACAACATCCGCTTGCGATCGGGCAATCAGCTGCGCGGCCGCGATGATATCTGCCTCGTCCCTCAGGATATCGCGCAGGAACAGGCCGGGCCCGTTACGTTCTAACTCCGTGTTCAGTGTGGCGAGGCGAATATTGCTGTCGGCAAAGGCGGCCGTCGCCGCACAGAAGGCACCGATTAGGCTGCCAAGTACTCTTCTTCTGCGCGGGCGTTGATGCGACGCTTGTCCTCGATCATCGCCGCAATACGCCCCATGGCGATGCCGCGCATAAACAAGGAAGCCGGTAGGAAGGACCAAGCTGCAACCGTCCAGATCAAGGTTTGTGGGCTCGTAAGCGAAAGCGTCCCAAAGAGAGAGCCCGCCGCAGTTATCACCGCTGGGGTCAAGAATGGCAGTAGAAATCCTAACGCAATGTTAAAGCGCGCATCACGCTCCAGGCGTTCAACCACATCACCACCTGCTGTTGGGTCGAACGTGGGCAGGTTGACCCAAACGTTGAACGCCCCTGAACGGGTAGGCCAGTTGAGGATCCGTATAACAATAATGAACACAGCGAGCGTGATTAGGGATACGAGATAGCTGATCCCCGCGGCCGTACGAACCAACGAGATCTGATCGGCACTCGTGTCCTGGGGCAACATCAGCACCACAAGACGCACCGGACTGTAGGGGAAATCAATTGCCTCGCCGACCAGCGTCCCAACCGCCGCAATGAGGTTGGTGAGACCAGATGGAGCATAAGCGCCGCGAAGAAGCAGCGTTATGAGGAAGATAGATATAAAGAGCGACCCAAAGCGGATCCGGTTGAACGGCGGTGCGTCGCGGAACTCCACAAGGCAAGGATAGGAAGACGAATACTCAAACACGATCAGTCCGGCGGCAAATATCGCAACTAACGACACAATCTGCGCCATGTCCGCAGTTGTATTCGGCAACAGCAGAGACGGCGTTGCGATCATCAAAATCACAAGAAATGCGCGCAACAGAATTGTCGCAATCCGCGATATCACCTTGCTCTGCCTCGCTCAGACGAGACGTCTACGGCAAGGCCGCGCACCTCGTGTTTTGAGTGGATCCACGTTGTGTGGGAATGTGCCCCAATTTTGCCCAACTTTTGCCACCTTTCGCCGACCCGCGGCAATCACCCGAGTAGGTGTGCGTTAAGTCTGGGGCATTTTCGTGAAAAAACTGGTGCGGCATTGCATCAAATTCGCAGCCAAAACACGCCATCGCGGGTGACGACGTCGAATAATTCAACGATTTCAGACGTCGTGAGGGGTTAGACCCAAGGCCGCTGCGCAGAAACCTTGGCCTCAAAAGCGTCAATTGCCGCCGCTTTCTCCATCGTGAGGCCGATATCGTCGAGCCCGTTCAGAAGACAGTGCTTTTTGAACGCATCTACCTCGAATGAGATCGCACCCCCATCGGGCCCCTCGATCAGTTGCTTCTCAAGATCAACGGTGATCGTTGCGTTTGCCCCACGTTCGGCGTCATCCATCAGTTTGTCGACGTCTTCCTGCGGCAATGCGATTGGCAGGATCCCGTTCTTGAAGCAGTTGTTATAGAAAATGTCCGCGAAGCTTGGCGCGATCACGCAGCGAATTCCGAAATCCAGCAAAGCCCAGGGCGCGTGTTCGCGGCTCGATCCGCAGCCGAAGTTGTCGCCGGCCACAAGGATCTCGGCATTTCGATAGGCGGGTCTGTTGAGCACGAAGTCCGGGATTTCTGCGCCATCGTCATCATAGCGCATTTCGTCAAACAGGTTCTTCCCAAGACCTGATCGCTTAATCGTTTTCAGAAACTGCTTCGGGATGATCATGTCGGTGTCAACGTTGATCAACGGAAGCGGGGCAGCAATGCCAGTTAGCGTCACGAACTTTTCCATCAGGCTCTCCCCTACTTCAAGCAGAGGAGGAGTAGCCGGAAAAGTCTAAAGGGGCAACTCAGCCGCGACGTCGGATCAGCGCCAGCCCACCAATTGCTGCCATCAACGCCAGCCAAGACGCAGGAAGTGGGGTCACGACAGGATCGTTCGCTGGCGTGGTTACGACTGGACGCTCCTGAAGAAACCCACGCAGACTGACCCTTGTCGCCACTTGTTCCGCCGTTAAGAGTTCATCAACGGTTTCGGTTCCTGTCAGGAACCCGAGTGCGGAAAAGTAGTATTCTGTTCCGCCAATTGTGAACGCGTCTGACGCATCATAATCCATTGAAACGGTAACGCGATCGGCACAGCCATTTTGGTTCGGGCCGCCGGAATACGCGCACGGGACACCGTCGTTATCGGTCTCGTGGTGCGTGAAATTCAGAACGGACTGGAACTGACCTTCACCCCAGATGTTGAATGTCAGCCTCAGGTCGATCTCTGAGATGCTGTCACCGAAAATCCGGAAATTGTTGTGCGTAAAGCTACCAAGGGAAAACTCTTGGCCAAGAGTGACAGGATTGAAAAGAGAGCCAACATAGGAATAGCCGCTTTGTCCACCGCTCACCGGTATACCCCAGCTGACCTGGGATGTGCCCTCGCCGTTCACGTTAGAACCACCGACTGCGTTCTCCCAAGCGCCTGTCATGCCGACGTAGTATGTGGCAGCAGACACCGGTCCGGCGAGGGCCGTGGCGAAAGCGGTCAAAGTTGCGAGTCTCACAGAAACTCTCATGGGTCACCTATGCTCCAGTGCATCTGTACTTGCTCAGCACGGATGCGATTACCCTAACGATTTACTGCTGAATGCAGGCGGAATTGG
>JBCCOV010000306.1:0-4153 GCA_039039985.1 Pseudomonadota bacterium | reverse complement strand
CTTGTTTTCGGTACCAACTTGGATTTTGGGACCCGCACCTGCAGATTTTCCAAGGGCCTTTTTGATTTCAGCTGATAGTGCCTTTGCTGCGCGCACCAGCGCCCGTTGTTCCGCGGCCTCTTTGGCCCTGGCTGCTTTCTTTTCGCGAGCGATTTGTTCGGGCGTTTTTGCTTTTGCTGTTTTCGCGTTTTCAGCTGTGGGCGCTTTCGGCACCGCAGCTGTTCCTGCATTTGGCGACGCGGTCCCAGATTTCGACGCGGCTGTTTTGTTCTCTTTCACTGTTTTTGATTTGCCGGCGACGTCAGGGCGCGCCGGAGTCGCGTATGGTCCTTTTCCGGGCGTTTTGGGTGGACTGGCCAATTGGCCGTATTTCCGCGCGGCAACGCCTTCGTCGTCCTTACGGTTCTTTGCGTCTGCGCTTGGCCCAGTCGGAACACCCGGGATACCGCTTTCCGACGGAGCAATGTCTAGCGGTGACACCGGATTGAACGGGTCAACGTAGGCCCGGCCGCTGATCGCCGCCGTCGTGTTTTCCGTATACTTGTCACGGCTGCGCGATTTCGAGCCGGCCGGCCCCTCATCCGCACCCAACAGCTGAGCGATCTTGTAGGGGTCACTGATAAGATTGCTATCTTTCTGAATATCGTGTTTTCGCCGCGCCGTACCATCCGGACTACTTCTGTTCGACGTCGATGTTTCTTGAGGCTTTTTCTTGGTAACGTGCTTGTCACCTTCCGACTTGAGCACTTTAGGTTCGACGCTGTCTATTCCACGCGCACGGGCGGAACTATCCGTCAACTGCATCGGATTGAAGTAAGCCGCAACGCTTGCCTTCATTTCCGTGTTCGAAGCGTTCACAAGCCACATCACAAGAAAGAAGGCCATCATGGCCGTCATAAAGTCGGCATACGCGATCTTCCAGACGCCACCATGGTGCCCTTCATCGCCGCCCCTTTTACGACGAACAATGACAATTTCAGGAGCTGGAGCGTCGGGGGGCTGGCTCATTGGCTTATCGCACTCTCGATGTCGGCGATCCAATCGCCGAGTGTCGTTTCGACAACCGTGTCATTCACGGAGACGCGAACGTCGAATGTACCACCCGGTACAATTTTGATTTGGGAAATCCACTCGCTTCCTTCTCCGCCGCTCAACTCGGCGACGTAGATTTGAAATAGATCCAACAGGTCTCCCGGTCCGCTGACCGTTATCGAAATGCCGGAGCGTGGGTCCAGAACTCCGGAAATCTTCTCGGCGAGTTGCGCGATTGACTTTCGCGTTGCGCAATCGACCAGGATTGGCTTCAGCACACGAGCCGTGCTGGCGGAGATCCCGCAATGGGCCTGCTCCATGGATCTACGGACCTCGGCCACAACCTCGTCCAGCGCCTCGCGGGACAGTGTCGACCTGATCTCGGCCACGCGGCCGTCAACAAGTTCCTCGTAGCGCCCTTCCATCTCCTTGATGCCCTCGAGCCGGCCGTCATCGAAGCCACGATTGTAGGCGTCACGTAACTGCTCAGGCAGCGAGCGCAGTCTCTCGACCTTGCTTTCAGCCATCGGCACATGCTGTGGTGGTGCTTCGACTGTCGGCTGCGAAACGACGGGTTGGGGTTCCTCCGCAGCAACGGGAGCTGCGTACTCCTCGAGAAAGTGGTGGAGTGGCTGTGGCATTATGCCTCCTGCGGCTTATGCAGCCACTGCTTGAGAACTGTTGCGACTTGCTCGTCTCCGGCCTCCAGGAGTGCCTCGAGCTTGTCTTCTGCGCTTGGGTCGTCGGACCCTAGATACCTATCCGCCATGGACTGGTCGAACTCCGAGCCACTCCGGTTCATTGTCGAGATGTTCTCGCCGACTTCGGGTATTGCGATTGCTTCGGTGTCGCCTTCGAGCTGGGGTGTTGACGCGTTCTCTTCGACCAGCGTCTTGAATGTCGGGCGGACGACGAGCCACATGAACATCAGGGCGACAATGACAAACCCGAGAACGCTGACGATCGTGCCAACGTTCATGGCCAGGTAATCCATCACACTCAGGCCGGGCAGCGGTTCAACGTTCAGGCGGTTGGGATCGAATGGAATTGCTGAGATTTCAACACTATCTCCGCGCTCCACGTTGACGCCCGTTGACGCGACGACCAAGCGCTTAAGCTCCTCAACGCGGGCATCGATTTGTGCGTCTGTTGGCTCGCCACCAATCAGCGCCGCAATCCGCTCGCGATTCAGCACGACCGCCACGGTGAGCTTTTCGACACGATAGCCCTGCCGTTCGATCTGCGTTGTCTTGGAATTCAGCTCGTAGTTGGTAAGCTCTTCGCGCTTGTCGTCCTTCTTGCGGCTGCTGTCGCCAGGCGTTGTCGGCTTCGGCTCTTCCGGAACGTTGCTGGTTGCCCCAACGGCAGCCTTGCCTTGACTGTTCTCCGAAACATTCGACTGGCGCACCACACGAACCGAGCGTTCAATGCGCGACTTCGGATCGAATGTTGTTTCGGCGGTGCGCTGGCGATCGATGTTGAGGCGCACCGAAAGACTGATTTGATAGTTGCCGACGCCGAGAACAGGCGCCAACGTGCGGCTTGCCCGGTCCTCTAGCTTATCGGCCATAACCGTCTCGAGTTCCGTCAGGCGGTGCGATGACATTCCAATCCCGTCACCAGCCTTGGCCAGGACGCGACCGTCTGAACTGGCCACGCTGACCTGTTCAGCGCGCATGCCTGCGATCGCCGCAGAGACAATGTTGCGAATGGCCCGGGTCGTTTCAGACTTCCACGTCCCGTTCGTGCGCACGACAACGGAGGCAGACGGTTCGCGGCGCTGCACGCGGAACGTCCCCCGCTCTCCGAGCACAAGATGGACACGTGCGGCCTCAACACCGTCAAGGGATTGAATGGTTCGCGCGACCTCGCCTTCCAGCGCCCTGAGATGCGTGACGCGTTGCATGAATGACGTCAGGCCGAGTGAGCCCATTTGATCGAAAAGCTCATAGCCGGCCTTCGCATTCGACGGCAGGCCCTTGCGCGCGAGAAGGGCACGGGCGCGACGCGTGTCGGCAAGCGGCACCATAACCGCCGTGCGCTGCTCATTGACGTCGAACCGAATCCCCTCGGTGCTCAACGCCGTTGCGATTCGCCCGACATCTTGTGGCGTCAGTCCCGAGTAGAGAGACTGCATCGTCGGGCGCGACATCATATGCGCGACGGCGATCACGGCGACGATCGTCACGATACCGACGCCGAGCAGCGTTATCAGACGGCGTGGGCCGAGCTGCAAAAGACCCGACGTGAGCTGATTTATTTGTTGGGGAACCATCGGCTTCCAGGGACAAGGTGTTCAAAGACTTGAGTCTCAACAATGTCGATGGAAGCTTGCGTGAAGTTTGAGTCCCGCCGTTATGAGCGGCCCATTGGCCGATCTGGTACGAGACAGCAACACTTTCATTCGTAAGGAGAATACGCCTGCGGCCGCATACTGACGGTCGTGTCGGCGCGCGCCGGGCCACACAGTTATGGCCGGTCGATTCGAGGCTTCAGTGGTGCGGATGCTGCAAGGGCCCCGTTACATGAACGGAGCCCTTGCTAGAGATATTAGTTCCGGAACAGCGACAGGATGTTCTGGCTCTGCGAGTTGGCGATCGAAAGCGCCTGTACACCGAGCTGCTGTTGCGTTTGCAGCGCCTGCAAGCGGGTCGACTCTGCGTTCATGTCTGCGTCAACCAGCGATGCAATGCCGCGGTCGATCGAGTCCATCAGGCTGGATACGAAGTCTGTCTGGAGGTCGATACGAGCCTTCGAGGAACCAAGATCCGTAGCGGCCGTTGTCATTTCCAGAAGAGCCGCGTCAACCGCCTGGATGTAGTCGTCGAGTTCGGCATCGGTCGCCGTGTCAATATTGATCTCACCGGTACCATCAGCGCTTGCGATCACGATCGTGCCCGCTGCGTCAATGGAACCGCGCGCGACGTTGTTCGTGTCGGAGTCGGCAATGTTGTAACGTGATGAGCCGAGAATGCCGAGCTCATCATCGTTGGCACTCCCGCCCGTATCGGCGTTGAACAGATAGACTGCGCTCACAGAGATCGCGATGGTGCCGACGCTGACCGTTGCGCCGTTTGCGTTCGATGAACGTGAGAACGAGGATACGACGTTTTCGGTTGCG
>JBCCOV010000305.1:0-4161 GCA_039039985.1 Pseudomonadota bacterium | reverse complement strand
CGCGCGCGTCATCTCCTCGCGAATGATGGCGTGAGCCTATAAGGCCACATCACGTACGTGTAGAGCGCTCAGCTGCTGTTTATTGCGGAGACGTTGGGTTGAGCCCCACGCCGGCTCAACCAATGTTTGTGGTCGTACCAGCAGACGCGCGCCTGGCGACGCGCATTCCTGTTTCAGGCGAAACCGCCGCCACTAGGATTTACAACGGGCCGGCGGCAGCATTTTTAATGTTGTGAGGCGACCACGGATTGCGAATGTGCCGTAGTCGATGACGAGGCGCCTGGATACGCCATTGTCGAAAAACAAGAACGCTAGCTCATAGGTCGGCCCGGCGTCATCGCGCGGATTATCGCGCTCGAAATAGCTGAGCGAAACCGGCCAAGACTTGAGCGTATTCAGAACAGTCGAATCCTTTGCTGCCTGCAACCGTTCGTTCGCACCGGCCGGGAGCATCTGACCAATGGCAGCCGTTGTCGAAAAGACTTTCTCCCCTTTTTCGGAGCCGTCATACACGTCAGCGGAAAAGATCCGTTCGCCACGCCGCGCAGCTTCCAGAAGTTTCACAGAATGCTCGACGGGAAACAGAGCGTTGGCGTCAATTAGAAGTTCTTTGCTTGTCGGGGCCGACAGGCGGATCCGCAAACGGCGTTCGGATTGACTGCCCGGCTTACTGTCAATTGCCGCAGAGCCGGCGCTGGAATCTGACAACTGTTTGTCGCGAAAGTTCTCCGTCTCGAACCGAAAGGTTCGATCGGCCGCGCTCTCGAAGTAAGACGACCGCAAATCGCTGACGGAGACGTTGCCTTCACTATTGGCTGTCCGGGTGACCATCCGCATCTTCTGCGTGTAGCCCGCACAATCGCTTCCGGTCAGTTCATAGACCATCCGGCCGGTGAGATCGGCGATCCCGGCTCCCACACTCGAACGGACCAGCGTGATTTCGTAAACAGCACGATGAGGTTTCAGCGCTGCCGCTGCTTGCGCGTTCGCAGTGGTCGATCCGAGGTGGAGCATGCCTGCAACTGCGACAATCGCCGTCGATCGACGTTGTGCCAGCGTCATTGTGCGTAGACTCATAGAGCAGATGCCGTCCGTTCCAGGATTGATGCCGCATTATCGTAGCATGACGGTCGCATTGTGAAAGCGCGACCTGTATCACACAGTTTCAAGATACCTTGGAGTATTGCCGCACAAGGCTTGGGTCTCGTCACTGTCTACGCCCACCGTCCAGTTCTTCAACCACCCTTCCGCTGGGTCAACGCACGGATCAGGGAAGGTTCCGGCGTAACCCAAGATGATTTAGCCTGATGTCCCGGTGTCTTGATGTATTGACCAGCGGAGTGCAATGACAATCTCTCGAGCTGCCGCACTCGCGGATATGCTGCGCCCTTTGGCACACCGCGGCTTGCATGTCCCCAGAAGCGAACGCATTGAGAACACTGCAACCGCCTTTTCCGCGGCAATCGCGGCCGGGGTCGGCATCGAATGTGACGTTCAGGCGACGAGAGACGGCAATGCGGTCGTATTCCATGATGAAACGCTTGAGCGCCTCACGGGCGAAACCGGGCCCGTGGTCGACCGAACGATCGATGAGCTTACACGTATTTGTTATCCAGGAACCGGAGACAGGATCCTTACGCTTGACGCGTTGCTGGACATAACGCGTGGTCAGGTCCCATTGTTCGTTGAGATCAAGAGCGATTGGTCGCAACCGAACTTGGATGTGATCCGGGCCATTTGCCACCAGCTCACGGCATATCGGGGTGCAGCAGCCATCATGTCATTCGACCCGGCGGTGCTGTCTGCAGTGCGCGAATTGGCCCCAGGTCTTCTGCGCGGGATTGTTGCGTGTCGGTATACAGCAGCAGACTGGCCGGATGCCGCACTGGACCAGGAGCGGCGCGACCGTTTGAGCCATCTGCTTGAGAACGATGCAGCTGAGCCTGACTTCGTGAATTACCGCGTCGGCGATCTTCCGACACCGGTGACGCGTTACATACGAGAGGTTCAGCGTCTGCCGCTTTTGACATGGACCGTACGAGACACAGCGACACTCAAAGCCGCAACCCGATGGGCGGATGCGCCGGTGTTTGAGATGCTTTCACCGGCCGATGTCTGGGCCGCAATGAACGCGCAACGGGGATCTTGATATGGACGATGGCACAAGCAGCGATGTGATGATCAAGGTCGTCCCGTCGATCTCAGACGTGCCGGCCGTTGACTGGGATGCGTGCGCCAACACCGACGCGGCCCCGTGGAATCCCTTTGTTTCACATGCCTTCCTGAAGGCGCTTGAAGATGCCGGAACGGTAACGCGGCGGACCGGTTGGGTACCGCAACATCTTGTTCTGGAGCAGGACCAAGAGATCCTGGGTGTCATGCCCGCCTATCTCAAAACGCACAGCAAGGGCGAGTACATTTTTGATTACGGCTGGGCGCACGCCTATGAGAATGCCGGCGGCGCCTACTATCCCAAGCTGCAAGCCGCCGTGCCGTTCACGCCGGTGCCGGGCCCCCGACTGCTGGTGCGGCCACATCCCGCCGCTGATGCCAACCGCCAACTCCTGGCCGCGGGGGCCGTTGAACTTGCAAAGCGCCACCGGTTGTCATCGATCCACATAACTTTCCTGTCGGAGTCCGAGTGGGCTGCGCTTGGTGACATCGGGTTTCTGCAGCGCGTCGACCAGCAGTTTCACTGGCAGAATGCCGGATACCAGTCGTTTGACGACTTTCTGGGTGCGCTCGCGTCGCGCAAGCGAAAGGCCGTTCGCAAAGAGCGCGAACGGGCGCTCAGCGCCGGCATCGAGATTGAGTGGGTGCACGGCAAGGACATTACCGAAGACCACTGGGATACGTTCTATGCGTTTTACGTGGATACCGGCAGTCGCAAGTGGGGCAGCCCGTATCTGAACCGCCAGTTTTTTTCCCTCCTCGGTGCCGTACTTCCCAGTGCGTGCCTCCTGATCCTGGCGAAACGCGACGGCCACCCGATTGCCGGCGCGCTCAATATGATCGGCGGTGATTGCCTTTACGGCCGCTATTGGGGCTGCATTGAGCATCACGACTGCCTGCATTTCGAGGTTTGTTATTATCAGGCGATCGATTACGCCATTGCGCACGGCCTCCAACGCGTTGAAGCCGGCGCGCAAGGCGAGCACAAACTCGCGCGCGGATATGTGCCGACACCGACCTATTCGGCGCACTGGATTGCCGATCGTGGCTTTCGCCGCGCCGTTGCGGACTACCTCGAGCGCGAACGCGACGACGCGGAGTATGCGCGCGAAGTCCTGTCGCAGTACACGCCGTTCAAGAAAGGGTAGCCGTCGCGTATCGCATCTGTGGTCCAGATGACGTGCGCATCTCTGGTCGGACGCCCGCACCACTGCTATCACGCCAAAACAGCTGATTAGTCCTAGCAGGATATCTCCTATGGCCTACGATTCCGAAAACGTCTTCGCGAAGATCCTTCGGGGCGAGCTTCCGGCTCACAAGATTTACGAGGACGATGCCACTCTTGCGATTATGGACATCATGCCGCGATGCGACGGACACTGTCTGGTGATCCCGAAAACGCCGGCGCGGAACCTGCTCGACGCAACGCCGGAACAGCTTGCCGCATGTCTTGCGACGGTGAAGACCGTCGGTAAAGCCGTGATGGAAGCCTTCGACGCCCCTGGGCTCACAGTCCAGCAGTTCAACGAAAGCGCAGGCGGGCAAGTGGTTTTTCACCTGCACTATCATGTGCTGCCGCGCCACGATGGCGTCACGCTGCGCCCCCACACTGGCGAGATGGCGGATCAGGATGTTCTCAAGGTGAACGCCGAAAAGATCCGCGCCGTCCTCCAACGCTAGTGCGTGTCGCGCTCAACCAGATTCACGTCTTTGATGGCGCTGTTCGCGAGTCTTTACGTGCGCTACCGCTCGCGACAAGCGCTCGCTACTTGAGCGCGGGCTATCCTGCGAAGACGACCTCAAGCTGGAACAGCCTATGAGCGATAAACAATGAGCGAGGGCCAGCCGTCTGGCACCCCAGGCCGCGAACGCGGCCCGGCGCGTCGCGCCGCCCTCGCGGAGGGCCCGGCCGCAGGCCGGAACAGCCCGTGAGCGAGAACAATACGCAGCGAGGAATAGCCGTGAGCGAAGAGTCTTCAATTGCGCTGT
>JBCCOV010000304.1:0-4184 GCA_039039985.1 Pseudomonadota bacterium | reverse complement strand
GACTGGATCCTAGGTGTCGATGGGGCGGACAAGATAAATGGCGATGGGCACGACCAAGCGTTTGACGGCGCTGTGTTCGACCTGCCGGATCTAGATCTCCACGCGCTGCTCTATACCGATGGTGCCGGTGGCGATGACATTATCTTCGGCGATCATGGTCGGATCGTCGGCGACGACGGATCGGCCGACAAGCTTACGCTCATATCGACAACCACAAAACACGGCGGAAACGACAGTATTTTCGGTGCGGTCGGCAACGACATCATCATTGCCGGGGCCGGTGCCGATAGCGTCAAAGGCGGAAGCGGCGATGATGTCATCTTGGGCGACTTCGCGAAGATAATCTTCAACGATGACTTCCATGCTTTGCACGTCGAAACGCACTTCGACGAGTTTGGTGAATTCGACAACGGTTTGAATGACAACATCGAAGGCAACGCCGGCGATGACCTTGTCTTCGGCGGGCAGGGCGGCGACACGATTCGTGGTGGCAGCGGATCGGACCGTCTGTTGGGTGATGTCGGGAACGCCGAATTCAGCGAAGACACGAGCCACGCCCGTGCCGTCAATCGTCTGCTGAACATTTCGACCGGTGATGGCAGGATCGGAGGCAACGACAGTATCTGGGGCGACGACGGCTGCGACTTCGTCTTTGGAGCACAAGGCAACGATGTCGTCCATGGTGGTAATGGCGACGACGTGGTCGCAGGCGACTCCGCGGAATCCACATTCCAAGAGGGAGCAGGCCAGTCGGTGTCAAGCTTCCAGAGTATTGCCCCGACGATAGGGGGCTTCGATAAAGTCTTCGGCGATGCCGGCAACGATGTCCTGGTTGGCGGGGCAAACAAAGATATCCTGTACGGCGATAACAGCGAGGATCTCCTGTTCGGCGACAATGCAGCGTTCGACATCGCAGCCAGTTCGCCGTGCAGCCTGGCGCGGGCTGTAGATAACATCCAGGTGCCCGATCCACCGGCACCACCGCCGTCGGGACCAGATCCCGATCCCCCGTCTGGCGGTGGTGATCCGACGCAGGACACAACTGGCGGCGGCACAGGTGTAAACAGCTTCTTTGGAGACGGTATAACCGAAGACGATGAAGAAAGGCCCGTGGCGTTAGACAGCGCATTGCCGGACTATCAACGACCGATAATTGTGCAGGGGTTTGTTTATCTTGATCCACTGGATGGTGCGACTGGGGATTATTTTGACCGGTTTTCGCATGACGCCGTTGGAACACTGAATATGGATTATCAAGAGCTAAAACAGTTTCCAGCGTTCGGTAATGGTGAAACCGTATGGCATGGGGTAAAACTAGGGCAGTCGCATATAGGTTTGAGTCCGGAGGGCTTTGCCGCAGCGACACGATTTATGTTGCCCGATGGGCCTGGTGATAGCGGGCATGAGATCAATCCGGTGATCGCAGTTGTTCAAGGAGCCGATGACTCGAAGTTGACCCACGATCACGGCAGCCACGATGACAACAGCCGCAATGGCGGCAAATACGATGGAGATGACGGCGAGACCGGCACTGCGCCGCCATACGGTACGATCGTATCCGCCCTACTCAGCTCGTTTGGTCTGGGCACGCGTTGGGGCAGGCGTGGGGCGCGATATCGGTTCGATACCGAGACGGAAACAATGCGTAGGCTTTAGAAACGCGAAGTCCTCTCAAATGGCTTCGCAGAGTTGGTTGAGTTCAGTGGGAAAACGTACAACGGGCCTGAGGTAAAAGCACAGTATTGAAACAGGGAAAAGCACAATGTCCGAGTTAAACTCAAGTATGCCCACAACGGCGGAAGAAGCGGTTCCAGCCACCGGCGAAGCCCAGCCGACGAATGCGCGGATTATCTGGGATGATAGTAATATGGATGAAACCTTCGCGAATGTTGCGACGGTGCTTGCGACCCAAGAGGAGTTTTCCATCCTGTTTGGCACACAGCGTGGCCTGCGACCTGATCCGAGCGGCATGCACGTCAAGCTACGGTCTCGGGCCATCGTCAATCCGTTTCTCGCGAAACGTCTTTTGGGTGTTTTGTCACGCACAATCGACGAGTACGAGCGCCGGTTTGGCGAGATAAGTGTGGAAGGCGCGCCTGGCGAATAACGGCAGCATCGGAAAGAGTTAGGCTGGTGTTGTTTGGCAGGACAGGGACCAGAGGCTCAAGAGCAAGGTGCGCAATCAAAGGGCAAACGATAGATACCTGCTCGTCAACAGCTGTTGAACCGTCGGGCTCATGACGCGGAGTGACTGCTAAGGAGGGCCCTGCGGTTAAGGGCCCCGGATTGAGGGCAAGCCATGGTCGCGACGTTTGAGACGCCGAGGGTCGATACGCGTGCGGTCGCGGTGCGGCCGGTATTGCGATTTGCCCTTCGGTTCATCGGCTACGCATTTGCAACTGTCCTGTTGATCATTTCCGCAATGATGAACTGGCAGTTCGGCTTGACGCTGGGCGCCACCACCGTCGAACAGTACATCTTTGCCGTGGCCAGCCTAGCCGTCGACGGGCTCAAGGCGATTCTGCCGCTCCTCGTCTTGTTGCTTTGGAGTGCGGGGCATCGGGCGGCGGCGCTATTGTGTTCCTGCCTGTGGCTGCTTTGTTTTTCGTGGTCGATGGCGAGCGCAATCGGCTTTACGGCGTCGAGTCGTGACGGCGCGACTGCCGAGCGTTCGGGTGATATCGAGCGGCGCCAGTCGCTCCAGCGGCGCGAGCAGGAACTGCGCAGTCAGCTTGCAAGAGTCCCGGCTCATCGCGCGTCGAATGTCGTGCGTGCGGCGCTCGAAACCGTCGAGGTCGACATTCCGGTCGGAGTCATCCGTCGCACGCGGAACTGCACGCGCATCACGCGGGAATCTAGTCGGCGCATGTGTGCGCCGGCGTTGCGGCTACGGCGAGAATTGGCGGCTGCGGAAGAGGCTGCGAAGTTGCAATCCGCGCTGGTTGGGGTGACGGCACGCTTGAATCAAACCGCCGGCCAGACCGCGTCGGCAGATCCGCAAGTGCAGACATTGGCACGCCTCACCAACCTGTCGATGGAGCAGGTTCGCATTGGGTTGGCGTGCCTGATATCGATCCTCCTCGAACTTGCATCGGCGTTCGGGTTTGCAGCCGTCGCAACGGCAACCAACGCTGAGACCATGCGCCGGATCGAGCTGCGCGCAGCCGTGCGATTGGAGCGCGACACAGCACGCGCCGCGCGCAAGCTGGCCAATGCACAAAAGCCTCGGCGCACGCTGTTGGGGCGCGCGGCGTCGCATGGAGCGCAGCACGGTACCGGATCATCGGTCGGGGTTGGCTCAGGATTAGCCGAGGTGAACGGCGAGAGCGCCAACCCGGGCATGGCCCTCGACCTTGGCGGTTACACCCGGCACGACGCAAACGCCGAGCCGGCGTCTGCCAATTCCGACTCCCAGCCTAACAGATCTCAGGAGCATAACGGTCACGCAGCGTATGACCAACAAACGGGGAATGGTCAGTCGGATCCACGCGTGCAGCCCCTGCCGGACGAAGCGCCGCGCCAAATCAGCGGTGGCACGGTCTTGCCGGCGCGGTGGTAGGCCGCCTCCAGCATACGATAACGTCTGTTCCATACATAGAGTTGTCATGATCAGGCAGCGTACGTGACGCCACGCGCCAAAACTCCACTCGATTTCTCAAGTCGCTGCTGTCATCTTCCGGGCCGGTCGGGCTTTCGCGACTCGATTACACGTGCCCTGCGGTTCGTTGGTTCCCCAGGCGTCTGTGGAAAGGTTATGGCTGCATGATAGCATTCCAAACGATCCGATCGCGCGCCGAACAACGCAAGGGCGGCCCGAAGGCACTAAAGCGTCTGTTGCCACCAAAGCCCGATCCGAAAGCGCTGACCGGGCTCGGCGACGATCGCGTACTGGCTGAAATGACCAAACGCGTCTTCTCGGCGGGGTTCGCCTGGAGCGTAATCGAGGCGAAGTGGCCGGGCTTCGAAGAGGCATTCCTGGGCTTCGATCCGAGCCGGCTGCTGTTTGAACCGGATGAGTTCTGGGACGCGCTGACTCAAGACACGCGCATTGTTCGGAACGGCGCAAAGATCATGTCCGTTCGCCACAACGCACAGTTCGTTCGGGATATCTCAGAGGAGCATCGAACATTCGGTCGTTTTCTCGCTGGCTGGCCAGCATCCGACGAGATTGGCTTGCTCGACCT
>JBCCOV010000303.1:0-4190 GCA_039039985.1 Pseudomonadota bacterium | reverse complement strand
GCGGCGTCCCGAGCTCGATGATCTTTCTCGCAAGGTGATGCGTCTGAGGTTTACCCAACATACGCCCGGCGGTTACACGAACTATGGGTTCAAAATCATCAACGACCTGAGAGCTGCCGCCGACCAGTAAAAAAAGGCAATGCCGTCGCCAGCAAAGCCTCCGAGAGACGATATAGCACCGGCAGATCGATTTGTCCAGTTCGGCAACACCGTTCGATGCTCTTCCACCACCTTAGGGCATTGATTTATAATCCTAAAATTACCTTCTATTGGTGCAATGCGCTCGTGTTTCAGTATCAGTCATGTGAATGTTCAAGGGGCGTCGCCTCCGGCGATCAGCTCTAGTCGGCCTCGCCGACCGGAGCCTAAGGTCTCCGCCCATACGGGTCACGATCTTCGCCCAAATCCCTCAGCACACGGTACTTTTCGCCATGACGACCAACTTAAACCTTGAATGTCGGATAATCCGACATTACTCTCATGAAAGGATAGAAATTCGGACACAAGCGATGACTCTTGCGACGGAAACTACACAGAAGGTCAAACCCAGCGGTTTTCCGCATCATGCGCTGGAAGCCATATTGCGGGATGAACTGATGGCAGTGGCGGAAGCTGAAGCCGACATGAATGGGTTCGCCTTACCCAAGGATGCTGGCGTAGCGGCAGTAGCGCCGGTACCAATGGATTCCCTGGTTGTCGTAGAGATCCTTTGCTCGGTCGAAGATGTGCTTGGCTTTCAGCCAAAAGACGCGACGGTGCGCACTGGGGGATACAATTCTGTTCAGGATGCGCTGGATCACATGATGCCGCGTCTGAAAAAGCAATGGCAGAAGAAGCAAGGGGAAACTGTATGAGCGTTGCAAAGCGGGCGGACGACATCGATCAAGAAGAGCGGCGCGAGTTGGGTGAACGTTTGCGCGAAGCGCGGCGTTATCTAGGTTTGAAGCAAGAGGAAGTGGCTCAGTACTTGAAAATACAGCGAAGCGCTCTTTCGGAGATTGAAGCTGGCAACAGACGCGTGGAGGCCCTCGAGCTCAATCGTCTGGCAAAACTGTATCGCCAGCCGGTGTCTTACTTCATCGGGGAAGACGATGCAGACGCCGCTTTGCCAGTCGATGTTGCGCATCTTGCCCGGCGCGCAGCCGACTTATCCCGCCAGGATCGGGATGAGCTGGGCCGCTTCGCGGAGTACTTGCGCTCGCGTGCGGCAGCCGTCGAGGAATAGCCGATGGCCACAAATTATGCTCAGGCTGTGCGCAAGGGGACGCAAGCAGCTGGTCGGCTCCATCGACAGCTCTCCGTGAAAGACCAAATTGAAGTGTCTGGCGGAGCAATCAACGTTTTCGCGGCGATATCCAAGCTGGACGTTCCGTTGTTGTTTCGCCCTCTCGACGGGTTGCTCGGAGCGTTCCTCAACTTCCCAACACGGGGCATCTTGGTGACGACACAGCGTCCGCTGAGCATCCAACGCTTCACTGCTGCTCATGAACTCGGACACTGCATGCTGAACCACCAGCCGAGCTTGGACGATGAAAACATCTTGCGGCGGATGACGATGAATGAGCAGCCCGGCCAAGATCTCCAAGAGGTCGAGGCGGATGGCTTCGCTGCGGCTTTCCTGTTGCCCAAGTGGCTTATTGCCAACCACATGAAACGGCAAAACATCAGAACAACGCATCTGCGGCGGCCGAACGTCATCTATCAGCTTAGTTTGCGGCTCGGAGTGAGCTACGAGGCGTTTTGCTGGACATTGGTCCGCTACAAGATGATCAACCCAAAACAAGCACGCGAACTTCTTCTGACGCAGCGCCGCGCTCTCAAAGAGGCTTTGTTGGATGGGCACCGCCCAACGAATTACCGTGGCGACGTCTGGCTTTTGACGGAACACGATGCCGGAACGCGGATTGATGGCAGCCGGAACGACCTATTCATCTTGAAGCTGACCGAGCACAGCAACGGTGGCTACCTGTGGAACATCGATGAGTTGCGCGACAGCGGCTTCGCCATTGTTCGTGATGAAGTGGTTGAGATTGAGACGGAAAGCGTCGGTGACTCTGGCGTTAGACGGGTAACAGCGCAACCACCAGAAGACTATCGGGGGCGTTTGGTTCTTGATGAGACCCGTCCATGGGATCTTGCGCAGGCTCTGACACGATTGGAACTGGAACTTGATTTCACCGGCCCGGAAGAAGAAGGGCTATCGCGCGTAGAGCGTCGTGAGCGGCTAATGGTGGAGGCCGCATAGAGTGTCAGTTGTAGTGTCGGTTGATTTGCGTGGCCAGTTTGGGCCTGTCCGGGACCAAGGTGCCCGGCCAACCTGTTTGGCTTTTGCCGCGAGCGACGCCCATGCTGGACTGCGAGAAGGTTGGGATCCGCTGTCGTGTGAGTATGTGTTTTATCATGCGCAACAAAGGTCGGGTCGGTCGCCTACAAAAGGTGCATTTCTGAACGATGTGCTCGCGGCGCTCGCGCATGAAGGACAGCCAGAAGAACAAGGCTGGCCCTACCTACCAGCGTTGCCAAATGATCTTTCACTATATGGGCCACCAACTGCAGTCGGCACGCTTTTTGGCCGCGACGGTGAGCAGCCGAAGCAGGACTTAGATTTGATCCGGGGGGCTCTGGACAACAAAAGGCCCGCAATCGTCTTGTCGACGCTGACGCGGCAGTTTTTCCGTCCACCGAATGGTGGTGTGGTTGTTCATGACGACCAAGATCAGGTGTTTCCTGCGCCGCGGCACGCAATTATTGCGGTAGGTTACGGTAACTACCTGGGCCAACCCGTTATTCTCATCCGCAACAGTTGGGGGGCCAGTTGGGGTTTGGCAGGGCATATCTGGCTGACCGAGGATTATCTGAGCCGTCACATGTACGGTTTGGCGTTTTTGAAGGAGGCCTGTGATGTCCCCAATCGTGCTGTCGCAGCCTAGCTGCGTTGAAACCTGGCGGGAGGCGGTGCGTGCCGTTGATGAGGCGTCGGGCCATGAAGCGCACAATGTCATTCTGACAGTCGAAGACCCAACGGCTGGGGCGTCACTTAGCGACGACCGAGTTGCCGTCGTAGACCAGTTCTTGCGCCGACATGACAAGTCTGTGCGTACAATCTCGAACACGATTTTCCCACAAGCGCTATACAACCGGCACGGTGCGCCTGAGTTTTTCGAGGCATTTCACGACCGTGTCCTGCCTACAGTGCGCAAGAAAGAGCGTTGGTCTGGCTATTACTTCGAGCGCATGACCCATTGGCCAGGTGCCCCACACGACAACCCTCTTTGGGATATCGTTACGCGCATGCGCAAGCTCACATCGATGAATAAGTATGAGCTGGCGTTGTTTGATCCGGCGCGTGACGTTGATAACTCACCTTATGGTGGGCAGTGCCTGAGCTTTCTGAGCTTCAAGCGCTTGCCAGGCCCCAGAAAGACCGTCACCCTAACCGCCCTTTACCGGAACCACTATTACATCGAAAAGCTTCTTGGAAACCTTATCGGTTTGGGACAGCTCATGGCGTTTGTCGCAAAGGAAACCGATCAAGATGTGGGTCCTCTCACGATCATTTCGTCGCACGCCACTATTGATCTACCGCGCACTTGTGCCGGTGGCGCGACCACTCGCAAAGACGTGCGGGTGCTTTTCGACCAGTACGACGCGTTGCCTCAGGCGTTTGATCAAGCAAACTCGGCGAACGGTAGCGTTGCTTCAGCTGTCGCGGCCGGCGTCGGTGCCAAGTCATAGATTTCTTGTATGCCCGCAATGAACTCTGCCTGGCCGCCATAGCTAGGGTGGCGGACGACCGACACATCTATTGAAAGATCTGCAAGGGCCATTCCAGCATCGCGGCCAATTGCCACCAGTTTACGAGGTTTCAACAAGTCCAACAGTGCCAGCATGAACGGCCAAGTGGCAACACGTTCTGACTTTTTGTGGCTGCGATTGGTCATTGCGTTGCCTGGTGCGTGCGGATGGAGCGGGAAGACGTTCCAGAGCATCACGGGTTTACCAATGGCGCTTAGTTGTCCCCAGGTAATAGTTGCAGTCCGCTCAGCAACCGGTGCCCCGATCGTCGCGCGGGAAAGCGAAGCACCGCAAAACAAAGATGACGCGTCATGCAGATGCGCTTCGTCTGTGAGGGGAATCCCGGTGCGCCGGCCACCCCGATAACCTAGATCGCGGGCCACCCAGATAGTGTC
>JBCCOV010000302.1:0-4252 GCA_039039985.1 Pseudomonadota bacterium | reverse complement strand
TGCACGTGTGCACCCCGCGTGACGGCATGTAGACGTGCATCGACCCGAACCCGGCAATTCCGCACATGAACGGGTCGACAGCGGTCTGAACCAACGCGCAGGCGATTGCCGCGTCGATTGCATTTCCGCCGTCACGCAGAATGTCCCCGCCGGCCTCTACCGCCTCGGGCTGCGGCGCAACGATCATCGCGTTCGCCATGGCTCGACCTCCTGTCATATTGGGCGTGTGGCCATGTTATCGGCCCTTGCGGCGACAGGTCTCCAAATCGAAGTAGAGCCCCGCCATAATCTCGATGGCGTTCCGCGACACGGACATCAAAATGTGCTCATCCGGCGCATGTTGGGAGCACGCCGCATACGAATGCGGGATCCAGATTGCGGGAATGCCAAGCAAGTCGGTGAACAAGTCATTGCAGATTGAACCACCGGTTTGCGGAATAATGGCAAGCGGTGCGTTGGTGGATCTGACCATCGACGTTGCAACCCATCGCGCCCAGGGATGATCTGGTTCGGTGCGACTTGCACCGAACCCGCCCGCATTGCCCTCAGGCGGCGGTTCGATCTTCACGTTGTCAAAGCCGTGCGCGTCCAGATGCTGACGCAGCGCCGGAACGATCTGGTCCTCATCTGTGCCGGCAATAAAACGGAGCTGGCAATGCGCGCGCGCGGACGGCGCAATCGCATTAACCGGACTTTGCGGATTGCCGGATGTCATGGCCAGAACTGCAAATGAGTTCCAGGCGTAAACGTTCTCTGCCGGCGATAGCCCAGGTTCGCCCCAGTCCGGATCGACCTCCGGACCGTTCGGGCCGCCATCGAGTTCGACATCCGCGAGCAGTTCGCGCACCGGCGCGCGAATCTCCTGCGGCCGCCACTCGGCCACCTGGATCTTACCCTTGGCATCGACGATGGTTGCAATGGCGTGAGAGAGGATGGCTGCCGGGTCTGCCAAGGCTCCGCCCCAATTGCCGGAGTGGTGGCCGCCTTCGCGCAACTTGCAAACGAGATCGAAGTTATGCGCCCCCCGTGCGCCAAGGGACATCGTCGGCCGGTCTGATCTCACACGCGGGCCGTCCGAACCGATGAACACATCTGCCGCGAAGGCATCCCGGTTTGCGGCCATGATCTCACGCAAACCTTTGGAGCCGTTTTCCTCTCCCATCTCAATGAGGATCTTGGCGTTGAAGCCGAGCTGGCCGCGTTCCTGGAGAACAGCATTCATCGCCGCGATGTTGAGCGTGTGCTGGCCCTTGTTATCAGCCGTGCCACGCCCATAAAGCTTGTCGCCATCGCGAGCCGTCTTCCAAGGCCCGTCGCCTTTGGTCCACTGATCGTCAAGGCCGCGAATGACATCTCCATGGCCGTAACCCAGAACCGTTGGCGCAGCATCGTCCTCATGCCGCGTTGCGAGTAACACCGGCCCACACCCTGCGACGGGGTTGTCAAACGTGCGACAGGTGAACCCCATGCCTTCAAGGGCCGGTATCATTTCCTCATCGAGATACCGCGTGAGATGAGGCAGCCCGACAGGTGTTTGGCTCTCCGTTGGAATTGCCACGCGTCGGGCCAGGTCGATCTCGAACTGACCCGCGTCAATGTATGCGCGTGCACGCTCAATAGCGCCCGTTCGGCTTGCCATTGCCGCCTCCTCTGATACGTATGGCCCTCGGTCGCGTCATCCGGCGCAACGCTGGCCTTATGAAGCTACAATCGCTTCCTCATCGACGTCATCAAACTGGGGAATGTCCCAGTCGAGCCCAGGCTGCGCGGCAAGTAGCGACTGCGTATACGCGTGCTGCGGTGCCTCAAAAATCTGCTCGACATTACCCCTTTCGACGACCTCTCCATCCTTCATGACAAGGACATGATCACACACCTGGGCCGCAACGCGCAAGTCATGAGTGATGAAGATGACAGTGAGGCCAAACTCATCGCGAATGTCGTTGATGAGTTTCAGCACCTGCTTCTGAATGGATACGTCGAGCGCGGAGACGGCCTCGTCCGCAATCAGCACATGTGGCTCAACAGCAAGAGCGCGCGCGATACAGAGACGCTGGCGCTGGCCACCGGAGAACTGATTGGGGTACCGGTAAATGCAATCTGGCGGCATGCGAACAATGCGCAGAAGCCGATCGACCCGTGCGAGAGCCTCTCGCCTTGAAATGCCAAAGTTCATCGGACCCTGAATCAACTGGCTGCCGACCTGCCGGCGCGGATTCAGCGAGCCGTACGGGTCCTGGAAGACAATCTGCACGTTCTTCCGGTGCTCGCGTAAGGCCGCGCGAGAGAGGTTCGCAAAGTCAACACCGCCCACGTCGATTGAGCCTGAATCCGGATCGGTCAGCCGCATCAGGCACCGCACAAGAGTTGTCTTGCCCGAGCCGGATTCACCCACGATGCCCAGCGTCTCGCCGCGCCGCACGTTGAAACTCACGGATTTGACGGCATGAACGGTTCGGCTCTGCTTGAACAGGCTGCCGGAGACGTGAAACGTCTTGGTCAGGTTTTCAACGCGGATGACGACGGGCTCTCGGCTTTCTGAAACATCGACGTCGTCGGACTTGCGCGGAACCGCGTTTATCAAAGCGCGGGTGTAGGGATGCTGCGCATGATTGAGAACTGCGTCCGATGTCCCCTGCTCGACAATTTCGCCATGGCGCATCACGATAACGCGGTCGGCGATTTCAGCCACGACACCAAAGTCGTGCGTAATGAACATGATGCCGGCGTTGTGGCGCGCGTTGAGCTGCTTCAACAGCTTCAAGATTTGCGATTGCGTTGTCACGTCGAGTGCGGTCGTCGGTTCATCCGCAATGAGCAACTTGGGATCGAGGGCCAGCGCCATGGCAATCATGATCCGCTGGCGCTGCCCACCCGACAGCTGATGAGGAAACGAGCCGGCCAATCGTTTTGGCTCCGGCAGACGAACCTCATCAAGCAGCTCAAGCGTACGCTCGCGACGCTCAGTCGCCGACATCTGACCCCGCCGGTGGGCACGGAAGACTTCTTCAATTTGCTCCCCGACCGTGTAGGACGGGTTGAGTGCCGTCATAGGCTCCTGGAAAATCATCGACATCCGGTCGCCACGCATGGCGTTGTGCCGTTTGGGCGATAGCTTCAGGATGTCCTGATTTTCAAACAGTATCTGACCGGAGGTTGCCTGCACGCCCGGCGGCAACAGGCCCATCGTGGCCAGCGCAGTAACAGATTTGCCGGAACCGGATTCGCCGACGATGCACAGGATCTCGCTTGGCATGACATCAAGGCTGAGACCGCGTACGGCAAACGGCCGCTCCGCACTCTTCGGCAGCGAAACGGTCAAATCACGAATGGATAGCGTTGGTGTCTGGGCTTCAGGCGCGTTTGGTACATTCGGATCGTTAGCGGTCATCTCTGCCGGGCTCATTTCCGGTTCTCCGGCGCTGTGACGTCACGCATACCGTCGCCCAGCAGGTTGATAGCCAGGACAAGCATAAACAGAGCGATGCCCGGGATCGTTATCAGCCATCCCTCAAAAAACATCATGCCTTTCGCTTCGGCGATCATCAGGCCCCAGGACGGCTCGGGAGGTTGCACGCCAAGGCCGAGGAATGAGAGTGCGGCTTCGAGCAGAATCGCATGCGCCATCTCGACCGTGGCAATGACGATCAACTGGTTCGAGATGTTCGGCATGATCTCGACAACCAGGATCCGCCATGTGGATGAGCCCAGTGCTTCGGCTGACGCGACAAAATCGAGATTGCGAACCTGCTGCGTCGCACTCCTCATCACGACGGCGAAGCGGTCCCAAATCAACAAGCCGAGAACGAGAATGACAACAGTGAGCGATGAACCGACCAGCGAGACCACTGCAAGCGCAACAAGTACGACCGGCATCGACAGGCGGGTCGTGATTATGAAGCTGATGACAGCATCAACGCGACCGCCGAAGTAACCCGCCAGCACACCCAAGGTCGTGCCGATCACCATTGAGATCAGCATCGCCGCAAAGCCGATCAGGAGCGAGATACGTGCCCCCCAAAGTAAGCGCGACAGATAATCGCGGCCCAGCATATCGGTGCCGAGGGGGTGGTCCCAGGTGGCTTTGGGATGATCGAACCAGGCCGGCGGAATCAACTTTCGTGACAGGATCTGGTCGTATGGATCATGCGGTGAGACATACGGTGCAAGCAGGGCCATCAAGATGATGACCAGCAGCACGACCGCCCCGAAAACGAACCCCATGTGACCAAGCGCGCGCCACCAGAGTTGC
>JBCCOV010000301.1:0-4278 GCA_039039985.1 Pseudomonadota bacterium | reverse complement strand
ATGTCCATCACAGACGACCGGGCGTCCAAGGCGAAATCGCGTTCATCGCCGGCCTGTTCGAGGCAGTTGCCTAACAAATAGGCACGTGGCAGGCGCGATCAGCCTGCACCGACTAACGCAACAGTCCCGTCGAGAACGAGCTGGGTCTTCAGGTTGGTCCCCATGGCCCAACCGACGGGGAGCCATTGATGCGCCATTGGTTCAAGCACGATGGCGACCGCGCGAGAAGGCTTCGAGGACGACCGCCAGATACAGGAACCCGGCTCAGGTCGGGACCTAGGTTCTTTAATTGACCCCCTGCGCTCGGTCAGTTTGCTGTCTGCGTCGGCAGCCTGCAAGGTTCTTTACGAAGTCGTCTGTCGACGCTTCATCTCGGCATTCAAGGCTTGGGCATCCCTAGGTGATATGCGCGGCTCTCGAAGGACCGCAGGTAGATCTCACGGGCTCGTCCCATTGCCTGCCACCGTCAGCCGACGCGGCAACTGCTTCGGCGGAGGTATCGGTCCTCCCGCCTATCCGTCGCTAGCCATACTCATGCCTCCCGTTCCTGATAGACACCGCCCGATACCAAGATCGCGTGCATCATCACCGCGAGCTTCCGCGCCAGCGCAGCGACCGCCTTCTTGTGGCGCGTGCGCCGCTTCAGGGCCTTGGCCCAATCTCGGAGCGCCTGGCCCCGGCCGGGCTTCACGCGGCATAGGAGCGCATTGGCGGCCTCGTAGAGCATCGTTCGCAGCAGCCGGTCCCCGCGCTTGGAGATCCGACCTCCGTAGTCCACGGCGCCCGACTGATGCCGCCTCGACGTGAACCCCGCATAGGCGCCGACCGAGCGTGACTTCGCAAACCGTCCCGGCGCGTCGATGGTCGCCACGAAGGTCGCCGCCGTCACCGTGCCCGCGCCCGGCACGGTCATAAGCCGCTGGCAGGCCTCCGACGCGTTCACCTGCCGGACGAGCTCCTTGGTCAGCGCCGCCGCCTGGCGCAGCGCCTCCGTCCGCACTGCCAAGAGCGGCAGGACAATCGGCGCGAGCGTGTCCTGGTCCTCCAGTACCGCCCGGATGCGCCCCTCGTAGGTCCGCGGCTGGGCGGGCACGCGCAACCCGAAGCTCGCTAGCAGGCCGCGGATCGTGTTCTCGGCATTACGCCGCGCCCCGATGGCCGCGTCGCGCGCAGCCAGAAGCGCACGCCGCTCCTGGGCGTGGCGGCTCTTGACCTCGACCTTCCGGTAGAAGCCGGTGCGTGCCAGATCGGCCAGCATCGCCGCGTCGTTCGCATCCGTCTTGTTGTGCATCTGGCTGAGCACCGCATGCGCCTGACGCGCATCGACGCAGATCGCCGGCAGCCTCCCGCGCGTCAGCTCGCCATGCAGCCAGTTCGCCATCCGCCCGGTCTCGAGCACGACGCGCACGAGGCCATCCCCCAGGTCGCATGGATCGCATCGGGGTCCGTCGCGACCTCGCAGGCCCAGTCCACGCTGCCGTCGCCGCGGCGCACACAGATCGCCGTCGTGTCCTTCGAGACATCCAGGCCTGCGTGGTATCGTTCTTCCATGTCCACTCTCCTTCATCGCCGGCCGCAGGGAGCCGTCAGAGAGCGCGGGGGATCAATTACTCAGAGTAATATCAGCCACCCAAAGTCTGTTCGGCACGTCCGCGCAGAAGTTGCGGTCTACCAGATCGGCGGAGGGACGTACGCGGTCGTTGCGGATCGTGGTTCGAGCGCCGCGGCGTCGGCTGACGCCAACCAGACCTGCCGCTCTCATCAGCCATTCCACGCGCTTCCGACCGATATGCATACCGCTATCGGCCAGTTCAGCATGGATGCGCGGGGCGCCGTAGCTTTCCCGGGAAGCGGTATGGAGCCGGCGGATCAGGTCCGTCAGTTCCCGGTCGGCAATGTCCCTCGCGGACGGACCTCTCACCTGCCAGGCTGAGACAGCCGCTACGCGACACGCCCAGAGTGCGCGCCATGGTCTCGACAGAGTATTTGGCCCGGTTCGCGGTCATGAATTCGTTCGGCATGGCCCTCGAACCCATGGCGGCCAACATGCCTCACCCTCGACGGCATCGCGTCGTTCTGAGCGAACCAGGCGTCGTCCATTGTGCTTGAACCGTCGCCAGTGGTTGCTCGAACCAGTGGCGCAATCCACTGGCAACCGCCTTCAATGAACGACCCTTTGACAGGATATCTCTCTCCTGCCGCAACTGCCGGTTCTCCTTGCGGAGGCGGCGCAGTTCGTCCCGTTCTTCGCTACTCAGAATGTCAGCACGCCTGCCGCCATCCCGCTCCGCTTGCCTGATCCAGCCATGGATCGTCGCAACGCAGGGCTCGAACTCACGAGCGAGGTCTTCCGCGCTGCGACCCGCCTTGTGCAACTCGACGATCTGCTCCCGGAGAGCCACCGGGTACGGGATCCTTGTTCGCGGCATCTGAACACCTTTCCACTTCAGTCAAAGGGTGTCCACGCAACCGGGGGAACTCCACTCCAATAGGTCTCGTCAACGTGCCAATTGACGCTGGCCCGTCGCAGGTGCTTTTCGGCGCGCTTCGTCAGCTCCCGACTGAATTTCTGAACCCAGCGATACACGGTCGACCGATCAACTGCGACGCCGCGCTCCGCAAGAAGATCGACGGCATCCTGGTAAGACAGCGGATAGCGCAAGTACCAGCGCACCGCGCGAAGGATGATGTCCCGCGGAAAACGGTGGTGCTTGAACGGCGATTTGCGCGGCATGCCAGACCTCCAGAGCCGCAGCCTCGCCAACGGCCGTCAATAATGCAACAGTGCCAAATAGGCCAAATTTCATCGAATCATCGACACATTTCGTTGCATCTTCAGGCGTAAAGGGTTCAAGTCGCTTTTGACTTGATGGAGCGGCTATAATCCCGCAGCACGCAGAGGAACACTTTCATGAAGATGGTTACATTGGCTAGTTTTGTCGCTTTCTGCGCATGTCCTGTGAGTGTTGCGGCTCAAGAGGCCTGTTCAATCTACAACATTAGAGCAGGCGACTCTTTGAGTTCAATTGCTCGAGACGTTTACGGAACGATCAACTACGAGCTAATCTATCAGTCCAATCGAGGGGTGATCGGGGATAATCCAGATCGAATAACGGTTGGCGTGAGCCTTCAGTTGCCATGCGAGGATGGCTCCCTACCTCTCGAAGCGCAGCCACGGCAAGCCATCGCGTCGCCTTCTGAGGGGTTACCCGAGCCGATTGATGAAGTTCCGGCTACTGGCGTAAGCATAGACGAGCAGTTCGATCCTGTTCGGCGTCTAAAGTTGGTTACAGGAACAGGTTATGCACCCTTTACAGATGAAAGCATGCCAGGAGGCGGTGTCTATACACAGCTTGTCGACGCGGCAATGGACTCTGTTGGCGGCAGTGTAGAAGCTAGCGTTACGTTTGTAAATGACTGGGGCTCTCATTTAGATGTGCTTCTGCCTAGTCAAGCGTTTGACGGTGCTTTTCCTTGGCGGGTTCCGAATTGTATTGCCGGAAATCTTCTGGGTGAGAATGATCAATTCAGATGCGACGAGTTTCTTCATTCCGATCCGTTTTATGAGATTGTCCAGACTCTTTTCGTGCCAAGAAATAGCATATTAGTAAACGCGGAAGATCGGGCACCATTCTTAGAAAATACCGTTTGCTTGCCTGCAGACTATTCAGACGGCCATTTGAAGACATTTGGCCTCGATGGCAGCGCTGTTACATTGATCCAGCCAGAGACACCAGAAGCCTGCCTTGAAGCGGTCGTGAGCGGTCAGGCAGCGGCGGCAAGCATGACAGTCAACGTCGCAGAGGCTGCCGCCAAGAACCTCGGTATCATCTCAGAAATTGACCGGGTGGAGGCATTAACTACCCGTAGCACGTTAGCAGTTTTTGTTTCCAAGAGCCATCCGCAAGCAACTGAGATCATCGCAACCCTCAACGAGGGTCTGGCAAGGATCCGATTGGATGGTACCTGGTTTCGCATTGTGAGCAAGGGTTTCTCGGAGTTCTATGCCGCGAAATAGAATTTCAAACTGAATTGCCTTGAGTTATAATTTCATCGTGGTAATGGGAGCATGTTCAGCTCGATGTGAAAACATACATAGGATCGATAGGCAGCTGAGGAAGGTGACGAAAAGGTATCGCTCGTTCTCGACGGGACTGTTGCGTTAGTCGGTGCAGGCTGATCGCGCCTGCCACGTGCCTATTTGTTAGGCAACTGCCTCGAACAGGCCGGCGATGAACGCGATTTCGCCTTGGACGCCCGGTCGTCTGTGATGGACAT
>JBCCOV010000300.1:0-4355 GCA_039039985.1 Pseudomonadota bacterium | reverse complement strand
TCGAAGCCTCGCGTGCGATCCGGCAGGCCGAAGTCTGAGCATCGCGCACGATGATCGAGCGGACCGAGCAGCGCTTCGGTTTGAAGCCAGACTGGCTGGCTGGCGGCTGATGCCGCTTACGGGTCTGCCGAGAACCTGGGTTGGCTTGTCGAGGAGAAAGGTATCGCGCCGCATGTCCCGGTCATTGATAAGTCCGCGCGTGGTGACGGCACCTTCAGTCGATCCGACTTCAATTACGATGCCGAGCGTGATTGTTATGACTGTCCGGCGGACGCCGATCTCACTACGACCGGACGTGTCTGCTCAGGCCGCGGTCTCGCGACGAACGGCTACGACGTCGAGCGACCTCAGCGGCAACCTCGCTCACGTCCCATCAATGTTCCCGCAGGCAATAGCGCTCGTCTCGGCTGGAGTGTTGCAACACAATCCCCACGGCAGAGGACATAAGTGCTGCGTGCAGCGTGCGGTCGACGGGGGTGGCTGCACATAGGATGACGTGCCGGAGCGACTGTCGGGCTGTACGCCCTCCTCGAATGACCGAGAATTGGCCCATCTCGGCTGACGGCCGACGGAGGCTATCGGACCATCGCGACGTTTGGCCGATAGGCCGGCGCTCTCGCCCGGCGCTCGATCCCATTTGCGGACGTCGGTCGGCTTGCGACAGGTGACTCGCCTGTGGTTGCTGGTTATGTCCGCTGGAGGAGGCGTTGCGGAAGCTTGAGATACCAATCGCTGTCTAGTCCCCAGAGTACAAGCAATCGGATACTCGCAACTCAGTCGAAATGAAATGGCGTGCGACCATCCTCAGGACATCTGCCGCGATGTGCAGCCGATTGAGCTCTTCGGCACAGTCGGGATCAGAAATTGTCCTCGCACTGGCGTGTGCCACAGCGAGACGATAAGCGTCGTAGATGTGGCGCGCTGGTTCCTTTGATCCGCGCTCTCGATGGAATTCGTGGGCGACCTCCGTCCGAATTGTGGGCTCAATACTGGGGAAGGCGGAAGAAATCCAAGAACGATTTTGCGGACCGCTCGGGTATTTGATCTCGATGATTTTGTAGAAGCTAAGAACGGCGTAACTTATTAAGAAGTTCTGTTCTGCATTCCTTCCTTCACGATATAACGCCAAGGCACGCATGGCGTCAGGATCACTCGGAATCTTCCGATCGAATATCCAATAGTGCGCCGTCGTAAAAGCAAGGTCCCGGCGGGAAACTGGGCTGGGGATTGGATTGCCGGCCCATCCATCCTGAGCAACCGCGAACTGGTCGTCGCACCAGGTCATGATGCTGAGAAAGCGATTGATTACGGTTCGCGCCTGCTTGATCGTCAGTTTGTTCGCTGTGAGATCCAAGTTGATGGATTGAACATCCTCCTTTGTTTTCGGCAGGAGGACCATGCTGTATTCGTCGAACTTGATCAGGGTCGCTTCCCGCGGCCAGGTGACTTGATTGTCGACGCCGATGGTCAGATAACGAGATCCTCGTTGAACCCCGAGTTTAGCAAGCCTGCGTCGCTCAGCTTCCTCCCCTTTGTATTCATTTCCGTCACTCAACGGCTTAGGTTTTCGAGTCCGAATGTCCGCCGTCTGCCTAGCAATCTCTGCAAAGAACTTAGGATTGAACGAGAACAGGCGGGCAGCTGGAGAGAATTGTCGGTCATGATCGTACGTGTTTTCGGATCCAGGTTGTAGCAAGGAATAAGCAAGTCGGGATACAAAACTCACCGCCTTCTCGCCATCCGCATTTTTGAATGTCGCTCGTGCTGATCCGTTCGAGTTCACACCGACTTCGGCACTCGTGATTGTCAGCGTGATCAGTGTTTTTCTTGCTGATTGGTCAATCAGCAACTGCTGCACAAATTGATTGAGAGTAGCCGCATCGTTGACGGAGGCCGATGAGCCGCCGACGGGCACCAAGTTGCCGAGAACGATGGAGACGTGTCCTGCCCAACTCGGTGTGTCCGTTGCCAATCCAAGGATCGCAGAAGCAATATGCTCGTCGCTTAACAGTGCCGCGTGATTCGCACGTCCGCGAGGAAGACGTCCGAAACTCCGCAGAGTATCGAAGCGCTTAGTCACTTTGGCGCGCTCTGTCCGACTCGCATCGGCGTTTGCGATGAGTTCAAAGAGTAATTGTTCTAGATTGCTTGCGTACATGTATTGTTCTGCCAGCCGGTAAGCCAAACCTAGTCTTCATATTAGCTGGCTCCCATCCCTCAACAGCCTGCGGCGTTGGCTGCTTCATTCACGTTGAGCAATTCAATCGCAGATTTGTCGAACAAAATTGTCGCCCCAATACGAGGTGCTTGATCTGACACTGCGGCGGGAATTGAGCGGGGAACAATCTTCCACAGTGATCGATGTTAGCAATTTGAGGTTGTTCTGCCGAACGACGACGAGGTCTGTAGCATTGTCCCAAGCTGCAGGCCAATGTCAGCTACCTCCACATTGCAGTCACAATGCGAGCTCCAAGTCGCTCCTTGGGATGTCTGGCCTTTTCTGTCAGATTGCCCACTAACGTGCGCGCGCTGCTTTAGCGACCTGATTGCTGGTCTTGTTTCTGGGGCCACCCCTCCCGGTGGTCGGGTCGGGCTCTATCTCGCGCCTTTGGGCGCTCGACCGAGCCGCTTTGCGTCTCGGCCGCTTCCGGTGACGATCCCTCCGCCCCGCACGATGGCAGATCATGCTCCGCAATTCTTGAGACGATGCTGCTCAGGGCTCTGCCCTCGCGCGTGCAAGGCATCCAAACGTTGCCCCACCTCCCGGCGGGGCCCCGCGTTCGGAGCCTCCTTGCACTTGCTACCCCGCTCTCGGCGAGGGCCAGGGGGTCATGCGACTCCCATTTCCATTTCTTTTCATCGAGTGAGGGTTGCTGCAAACCCCAACCATAAGGAGAAAATCCGTGACCATTACTGAAGACACTAGCACCGAGGAGGAACGCGTACGCGCATTTCTTGAACCCGATTATGGACCGATAACTATTTGCGCTCGCCAATCTGAGGGCATGTTTGACAAAGATCTTGTCGCGATTGCATTTGAACTGGACGGCATCAGCTACCGCGCTCGCTATCATGAACGCTCCGGAGAAAAGTGGTTCAGCTTTGCGCCTGGCAAAGTGTCCCGTGAGATTATCCTAGGGCAGCGCAATCTCTACCGGGCTGAGTTAAACAAGCTCTTGGCGTTCCTGTGCGGTATCACTGACAATGACTAGATCCCGGCAGACCTTGCGCAGCATATTCACCGCCGCATGCGCCGGACCAAGGCGATGATCGATTTAGACGGTGCGCAATGACACCTTACCCACGTATCACACTTGAACCGCTTGGCATCGAGGTTTTGGATTTGCGCCCGGCATTGCAGACGATCCGGCGTCAACATGGCCCGCGCTACCACTGCATCGCCCCAGCACTGTGGGATGCAGCATCGCTCTGGGGACTGACGCGCAAAGATGACGCCATCAATCCCACGGTGTTTTCGACCTGTATCACGAGGTTATCAAATTGCAGGCCGGACGTTGCCGTGCGGAAGTGAGAATCGCCGGCGGTGCAAATGGGCTGTGGCCCATGGCGACAAGTCACACGCTATCCATGTCAGGTGCTGGAAGCGCACCTGGCGTTTGGGACCCGGTCGCTTTTCAGGGCCTCGATGATGCGCGGTCTGCCGGGCTGCGTGAACACATCAAACGTTTCCGCGGGGTCAAGGAGGCGGGCGGCAGCGATGCATCCGATGCCCGCGAGATATTGGAGATGCTGGATGCGGCAGCCGTGCTCCAGCTGGAACTGTTTTGAGGCCACAAAAACTTGCCCACACTTGCCCCCGGGATTCTATCTCCATCTGGGTATGATCTGGCATGTCCTTCGATCCCAAAGTCTATCTCGGTTAGCTAGAAGATTTCGCGATGTGCGAAGCTGAGAGGCTGGCCTACATCGAGACGATGTGGCTGGTCATGCAGAGCTTTGCTGATCAGGCCTGGGGCATCGCGCCAGGGACGCAGATTGAGATCAATCGCTCTGGCGAAAATGGCAATAACAACAGCGATCTGCTAGACTTGACAGTCGCTGGCACAGGCCAAAGTGAACCCGCCAACGACAACACACAAACCCGACACCGCAAGAAAGAAGGATAGCCGTGACGACCGCCGCCTCTGCCAATACTGAACCTGCTCCCCGCGCCGTGATTTACTGCCGGGTGTCGTCGCACAAGCAGTTCAAGAAAGGGGATGGTCTCGGTTCACGGGAAACGCGGTGCCGGGAGTATGCCCGCTACAAGGGCTATGATGTTGCGGACGTCTTTGTCGATGAAGGTGTGTCCGGCGGCATGATTGATCGTCCCGGTATGCAGGAAATGCTGCGTT
>JBCCOV010000299.1:0-4451 GCA_039039985.1 Pseudomonadota bacterium | reverse complement strand
TCCATGGACTTGGGTCCGACGATCACCGAGTTGACCAGCTTATTATGCAACACCCAATTGAGCGCGAACTGACCAGCCGTCATGTCACGCGCTTCGGCGTGCGTTTTCAGGCGTTGCGCCAATTCGATCGATTCCGGGCGGAACTCGGACTCCAGTATCCGGGCATCTTTTCGGCCTGCCCGGCTTTCGGCAGGTGGCGGCTGGTTCAAGGCGTACTTGCCCGTGAGAACACCGCGCGCCAGCGGGCTATACGGCACGACGCCGATCCCGAAGTGCGCGCAAGCCGGCAAATGCTCCTGCTCGATCATACGATTCATCGCATTATACAGCGGCTGCATCACGACCGGGCGCGGCGCACCAACGGCGTCGGCGACGCGCACGAGTTCTGCAATGCGCCAACCATTGAAGTTCGAAAATCCCCAGTAGCGGATCTTTCCTTGCCGGACGAGATCGCCCATGACCGCAACGGGCTCCTCGAGTGGCGTGACGAGGTCATCGCGGTGGAGATAGTAGACGTCAATGTAGTCCGTATCGAGCCGGGCCAGACTACGCTCAGCCTCGGTCATGATACGCTTTCGGCTTAGAGTGTCCTCGCCAATCGCATCGCGCATGGCCGAGCCGACCTTGGTCGCAAGTATCCAGTCATTGCGATGATCTTTGAGCGCCCGGCCCGTGATCTCCTCTGATCGGCCTTTGGTGTAGGCGTTCGCCGTATCAATGAAGTTGATTCCGGCGTCCCGCGCGGCACGTATGATCTCGATCGAATCCGTTTCGCTGGTCTGATCTCCGAACATCATGGCGCCGAGGCAGAGCCGCGAAACGATCAGGCCACTTGTACCGATGCGTTCGTATTCCATGACCATCTCCCTGCGATGCTTGATTTGCCGGCGGGTGAGCCGCGATGTCGGCGCGCAGTCTCGCGCCTGACTCAGCCGCAATCAAGAGATCTCAAGCGGATATCACATCTCAGGCGGGCGCCGTGGCAGGTCCGGACCGCGGACGCCGGCCGCTCAACAAGAGCCATGCGGCAATCGACATGTTCACGAGGTTCCAGGCTATGCCATTGAGGAATGCGGCTTGATAGCTACCCGTCAGGTCATAGATCGCGCCGGATAACCAGCCGCCGAGCGCCATGCCCAATACCGTCGTCATTAGGACAACTGTCACCCGTGTTCCGGCTTCCCGCGCCGGGAAGTAGTCCCGCACGATCAGAGCGTAACTCGGCACAATGCCGCCTTGCGACAAACCGAACAGCGCAGAGACGACATACAGAGAAACCAGTCCGTCAAACGGGAGATAGAGCATCAGTGCAAGGCATTGGAGGGTTGAGCCCAGGATCAGGGTCCCCACGCCGCCGATCTTATCCGCAATCAAACCTGATATCAGACGACTGACAATGCCGAGCCCCAGCATGAGCGACAACATCTCAGCCCCGCGCGCGGGCCCATAACCCAAATCACCGCAATAGGCCACGATATGAACTTGCGGCATGGACATCGCGACGCAACATGCCACGCCGGCGACCATCAAAATGGCCTGAAGCTTGTTCGGCGATATGTTAATCCGTCGCGCGAACGCGCCGGCGTCGGACGCCACCGGCGAATCTTCGATGGCCGGGCGACGGCGCAGCATAAGAGCAAGCGGCACAATCAACACAACGCAAATGAGACCGATGCCAATATGCGTTGTGCGCCATCCGAAAGCGGCGGTCGCCTGTTCTATAGCCGGAGACCAGACAACGCCGGCCAGGTAGTTGCCACTTGCGGCCAAAGCAACGGCGATGCCGCGGCGCCGCTTGAACCACAACGAGACGTCGGCAACCAGCGGACCGAAGCTCACTGAGCTCCCAAGACCACCGATCAAGACCGCTTGACCAACCAGGAACTGCCAATATGCCGTTGCGAACGCGGTCAGAATGTAGCCCAGCGCAAGCATTATGCCGCCGATGACGAGCGGTACCGAGATCCCGAAGCGATCGGCGAGGCGCCCCATCAAGATGCCGCCGGCTGCGAAGCCGATCAACGTGGCCGTATACGGGAATGAAGCTTCACCACGCCCCAATCCGAAATCGGCTTCGATGTACGGCAAGACGACAACGCTGGACCAAAGTCCAACGCCACCAATGGTCGCAATCACGAGCGAGATGACGAGGCGGCGCCAAGCATAGGCGCTGTCCTGCTCAAGCGCAGCGTCAGATGTCATTGCGGTGCTCCGGGGGCAAGATCGCGCTTTGTGACAAGCGACTTGCGGTCTCTCAGGCGCGTTTACCGCACGCGGTCGCGCTCTTCTTTCCCATGAGTGCACCAGCAGCTTGGGTTGATGCAAGCCCTGATTTGTAATGGCAGATCAGCGAAATCGGCGGCGCAAATCTTCTGACTGCGCATCGGTCAGGAGACGCAGAGGGCGGCCTTCCAGCATCAAAAACAACCGTGCTGTCTCTTCCAATTCCTCGATTGCGTCGGTTGCCGCCGACAGTGACGTTCCGCCCACGACCGGACCATGATTGGCCAGCAACAGCGCATGATGTCGGCTCGCGAGCTTGCCGACGGCATCGGCGAGCGCGGCGTCCCCCGGTGGGTAGTAAGGCACGAGCGGCAGCCGACCGACGCGCATGACATAGTACGCAGTCATCGGCGGCAAACAGTTCTCGTGATCGATGCCGTCGATACAGCTTACGGCAACGGAGTACGTGGAATGCAAATGCACCACCGCACCGGTTGCCGGTCGCTCGGCATACATAACGGTGTGCAGAAAGGCTTCTTTGGTGGGCTGATCGCCGCCGATGTGTTGGCCGTCGGCGTCCAGCTTGGAGATCCTTGCCGGGTCGAGGGTGCCCAGCGACGAACCCGTCGGCGTCATCAGCCAGCCGCCGTCCGCCAATCGCGCCGATATGTTTCCTGTCGAACCGTGCGTGAGCCCGCGATTGAACAGGGACTGGCCAATCGCGCAGATTTGCTCACGCAGCTCGGTCTCTTCGCTCATGACAAAAGATCCCAGGCCTTGAGGAAGAAATCCGGCGTCCCAAAATTCCCGGACTTGAAGGCAAGAACCAGCCCGTCGTCCCCAGTCGACCGCGTCCATGGAACGCCGGGATCGATTTCGGGACCAATTGAGATCGCCGACACACCGAGCGCATCGATGGCTGCTCCCGACGTCTCCCCGCCGGCTACAATCATACGCGTGAAACCGTTGACGGCGAGCCCGCGCGCCACCTCGGCTAGCGTGCGCTCGATCAGCGCCCCTGCGGCATCGCGGCCCAGCTTGTCTTGAACCTCGCGAACGTTCTCAGGATCATCGCTGGAGTAGATCAGGATCGGCTGATCAACGGGTTGCTGGAGCGCCCAGGCAAGCAAGTCTGCGGCGCTCTCACGCTTTTCCGCAAGGTCAAGCGGCTGGATGCGGCGAGTCGGTACGCCGGCTTCGATGGCTGCTGCGACTTGCCCGCGGGTCGCTGCACTACATGAGCCAGCGAGAATGGCGGCCCGGCCCGGACGCGCCGCCATGCGCGTTTCCGGCTCGCTGCGCGACATTTGCCCGCGATCGATGAAGTTTTTCGCCAGCCCGACGGCAATGCCTGATCCCCCCGTAATCAACTTATGATCCGCAGCTGCCTCGCCAATCGTGTGCAGGTGGCGTTCGTTGATCGCATCGACAATGACGTAGCGATGGCCCTCAGAGTGCGCACGTCCGATCATGGCCTTGACGGCACCTGGCCCGGCCTCGACGACAAAGTAGGTGACGAGACCAACCGAGTGCTGCGATTGCGCCGCCAAGACCCGAACCAGACTAGAGTCGCGCATCGGCGTCAGCGGATGGTCTTTCATAGGACTATCCGACAGCAATTGATCGCCCACGAACAAGTAGCCCTGATAGACCGATCGCGCATTCGCCGGAAATGCCGGACAGGCAATTGCTATTTGCGCGCCGAGCTTTGCCAATAGCGCGTCAGCCACGGGCCCGATATTGCCCTTTTCCGTTGAATCGAACGTCGAGCAATACTTGAAAAAGATCTGTTGCGCACCGTCCGCCAGCAGCACATCACACGCCGCCAGCGACCAGGCCACAGCCTCGTCGGGTGGATTGGTGCGCGACTTCAACGCGACGACAACCGCGTCGAAATCACCGAATTTGGTACCAGCTTCCGGTACACCGATCACTTGAACGGTTCGCATGCCGCTTCGCGCCAGCATCAAAGCGAGATCGGTGGCTCCTGTTATGTCGTCCGCAATGCAGCCCAGCAGCACGCGCGTCTCCTCCCGGCATAGATCTCTTTAGGTTGCCGTGACCGTACGGCTGCCGGTGGCGCGGCGCAATTGTGTTTCGTCTTTCGTGTTTCGCTCACGGGCTGTTCCGGCCTGACGGCCGGGCCCCATCGAGATGGCGTATCCGCCCTCTCGACATGTGAAATGCCCAACGCGGGAACACCCGCGTTGGGGTGGGCGCGGCGCAAC
>JBCCOV010000298.1:0-4505 GCA_039039985.1 Pseudomonadota bacterium | reverse complement strand
CGCGCCGCCCCCACCCCAACGCGGGTGTTCCCGCGTTGGGCATTTCACATGTCGAGATGGCGGACACGCCATCTCGATGGGGCCCGAGCGAAGCGAGGAATAGCCGCGAGCGATAAATAACCCACCGATGACAAATGGCGGCAGCAATGTCTTCCTACCTTCCTGCCGTCCCTGCCGACTGCGTTGTCATCGCGGTTCTGCCGGGGACTTCTGGCGCGGCGCGTCCTGAGGCTTGCACGCTTGTGTCTTGTGCGTTTGTGCCTTGTACGTCTGCGCCTTGCCGCGGGCCGCGAGAACAACGCCGAAGAGAATGACAACCGCGCCGATCCACGTCCACAGATCAATAAGCTCGCCGAAGGCCAGGTAGCCGAACAATACGGCAAACGGCAGCCGCGAAAAGTCGATGCCCATAACAAGGCCAACTTCAGCGCTGGCGAACGCGCGTGACAAACAGACCTGTCCCAACGAGGCACAGACACCCATCGCCGCGAACACCAGCCACAGGTCCCAGGTCGGCCATTGCCAAACGAGAATGGCGGGAACCATGACGATCGGCGTCTGAAACAACGTCGATATCGCAACAACCTTGTCGGGGTCATCGCGCGCGGTCAGGCACTTGATCATCAAGCTCGCTGCGGCCATGCCGCAGGCGGCTAGCAGCGCAATCCATGTGCCGATGCCGATATCGATCAAGCCCGGGCGCAGAATGATCAACGTGCCGAGCAGGCCGAGCGCAAGCGCGAAAGTGCGCCTCTTCGTGATGACCTCACCCAGAAGCACTACGGCGCCAACGGTACTAATCAGCGGCGTAAGAAAGCTGATTGCGGTGACGTCACCTACCGGGCTCAATGCAAGTGAGCCAAACCATGCAACCATAGCCATGAGACCGCACAGGATTCGAGCGCCGTAGAGGTAGTGCTGGTCGGTCTGAATGATGTCCGGCCAACGCCGTATGATCAACGGGCTCAAAGCGACCAACGCAAACGCAAGCCTAAGGAACACGATCTGAGCCAGGGGCACACCCTCAAGCGAGGCATGGCGGGCAAGCGTGGAGACAGCCGTCAGCAAGAGACAGGACAGGAGCATCCAGGTTGCACCGGCGAGAGGAGAGTTAAGAGGAGCTCGCTTCATGCTGGCGGTTCGCAGCCCTGTGTCTTCGGAAGAGTGGGAGGTGGCGAAGGATAGATGGCGTTGGACGGCTAACTCGAATGCACGCATAGCGCCAGCGAACGGCGTTATCTCCCCGGTGCGGATTTCAGGTTCCAGGCTAATGTGTCATCGCTATGAGCGCATTATCACCGCGTGCCTCATAAGTTAACTCGTACAGCCGCTGGTTGTAGAGCTTAGCAAGAATTCAGTATGCCGTTTCAATGGGCAAGTCGCTCAGACTTAGAAGCTTGATCCTCGCACATTTTCGGACCACGGTGACGACCGGGTTAGTATGCGCACGCGTGTGCGCTTCCACAGTCCAGACTACGGAGGAGTCGAACTCGATGCTTCGTCAAATTACTGCAGGTCTCGCCGGCGCGGCGCTGTTATGGGGCGCGAGTGCGCTACCAAGCCTTGCCGGCAAGGCAGATGATACTTTGAATTGGGCGACCGACCGGGAAGTTGCGGTTGTTGATCCCTACTACAACAACACGCGCGAACTCGTAGTGATGGGTCACCTTGGATGGGACGCGCTGATTTTCCGCGATCCGAAGACGGGCGAGTATTCGCCGCTGCTGGCCACCAAGTGGTCCTGGACGGACAACGTCACGCTTGAGATAGAGCTTCGCACAGGGGTGAAGTTCCATGACGGCTCAGACTTTGATGCAGACGACGTCGTCTACACCGTCAATCACGTCTCGAACAAAGACAACGGTGTTCTGACGTACAACAACGTCAAGTGGATGAAGAATGCCGAAAAGCTCGGTAGCCACAAGGTCAAGATCAACCTGCACAAGCCGTTTCCGGCTGCGATTGCCTATCTCGCCAACGCTGTCTTCATGGTGCCGGCAGGGCACTATGATTCTGCGCCGGCCACGGCAGATGGAAAACGAGACTACGGTGCGGTGAAGCCCATTGGCACCGGCCCCTACAAGATGGCTGAGGTGAAGGCCGGCGAATACGTGCTGTGGGAAAAGAACCCGAACTACTTCTCAGGAACAGAGAAGCCGTTGCCGAAAATCGGCAAGATCCGCTTCCGCACAATCAAAGAGTCCAATACGCAGATTGCCGAGCTTCTGACGGGTGGCCTGGACTGGATTTGGGATGTTCCGAAAGAGCAGGCTGAGCGTCTTGCGTCGGCGGGCCCGGTTACGGTCAAGAACGAAAAGACAATGCGGGTGTCGTATCTCGCGTTTGACGTCGATGGCGACTCGGGCGTGAAGTTCTTCACGGACAAGCGGGTGCGCGCAGCAGTCGCGCATGCGATCAATCGTGAAGCGATCACGAAGGAACTGGTAGGCCCGGCATCTGTCGTTATTCCATCAGCTTGCCATCCCGATCAATTCGGTTGCGCGCAGGACGTGACGACTTGGGCGTACGATCCGGAGAAGGCGAAAAAACTCCTTGCGGAAGCCGGATATCCCGATGGCTTCGAGTTCACGATCTACGCCTATCGCCAGCGCGAATTCACGGAAGCTGTCATCGGTGACCTCGCGAAGGTCGGCATCAAAGCCAAGCTAACGTTCATGCAGTATCGCGCACTGCGTGACCTCGTCTGGAAGGGGCAGACGCCGATCAACCACATGACCTGGGGGTCGAACTCCATTCCGGACGTGTCAGCGATCACCAGCCACTTCTTCTCCGGCGGTCGCGACGACCCTGCGAAGGATCCTGAGGTGATCGAAGCGTTGAAGGTTGGCGATACGTCGACCGACCCTGAAGCGCGGAAGGCAGCCTATAAGAAGGCCCTCGCCAAGATCTCGGGCGAGCTCTACTGGTTGCCGATGTTCACGTATGCCAAGTACTACGCGTGGTCAAACGACCTCAACTTCACGACGACTCCGGACGAGATCCCGCGCTTCTACGCCGCAAGCTGGAAGTAGAATCGTAAGAATTGATTGTGCTCCGGTGGTGTCGGTGAGATCAACCTCACAGGAAACACCGCCGGAGTTCGGCGTTCTTGTCCAAGGTCGTTTAAATGGTTCAATACCTGATAAGACGGCTTGCCGTGGCAGTGCTCGTGGCGTTAGCCGTCTCGCTAATTACATTCTCGATGATCTACCTGTCCGGCGACCCGGCGATTGCGCTTGCCGGCGAAACCGCGACTGAAGAAGACATACAAAACATCCGCCGTGTTTACGGATACGATCAGCCGATTATCGTTCAGTACGTGAACTGGCTGGGCCGCGCCCTGCAAGGCGACTTTGGTCAGTCCCACTACCTGAAGAAGCCTGTAGCCGACGTGATATTCGAGCGCCTGCCAACAACGATGTTGCTTGGGTTTTGCGCGCTGTCGTTCGCGTTGCTTCTCGCTGTGCCGTTGGGTGTGATCGCTGCCATCCGGCCAAACAGTCTGATTGACCGGATTGCCCTCACAATCGCCGTGGTTGGTCAGGCGATGCCGACCTTCTGGTTCGCGCTAACCATGATATTGTGGTTTGGGATCACGTGGCGCCTGTTACCGATCACCGGAACAGCAAGCTGGGCGAATTTTGTGATGCCGTCGATCGCCCTCGGCTACTACGTGACACCAGCGGCCATGCGCCTGACACGCGCAGGTATGCTGGAAGTGCTTCAGTCGGACTACATTCGTACGGCGCGGGCAAAAGGTCTGAGCGGCAGCAGTGTGTTGTTCAAGCATGCCCTCCGAAACGCGATCATACCGGTCGTCTCGCTGGCGGCCGTGCAGTTCGGCTTCATGCTCGGCGGTTCCATCGTGATCGAGACGATCTTTGCCATTAACGGCCTGGGCTTTCTGGCATGGGAGTCAATCCAGCGTGCCGACCTGCCGATGATGCAGGCGATCGTGCTCGTTTTTTCAATCTTCTACATCGTGCTCACGTTTCTGGCAGATGTATTGAACGCGTGGATAGACCCTCGCATCAGGGTGGCTTGACGTGGCAGTCATTGAAACCAAAAACAGTTTAGCGGACAACAAACCATCGGCGGCAGGCGCAACATCGGTCGCCTCACCTCAGGCGCAACTCTGGTGGCGCGCGCTTGGTCACATGGGGTTCGTTTTCGGGGCGGTCGTGCTGCTGGTCATCATCTTGATGGCCCTGCTTGCACCGTATGTCTCACCGCATGACCCATACGACCAGATCCTGTCACGAAAGTTGATTCCGCCGGCCTGGTTCGATCATCCCAAAGCCACGTGGGACCACCCCCTCGGCACGGATATGCTGGGCCGCGATTATCTGTCGCGCTTACTTTGGGGGGCACGTATCTCGCTCCTGATCGGCTTTGCGGCGATGCTGATCTCAATGGTGATCGGCACGACCTTGGGTGTGCTGGCGGGTTACTTCGGCGGTCGCTTTGATGCTGTCATCAGATTCATAATCACGACTCGCCTGTCG
>JBCCOV010000297.1:0-4512 GCA_039039985.1 Pseudomonadota bacterium | reverse complement strand
TGCGTGAAAGATACTGCCAAGCCGGCCATGGCGATCAGCGACGTTACATAGCAGATTCGTCATGTGGCCCGGCTCGGAAACGTCGCCTTGCACCAATGTCAGGTGTCCGGGACCGGCATCGATTGCCACTAGGCTCTCAAGACGCTGCCGTATCTCCGGCGCAACGTCCGGATCGGCTATGATCGATGGCCAATCCTTGCGCGGCGGTAGCGATGATCGCGACACGAGATACACGTCAGCGCCAAGCCCGATGAGATGGCGGGCCAGCGTAAGGCCGATGCGGCCGCTACCGCCCGTTATAATGTGCGGACCGACTTCAAGCCGACTGCGCCCAATCGCACGTTGATCGTCAGAGAGCTTCAGCTGACTGTATCGCACCGCCCATCGGCCATTCGGGCGGATGGCGATGGCGGCTTCGCGGCGGGGGGCTTGCGGCGTGCATTCATCGACGACCGCTGAAACGAAATCGGTTTGATCGTCAGTTGGGTTCCGAAACGGAAGATCGATCTGCCGAGTTTCGATCATCGGGTTTTCTTGAGACAAGACCGTCAACGGCCCGCCGACCATTGACGCGATTGGGCAAATGGCCTCTCCGGAAACTGCCATCCCGCCGCGCGTGAGCGACCAAACCTGGATCGGGTGACTGCTCTGCACGTGCGCGAGCGCCTTGATCACGCCCATAGGCGCCGCCAGCGCCGAGCCGGAGTTTGGGGTCAAGTCATCGTTTCCGAGTGTCAGCGTCGACGTCAGCAAAATGCGGCGGTCTCCATCGCACTGCACAAAGCCGGTCAGTGCATCGGTCAGGCGCCGCGGCGCGCCGTCGGATAACTCGCCGACGTCAAGAATGGTCGTGTCGCACTGCGCCTCAAGAGACGTGATCACAGCGAATTGCACGTCATCCTGCTGTGCGCGATCAGCGAGGATCAGCCAACGCTGCGCGCTCAAACTGCTATTCTGCCGATGCGGACGTGCGGCAGTTACACGTTGTTGCGACTGAGTGTAAAACCGGTCCGTCCATGGCAGCGCGCGCCGCTCATCATCGCCGGAAAGTCGACGCGCGTGACCACGGGTTGTGCTCGCGTCATGATCTGGCCAACAGCGCTTTCGCTCGAATGGATAGGTCGGCAATGGTACGCGTTGCACGGGAGGCCGATCATTGCGGAACGCGGCCCAGTCCAGATCAATCCCACACTGCCAGGTCTGGGCGAGTGCATGGCAGAGCGTATCCCAATCTGTTTGCCGTTCGTCGCGCGGGTGTCGCATCGTCGATGTGTACGCGGGGATGTCGATGCGGGTCCCGGTGGCTTTGCGGACAAGCCTTCTGAGCGACTGGCTAGGGCCAACCTCCATAACTACGGCGGGCTGGAGCGCGAGCGCAGCCATCAGATTTCCGTCAAACTGCACGGGCGCAAGCGCATGCTCTGCCCAGTAGGCCGGATCTCGCGCCAGCGTCGTTGTCATCCAATCACCGGTTACATTGCAGGCGACGCGGGGGCCATGATCATGCAGCTCAGGTGCGCTGGTCAGGGCCACACCTGCAATCGTATTCGCGGCCCCTTGCATCATCGGCGAATGAAAGGCACGCGCGACAGTCAAGTTATGTACCGTGATGTTGCGAGCGGCGGCGCGTTTGCGGATCTCGGAGATGGCCTGGGGAGGTCCGGACACAACCACTTCGTCGCGGGAATTGACTGCAGCGATTGACACGTTGGCGAAGTCTCGAATGAGAGACGCCGCCGTGTCGCAATCCGCTTCAACCACGGCCATTGCACCCTCGGGTGCGGCCTCCATGGCTTTGCTGCGTTCGGCGACAAGTCGCACCGCGTCCTCAAGCGACAACAGACCGGCAAGCGTTGTCGCAACATAAGCACCCAGACTGTGTCCGACCATGGCGATGGGTTGGATGCCCAATTTGATCAGCGACCGCGCCAAGGCATATTCAACGGCGAAGAGCGCGGGTTGCAGCCCATCTGCCGTTGCGAGCAATCGGGATGCTGTGGCGTTGTCCGCCAGATCGCTCAGGTCATACTTGATATGCGGCGCAAACAGAGCCGCGATCCGATCAAATTCTTTGGCGAATGTCGGTGAGTCTCGCAGAAGCGAGACGCCCATCTCGGCATGTTGAGCACCTTGCCCCGGAAACAGAAACACAACGCCTGCACCATTGCTTCGGCGGTCGGGCCCAGGGCGCCACGCGGTCAGCGCCGTACAAACAGACGTGTTGTCTGGAGCGACGACGGCTGCGCGATAGGGCATTTGCTGTCGCCCCAACTGACACGTCGCTGCAACATCGGTGAACCGCGCTTGGGTCGCTTGCAAATGGTCAGCGACAGACTCGCGTAGATGAGTAAGCGCGCTCGGCGAGCGAGCAGACAGTGGAATGATGTCGGTCATAGGCGGTTGCGGGAGTGCGGCAGGGCGTTGCGGCGCTTCTGCGAGGATCATATGCGCGTTTGTTCCGCCAATCCCGAAGCTTGAGACGGCGCCCATGCGCGGGCCGGTTTCGGGCGGGGGCCAATCTTCAGGCTCTGCCGCAATCCGGAACGGGGATTCCGCGAGCCGCAGGTCCGGATTCTCTGTCTGAAAGTTGATCTGAGGCGGGATCTGCCGATGCTGCAGCATCAGCACGACCTTCATAAAGCCGGCGACGCCAGCAGCGATGTTGGCGTGACCAATGTTTGGCTTGATCGAACCGATAACCGCAACTTGACTTGCGTCCGTGTGCTGTCGCCAGGCCTCCGAAAGCGCGCGCACTTCTATGGGATCGCCAACCGTTGTTGCCGTGCCGTGTGCCTCGACATAACCGATGGTCTCAGGGTCAACGTCGGCATGCGCGAGGGCTTCGCTGATGACCTCGACCTGACCGCGGACGCCCGGCGCCGAATATCCTGCACGCAGCGCACCATCATTGTTGACGGCGAAGCCCTTGATGACGGCAAGAACGCGATCGCCGGATGCCCGCGCTTCATCCAGAGGGCGCAAAAGCACGGCACCGACACCGTCGCCGAGTATCGTACCGTCGGCAGCCGCGTCAAATGTCCGGCAGTGCCCGCTTGCCGAATTCACATGCCCCGCAACATGCATGTAACCGCCGCGAGGAAACATCAGGCTCGACGCGCCGGCGAGCGCCATCTCGCACTGCCCGGCGCGGATTGCTTGTGCCGCCTGCGCAATCGCGACAAGACCGGTCGAACACGATGTCTGAACTGCGATCGCTGGACCATTGAGATCCAGAAGGTGGGCAACACGCGACGCGAGGTAGTCTTTATCGTTCCCGGTTTCGCTCAAGTGAAAGCGCGTCGGATCGGCAGGGTCGAGATGCTGAGCTGCGCCGAGATGGTGGACGAGATAGCCCGGCAGGTAACAGCCGGCAAATACACCGACACGACCGTCGGCGCGTCCCGGCGCATGGCCGGAGCGTTCCATTGCCTCCCAGCAGCACTCGATAAACAGCCTATGCTGAGGGTCCATCAGAGTTGCTTCGCGCATGGAAAGCGAAAAGAAGGCCGGGTCGAACGAAGCCACATCTTCGAGAAGCGCGCCGGCCTTCACGTAGTTTGGATCGCCGATCAATTCGCCCGGAACGCCGAAGGCGCGAAGTTCATCGTCCGTGAATTGCCGGATTGATTCCGTTCCAGCCCGGAGGTTGGCCCATAACGCCTCCGGTGTATTCGCACCGGGAAAGCGGCAGGCCATTTCGACAACCGCGATATCGGCAGATGCAGAAGCATCCGGTCGCAAGCGACCTGGGCGCCTGCGAGCATGTGCAGTCGAAACCGGCGCCATACGTGATGCAACGTGTCGAGAGAAGCTGTCCAACGTCGGGTAGTCAAAGACATCGATCACGTTCAGCGTAACAGCGAACGCAGCTTCGGTGCGCCGAACGACATCAATCGCCAGCAGAGAGTGCCCGCCGAGATCGAAAAAGTTGTCGTCACCTACCGCGGGCGTACGGCCGAGAACGTCAGTCCAGATCTCGCACAGCTTTGCAGTGACTTCTGTCCGACGGCGATCGGGCGTAGGTGGTGCCGAATGGGCCTCACGTAGCTGCGGACCAGCAGTGGGTGGTGGCAGCCGTTTGCGATCAACTTTACCTGTTGTTTCCGCAATCGGAAGCTCGGCAAGCGGAATGAACTCAGACGGTATGGCGTAGGCGGGCAGACGGGATTGCAAGTGCGCGCGCAAGTCGCGAAGTACCGAAGACCCCGGTTGGCCGGACTGGCCCGCAACGTAAGCGACAAGGCGCTCGGGCTGGCCCATATGGGGATCGTCGATCGCAACGACGGCAGCCGCGGCAATCTCATGATGCGACGTGATTGCGGCTTCAACTGCACTCGGCACAATCGTGTACCCGCGAAGTTTGACCATAAACTTGGCACGGCCCGTAATCTCAAGCTGGCCGTCAGGCAATGCGCGCCCGATGTCACCGGTCCGAAACATGCGCGCTGGTGGCGTTTGAAATGGGTCCGGAACAAAGCGTGCGGCGGTTTCGTCCGGCAGGTTGAGATAGCC
>JBCCOV010000296.1:0-4522 GCA_039039985.1 Pseudomonadota bacterium | reverse complement strand
TGTCTTCTGCGCGTGGATGGCGAGGCAGGTACGATTCGCCGTGCCACAGCGTTCCCGCCGGATCGACCAGACGGCCGCGGAGACGGGCAACCCTGATGATCTGGGAGGGCTCCTTTTTTGACCTGCGTCACGAACGGACAAAGCTTGGCCGTCCAGTCGAATTCGCGGATACTGCGTCGACCTCTCTCCCCGCGGCGCAGCTGAAGTCAGGTCCCGCCTAAGCAGACAAGGGCGTATTCCGGTGCCACAGAATGCCAAGAAGACTGTTTTCATTTCGCACTCATCGCAAGATGCAGCGGTGGCTATGGCCATTGTTGATGAATTGGAGCGTCGCAATATCCGTTGCTGGATCGCACCAAGAGACATCAGGCCTGGAACGAATTACGCAGAAGAACTTCTTTATGGAATTACATCATGCGACGCTATGATTGTTTTGATTTCGGCAAATGCTTTAAACTCAACACCAGTGGCGCTGGAGGTTGAGCGGGCAACCAACGCAAGGAAGACAATATATCCCGTTCGAATTGAGAGAATCGAACTGACAGGTGGGCTTCAGTTTTTTCTAAGCCTTCAACACCGGATCGACCTGATTGGCGGCCTTGACCAAGATGCGATCGACCTTTTATCTGAATCCATTCAAGCGTCCAAGTTCCCCCGCAGCAAATCCCATAACAAAATAAACGACTTGAGTACCACCAAGCTCGTCACCATGATCGGCGCGGCTGGCGTCATGGCTGTCTCGATATTTGTGATGTTCTATTACGCATCCTCTGTCACAGAGCGGGCATCAGACGCAACGACATCCGGCCAAAGTTCGTCAATAGCGACCAGCAATATGCATGTTGACATATGGTACGCGCCCGATGATGGGCTCGCTCTCACCAACACCCCTCTTGCAAACGCTTACCTGCAAGGCTTCCCGGTTCAGGCGGCACCAATATCTGTTGAGATATTTGACGATAAAGGGAATGGGCGCGCTCAAAAAGTTGCAGACACACAAGTGCGCCCCAAGATGGAAAGTGGTCATCAATCATTTCAAGTTCCGGTCGCTGTAGAGCCCAAGACGGGGAGTGTCTGCATCAATTTCCTAGGGCTTGACAAAAGCGGAGCGTCGCGGCGCTACTACTTTACGCGCCATTTATTCCCGTTATCTTCAAATAAATCGGTGACAACGCCCAAGATTAGCGAAGCGACTCCGGACGTGAGTTGCAAAATACTGCTTGGATTCACTGATATCGACGACGCGACCGCGCCTCTAGCTGACTACGATCAAAAACAGCGCATAGAAAACGGCTTCTCGTTCGCAGAGATCTATCATGTTGGCAATCCAGCCTCCAATCAAACCGGATTTCGCATAACTCTTTATGCAATTGGCGGCTCCAATTCCGCTGCCGAGAAAAACTTCGTACCAGATGTTACCCTCTTTGCCTATGCGAGTGATGATGGAAAAAACTGGCGATCATACTACAAGTCGGACGAGAGCCTAGAATTCAAGACACTTCGTTATGAATATATTCGCCGGCCAGCTCCCAAGTTCCTTTTGGTTTGCGCGGCGACCTTTATCTCCAAGGAAAAAGTTTTTGTTGTTGAAAGCGGGCAGTATCGCAGGCTAGGCGTCGAAGGCCAGTACAATTATTCTTTGCGCGGGAACAAGAGCCGGGGCATACATAAAACCGACCAGACTTGCCGAGGTATCGACCCGGCCAATGCTCAAAAGCCGACGCGCCCTGTTCTTCCGCTCGAGATTGCGGTTCCTGAAAACTCCGGCGGGACGTTTGACCGTCCTGAGATCCAGTCGCTGCGGAATGGAAAGCCGGTCGCCTATGGCCCGAAGTTGGCCGGACTTCGTTTAGGCATGAGCTTTGATGAAGCAAAGCGTGCTGCCGGTGCCTTACTGCCGCTTGGTAGCGCTGTGACAGCGACCAGCACCTTGCCGGGTTGGCACGGCAAACTGTTCGGTGAGTTCTTCGCCGTTATTGATTTGCAGGCTCAGCAAAGCATCGTTTTGGCGAGCCATCCCAACGTTAAGGCCCTTGCGGGTATGTGGTGGGGATACCGACCGTTTCAGAAGCGGATGATCGATCTCAAAAAGTTCAAGCAGCGCTTGACCGACACCTTCGGTAGCTTTTCTCTTTCACAGAACTTCACGGACTATGTCGCGGGTTCCACGAGTGGCCCGGATGCACGCGCTTGCGGGGCCACAACTTTTGACATGCCCGTGCAAGGTTGGGATTCGAGTGAGTCCCACATCACGGGCCGGGATCTTGAGAACTCATTTTTTCTGATGCAGATAACGGTCCCGGAGCGACCAACAGATACGCCTTGCGGCGCAAAGGTCTCGATGGTTGGACGTTGGCCACGAAACAACCCAACCTTCGTTGTGGCGTTGGAGAATGCTTCCGCGCTGTTGGCGCTCAAAAAATAGGGGCCATTGGATCGCTTCAACTTGAATGGAGCCGTTGTTCGAGGAGATCGTTTTCGTTTTGTCTGGAACCAGGCCATACCTTGCCTTCGGGTCGTCCTGCTCGGCCGCACAAGCGAACGATTTCGGAGGTGGCGTAAGGGCCGGCAGAGGCAGATCGCCTATAGCTGAAACGATTGGCGCACGACGGTTGAGCCTCCGCCGGAGTGCAGCCGGACGCACGTGGTTTGCGCCTCATCGGGCCACGCCTCATTGGGCCACGCCTCATTGGGCCGCGACCGGCCGCAACGCGCCAACGCGTGTGACGCGTCAGCGGTCATTTCACCGAGCGATGCGCGTAACGACACCGTGTTCAACCAGGATGTTGTGAGATGGCACCCATAGCTCCGTGCTCGGTGTCGATATAGCTCTCCTGATGAAGTCCTCGGAAACGCCTGCTCGCCTGTAATACTGTGCATTGAGGCTATCGGCACGCATTGTAATAACGTTCATGATGCGCGTCATCATTTCGTCCATCAGGATGATGGATGCAGCATGGAAGCCCAGCTGGGCGTTTTGGGAAATGACGCGGTCTCGACCGCCAACGAATATGACGGTGCATGCGCTGGCGCAGCGGTTATCAACCGCAGTCGTCATGTTTCTTTCGCGCACGATATCATTGATCCGTCGACCTGCCGTCGCATCGCCGCCCAGGCTGTCGAGCACGAGCACATTAACCTGTGCGTTCTGCGCCAGCTGCGTTTTGATATCGTCGATCAACGGCCAGACGACCGCGCCGCGGAAAATCAAGATGTTGTTGGAGACCTCCAGCGCATATACAGGCTGACCATTCTCATCCCGGTTGGATTCAAGCTGCCGGAGCGATGACCAAGTCTGGGTAAACTGGTATATGCTGAACGGCATGCCGAGAACCATCAAGGCACACAGAAGCGCTGCACTCCATCTGCTGATCCGCCACGCTCCGCGTTCTTTTGCACCCGACAGCGAGCGAAGGTTTCCGACAACCTGCCAAATTGACATGGAGAATGTCGTTGCAAAAATAGATGAAACAACGAAAAGCCTGAGTTTAGGGCTACCGTCAGCCGAAACACTTGTTATCAAGGCTGCGGCTATAAAGATGGCAACAAGACTCAATAGAATGGTATTGATAAAAATGGATCGGCCTAAGCTGAATCCACCATTCCAGTGTCGCGATATCGTATTTCCGCGGCGCCTGTCGCGGCGCTCTTTCGGAACGTGTCCGCCTTTCGGGGCGTGTCCATCTTTCGAGGGCTGCGTAACGTTATCCTTGGGATGAGCGGCTACGGTCTTGATGGACCCCTGATCCAGGATAACGGTGGTCTGGTTCGGATTGGGGGACGCATTCAGGTCCGCCAACTCCAGTCTGCAGTCACCTATTGTCAAATCGACGCCCGGCCGCCAGGCGCTCCGGTTGATCCGACTACCCGAAAGCCAGGTGCCGTTACTGCTGGATAAGTCCTCGACGTCCACGCCGGTCTTTGTGACCTGTATCTGCGCATGTTTCCTTGAGACCTTGTCGTCGTTCAACACGATATCGCAGGTTTCGTCTCGGCCGACGGTCACGCTGTCTCCGGCCGTGACCTCGAGGCTCTGCGCGTCGCTGCTAGGGCAAGTCCAAGTCAAGGAATACAAGGTCGTTCGCTCCGTAGATCTGACCGCTTCTGAAACAAGTTCTGAAACAAGCCCGTCCGGATGATGGGCCGGAACATGAAGACGCAAGACACCGCATTGGCCTGCCCGTAGGCACGCGGCTCACCACTCTGAGTAACTTTATGGGAGGTGTTGGCCTTGTGGCCAGTTGGAAGACGCCGTTTTGTTTAACCTGCAGCACAATTCCGACGGGTCGCACGCGCGATTTGCGGCAGGTCGGCAAACATGATCGCGACATGCCGCCGGCTTGGTTGCGTGTGCGCCGAAAGTCCGGCAGGTAACGCCCGGCCTGACGCATCAGCCATACTGGCGGTCGCCCCGTCCACTCACCAGCTAGTGAGCCGAGCAGCAGCGTCTTGTGAGAACTGCTATAGTGATCGACTTCAAAACCTTGCGTTGTCCGGCGAGATCCTGAGGACCCGAGCGCCG
>JBCCOV010000295.1:0-4530 GCA_039039985.1 Pseudomonadota bacterium | reverse complement strand
GGAAGATGTCGGTCATTGAGCAGGTCTCGTTCTCGCACTAATCTCCGGTGGAAACGGAGTGGTATCAAGGGATCCTGAAGCAATGGCTGATACGCCTGACCCGATCGTGATTGTCGGCGGTGCGCGCACCCCGATGGGCGGATTTCAAGGAGAATTGTCTGCTGCGCCGGCGCCGGAGCTGGGCGCTGTCGCCATTCGCGCTGCGTTGGCGGACGCCGCGATCGCCCCTGACGATGTCGATGAAGTGCTGATGGGATGCGTGCTGCCGGCGGGAATGGGCCAGGCGCCGGCACGACAAGCTGCGGTTGGTGCCGGGCTTCCGATGGCGGTGCCGGCCACGACCGTCAACAAGATGTGTGGGTCGGGTATGAAGACGGTGATGCTCGGCTATGATCAGCTTACGGCCGACAACGGTAAGGTGGTTGTCGCCGGCGGCATGGAAAGCATGACCAACGCGCCGTACCTTCTGCCGAAGGTCCGGGATGGGCTGCGCCTCGGCCATGGTCAGGTGATGGACCACATGTTCCTGGACGGTCTTGAGGATGCTTACGAGTCCGGGCGCCTGATGGGCACGTTTGCGGAGGACTGCGCCGAGAAGTATCAGTTCACGCGCGAAGCCCAAGATGCCTATGCGTTGAAATCGCTGGATAACGCGCAGGTTGCACAACGGGACGGGCGCTTCGAACGTGAAATGACCGCCGTCACGGTCCAGTCCCGGAAAGGTGACGTCACGGTCGCAACTGACGAACAGCCGCGCACGGCCCGGCCCGATAAGATCCCGCATTTGAAGCCTGCGTTTAAGCGCGATGGTACGGTCACACCGGCGAATGCGTCTTCGATTTCGGATGGCGCAGCTGCGCTGATCCTGATGCGACAATCAGATGCGAAGGCCGCCGGCAAGCCAATCCGGGCGCGTATCCTTGGCCACGCGACGCATGCGCAAGAGCCGGGTTGGTTTACGACTGCGCCAATTCCGGCCATGCAAAAGCTGCTGGAGCGTGTTGGCTGGTCCGTCGACGACGTTGATTTGTGGGAAGTCAACGAAGCGTTCGCCGTTGTCCCAATGGCCGCAATGGCCGAGCTTGGGATCCCGCGCGAGAAACTCAACGTGCACGGCGGTGCGTGTGCGCTTGGACATCCCGTCGGGGCATCCGGCGCGCGCATCCTGGTCACGTTGCTGAATGCGCTTGAAACCTATGATCTCAAGCGTGGTGTCGCGTCGCTATGCATCGGCGGTGGTGAAGGCACTGCGGTTGCGATTGAGCGCGTGTGAGTGATCTCACTCTGCGGGGGCAACACAACAACGTGCTCACCGAGCGGTTCATCTGCGAATAGCGCGTGTGACGTGGTTCCGGCCGCTGCGTCACACGCGCTGATACCTAGAAACTCAGCGAGATATCGCGGTGGCCGGACTGGCAGGCGGCGACGGACAGAGCCGCTTCGCGGTGCATGCGCCGTTGTTGGCGCAGGCCGACTGTCGATTCGATCGCCTTCGCATAGTTCGCCAGCGGCTCTCTCAGGCTTGCCGCCGCGGGCTTGCGCCAGGCCAGATCCTCATCCAGCTTTGTCAGCGCTTCCTGCAATTTGGTCCTGGCCTCTTCCATGTTCGGCGTGCGACGCCGGGCAGCCCGACGGGCGCGTGAAACTGCTGTCCGTACCGCGCGCGCCCCGTCGATGCGACCGATGGTGGTGACGAGCGGAGACAGGATCTCCGTCACTTCTGCCGGCGTCTTGGTATCGACGGCGGCGAGGGCGGATTCGATTTCAGGTCGTACGGCTTCAAGTGCGGCGACCCCATCGAGAACTTCGATCACTTTGAGGATCGGCGTGTAAGCGCCGTCAGCGGTGCGCCGGTATTGGCGGCGGGCGTTCAGTTCGGCCCGCTGCAGTTTAACGAAGTCGTCGTGACGGCCTTTCCAATCCTCGGGGATCTGGGATTCGAGTTCCGAGATCTCGACCTTCAAGGCGTCGATCCGTGATGTGATCCGATTGCGTTCCGCATCGCTCTGTCCTGCTGATAAGCGGAGTTCGGTCTCCAGTTCGCGGATCTCCGCCAGGTCGCGCCGGATGGCTTGCTGAAGGCTGCGAACCGTTTGGTGGAGCGGGCGATAGGCGGGCGTTGCAGCGGCGACGGCTGCCACGCTTTTTTCAACCGCATCGATGCGGTCGTAGACCTGACCGGCGCGGGTGAAGCCGGTTGTGAGATCGCGCTGCAAGGCGCGCGGAAGACCGCTGACATCCAGCTGTCCGGCGTTGGTGATTGCGGCCGTGATATCTCCGCGCTGCGCCAGAAGTTGTGTGAAGTTATACTCTTCAAGGCAGAGCTGAAGGCGGGGATTGGATGGCGGCGGCGCCGTTTCCGAAAGCAGCGACAGACGCGTCGGCAGGTAGTTCACCAGCGGTGGCGTAAGTCCGACAATGGCAAGTGCCAGCAATTGCAGGCTGATGAACGGTACCACACCTTTGTACATATTGAGCGTGGTGACAGTTTGCGGCGCCACACCGCGCAAGTAGAACAGCGCGAAGCCAAACGGCGGCGTCAGGAACGACGTCTGAATGTTCAAGCCAATCATCACCCCGAGCCAAACGGCGGTGATGTTCGCGCTTGGGTCCATCAGCAATATCGGCGCGACGATCGGAACAACGACAACGGCAATTTCAATAAAGTCGAGGAAGAATCCCAGGAGGAAGATTACCGCCATAACGATGACGAACTGCGCCCAGAACCCGCCCGGCAGATTTGTGAGGAACTCCTTGACCAGCTCCTCGCCGCCGAATGCGCGAAACGCAGCCGTCAACATTGCCGCGCCGAGCAGAATGATAAACACGAGCGATGTCGTTTTGGCCGTGTCGATGGCGACCTGCCGCAAGGTGTCGTCGATGACGTACGTCCGCCAACCACTCCAGATGAGCGCGATTAGGAACAGCGCAACGGCAATGCTCGCGAGTGTCACACCCAATTGGTCGTTCGCAGTTTTGATGTTGCGGACGTTGACGTCGAAGTTGGCGAGGATCACGAAGATCGCAATTAGAGATATGAGCGCCAAGCCGGCCGGGATGAACGCATTCGGTTCGCCCTCTCGCAGGCGGTAGCCGGCCATGATCATCGCGCCGACGGCGCCGATGGCACCCGCCTGGTTAACGGTGGCGACGCCTGTGATGATCGAGCCCAGGACGACGAAAATCAAGGTCAGAGGCGGGACAAGGATCAAGACCACGCGTGACCAGAAGCGTGCATCCGCCTTGCCCTCAAACGGGACAGACGGTGCAATGTGCGGCCGGAGCAGCGCCAGCGCCAAAATGTAAGCCATGTACAGGCCGACGAGGACGAGGCCGGGCACCAAGGCACCAAGGAACATGTCGCCGGCGCTGGTCGATACGACACCGAATTCCGACGGCATCGTCAGGTTGCCGGTTGCGTCCTTGTAGAGGGCTTTGCGTGCGGTGTCGGCTTGGTCCACCGCGCTCGCAAGCTGGTCGGCCAGGATGATCAGCACGATCGACGGCGGAATGATCTGTCCGAGTGTTCCAGACGCGGCGATTGTTCCGGTTGCGAGTGACTGTGAATAGTTGTTGCGCAACATTGCCGGCAGCGAGATCAAACCCATGGCGACGACGGTGGCGCCGAGGATGCCGGTCGTGGCCGCAAGCAGGGCACCCACGAAAACAACAGAGATACCAAGGCCGCCCGGAACAGGTCCAAACAGGCGCGCCATCGTGACGAGGAGATCTTCAGCGATCTTTGATCGCTGCAGCATGATCCCCATAAACACGAATAGCGGGATGGCAATGAGCGTATCGCGTTCAACTTCCCAGTAAACGCCGCGGAAGTTCGTAACCCCGGCCGTCAGCCATTCAATAGGTCCGCCGCTGGCGAAAAAGGCCGAAGAATTGCCGGCGAAGAGCAGGCCAGCGCCGGCTGCGAGTGCGATGGTGATGATCGCCGCACCCGGCAGTGCGAATGCCACGGGGAACCCCGAAGCGAGTGCGGCAGCCATGACCAGGATAAGGATCGCAAGAAAGAGCAGTTCCATAGATGCACTCGACGGGGTTGGACAATATGGGCGACTTCGACTGTCTTGCAGCCTCGTGTTGATCGGACAGTGGGATGGCTATGATGGTGGTTAATGCATCGCGTCCTCGAGGTGATCGCGCCCTCCGGGTTCGCCCTTGATGTCGGCAACCGCACTCAGCATATAGCCTGCGAACTGGATCAGCATCGACGCAGCGAACACACCCAAGAAGCCAGCCATGATGTATTTCACGTACATGCCGAACCCGGACTGAGAGACCTCGAAGTTCAGGAGGGGGCCGATGATCACGCTTGCGTTGGTCCAGGTGCCAAGGCTGAGGATGACAACGGATAGCGCAATGCCCATGAAAACCGAGCCAATAAGGTTTACGTAGCCGCGTGTGCGCTGGGTCATGCTCGCATAAAAGACGTCGACCCGGACATGGCCTTCTTCAGTCAACGTGTAAGCGCTCGCGAACAAAAACAGCGCCGCATACCAAAACCGTACGAGGTCGGCT
>JBCCOV010000294.1:0-4585 GCA_039039985.1 Pseudomonadota bacterium | reverse complement strand
GGCCGAAGACAACAAGACAGAACTGGCCCGCACGACGGCGCCGAACCCGACATTCATTGTGCCCGCCGGCCCCTACCAGGTCGTGGTTGAGACCAGCAGTGGGCAGATCGAGCGGCGGGTCATCGTCGTCCCCGGAGCACGCGTGACGGTGCGCTTCGATCGGACCGGCGGCCAACTTGCGTTGCGCACGCGTATCGCCGGACGGGAAGCACCGGAGCAAGACGGCGTTGCCTATGTCATCGTCCCGGCCGACAGGCGCGCACCGAACGCGCTGCGCGCGCATAAGGCCATTGCGGCGGTGCGCCTTGATCCGGGCAGATACACTATCGAGAGCCGGCTGTTGGATAGCGGTTTGACAGCCCGCCGCACTGTCCTGGTGACGCCGGGCATGCAGGAAACGATTGTCATCGAACACAACGTCGGCAGCTTGAAGCTCACACCCCCACCGGCGACAGCAGAACGTGATCGCACGCGAATCGTGTGGGATATACGCGATGGAAACAATGCGCGCGTCTGGCGGGACCTGGGCGCGGGACGAACTGCACTGCTGAAGCCTGGTCGGTATCGTGTTCTTGCGATCATCGACGGTCGCGTACGCGAAACTCAGGCGCAAGTTGGACTTGGCGAGACGAGCGATGTTCGATTCTAGCTGCATCAGCCGTATCGAAATCCTGACCGGAGGATGGCGCACCGGCCTCGGGCGGGTCTTGGCGATCAGTCTTGCGAGCATTGCGCTTCACGTATCGGCGACCGTCTTCACATCCCAGCCGGTGGGCGCGCAGTCCGCAACAAACAGGCTGCCGTGGCCACGTGACATCGAGCTGCGAGGCCCGATCGACGACGCACCGAACATTCAACCCGAGACAGGCAGCGCCAACACCACCGTTCTGCCACGGAAGCCGGCTTCGGACAGCGAGGCAAAAACGTCCCGCAGTGGCCAGCTGACGCTCGAAGCGATCTTGACGAACGATGGACAACCGATCGGTGACAATCTCATTTGGCGGATCTTTACGCCCCACGAGAATCCATCCGAGGCGCCGCGCCTGTTACGGAAACTCATCTCGGCAAGCCCCACCATCACGCTGCCGCAAGGCACATACTTCGTGAATGCCTCCTACGGGCGCGCACATCTTACGCGCAGAATCGTCGTTCTCGACAAAGGCTCAGCAACAGAGCGGTTCGTTCTCAACGCTGGTGGTCTGCGGGCCAGCGTCGTTTTTGACGGCGGCCGCAAGCCGAACTCGCGCGCAGTCTCCATCGACGTCTTTTCCGATGAGACCGACCAGGCCGGCAACCGACGCAGGATTGTGACCGGCGCACGCCCCAGCACGATCATTCGGCTCAACTCCGGAATTTACCACATTCAGTCCCGTATCGGTCGTGCGAACGCTTATGTGCGCTCTGAGGTCTCGGTCGAGGCGGGCAAGCTCAGCGAAGTCAAAATCGTGCACAAGGCGGCGCCAATCACCTTCAAGCTCGTCACGACCCCCGGTGGAGAGGCCATTGCGGGCACACGCTGGACAGTCTTGGCAACGACCGGAAACGTTGTTCGTGAAAGCGTCGGCGCATTGCCGACCCACGTCCTGGCACTGGGCGCTTACACAGTCATTGCCCAATCGCGAGGTCAGGTCTTTCGCAAGTCGTTTGATGTCGCGACATCACAACCAACAGACGTGGAAGTCCTCTCAACCGGGGCGACATCAAATTGACCACCAAGAAATCGTCAAAACTCGAACCGATAAAGCATTGATGTAAAATATAAATATTATTCGGCTGTGGCTGTGGCAGACGTTGCGCGTTTGCGAGAACGACCGGTGTGCGGGACGGCGCAGATGTATGCGATGGAGCAGCCCGGGCCATATGTCGCGGTAACGTCAGTTGCGATTTCATGCATTCGGGACGCGAGGCGATCCCACGCTGTCAGAGTCTCCGTCGAGATCATGTCTGCCATCGGCGGAACGACTTCGCGGGCCCACCACCCCCATGTTTCATCCAACTTTGCGGACCAGGAAGGCCAAGACAACGGGCGTGGATGGTTCCAGCAAACCCTGAAACGCCAAAGGGCCGCGACCCTTGAGCACACCAACACCCCTGGTCTGGCCAATACCCTCACGGACCGCGCCACGAACAAACGCACACAGATAGTCCGCGACCATCTACGCTGTGTGGTGTCCGTCAAGCAGCCGTTCGGTATGGGCACGGAAATCGCACCTCCAGGCCGCAACTTCGGGGACCAGGGCATGACGTTGCGTCGACGCGCTCATGCGTATCCTCTCTGATCGCAACGCTCGAATCCGAGCATCTGCCCCACCTTTGAACGTACCTGACAAATGATCCGTCTCGGTTTCGGCAAACGACGAAAAACCACCAAATGGCTTGCGGTTCTGCCTGACGTCAGTATTGCTACACGAGCTGCGATATCTCAGTTCCCGTTCAACGGGGAAGACAGATCATTATGGGCCGGTCCCGGTCCGACCGTGCCGTTCACAGAAATCGGCCAATACTTACGAGGCTGTCATACACAGACGCCGCAGCATGGACTGTTCGAAGCCAACCAGGGAGGGTCTTCGTGGACCGTCGCTCATTTCTCAAAACCTCGGGTGTTGCCGCTACGGCCGGCGTCGGCGCTGTTGCTGCATCGTCATTCCCGAAACCAGCTATCGCTCAGGCCAAGAAAGACATGGTCATCGTGTCGACTTGGCCACGCGACTTTCCGGGCCTGGGCATAAGCGCACAACGCCTCGCCGCGCGTATCACAGAGCTGACCGAGGGTCGCATTACCACCCAGTACTTCGCGTCTGGCGAGCGTGTCGGCGCTTTCGACAGCTTTGACGCTGTCGCGTCCGGCAACGCGCAAGCCTATATCGCTGCGGACTACTACTGGAAAGGTAAGCATCCGGGCTGGGCCTTCTTCACGTCCGTGCCTTTCGGCCTGACTTATACTGAGCGGTCCGCATGGCTGCGCTTTGGTGACGGTCAAAAACTGTGGGACGAACTGGCCGCTGGGTTCGGCCTAAAGTGCCTCGTTGCCGGTTCCACTGGGTGCCAGATGGGCGGGTGGTTCAACAAGGAAATCGAATCTGCTGATGACCTCAAAGGTCTGAAGATGCGTATTCCTGGTCTCGGCGGCGACGTGATGGCGAAGCTCGGCGCATCGCCTGTTTCGCTTCCAGGCAGCCAGATTTACGAAAACCTCGTGTCTGGCGCGATTGACGCAACCGAGTGGGTCGGTCCGTACAACGACTACTTCCTTAAGTTCTACGAAGCCGCCAAGTACTACTACTTCCCAGGCTTCCACGAGCCAGGCGGCAACCTCTCGCTCGGCATGAACAAGAGTTGGTGGGACGGCCTGTCGAAGACCGATCAAGCCATCATCACGGCCGTTGCCAACGAAGAGCACGGCTTGCAGATGGATGAGACGAACTTCAACAACGGTACGTACCTCAAGCGCCTGATCAATGATCACGGTATCGAGCTGAAAGAGTTCTCCGAGGACACCTACGATGCCTTTGGTGAGGCAGCAGCCGAGGTGTACAAAGAAGTTCAGGCGCACAGCGAACTGGCGAAGAAGATCTACGACAGCTTCAGCGCAGCGCGCTCAGAGATTGGCGGTTGGATGAAGATCTCCGACGTCGCCTACTCCGTACAGCGCAACCGCGTTCTCGGAATCTAACGTCAGATCGCAGGGCGCGCTCTCAGCAGAGCGTTCCCGACGAAGTCCAGCGAGAGCGGGTGGTCTCGACCCGCTCTCGCTACGCGTTGAACCGATCACACCACACCGGCACCAACGCGGATGTTGAACGCGTCTGCATTGCAATTCGGCTCGGTCCTTGGAACGATGCCTGAGGTCACCACCCTTCCGCCGCCGGAGAGTCAGAGTGCACGGCCAATCAGTAACGGCCCTCGTTTCGCGAACCTTCGCATGGTTCACAGTTGCAGCCACCCTTGTCTTTCTCATCGGCAACGTGCTGGTCTTCGGGTTCGGGATGCCCGGCCTCGTCGACATGGGGCGCACATCAGGCAACCCTCAAGTCTGGATGAGCGTTGGCGCTTATGTCGTTTGTTTGGTGGCGGCATTTGTCTATGCCTCGCGGCTCGCTGGCCAACCATTACGGACAGATGCCCAACAGATCACCGACATCGTCACGTTTCTCATCCGGGCATCGTTCTGGTCGGTTCTGCTGGTCGGGTTGACTGACGCGATCTTGTCGTTTCTGCGCGTAGAAGGACTCCTCCCCGCTATCGTGGGAGACCAGTTAGCACAGGATCTCGGGCGCTCGCGTTTTCGCGGTCCCTACGTTCACCTGCCTTTGATTGCCTTGGCGATCCTGATTGCAGCGGTCACACGCGGCCTGGGCTTCATTTGGCTAGCCTTGCTTGTCGTGCTGGCCGAACTGGGCATTGTGATTTCGCGCTTCGTATTCTCCTACGAGCAGGCATTTCAAGCCGACCTCGTACGGTTTTGGTATGCGGCGCTGTTTTTGTTCGCGAGCGCTTACACGTTGACTGAAGAAGGCCATGTCCGGGTCGACGTCTTTTATGCGAGCATGACCCAGCGCACACGCGGCTACGTAAACCTTATTGG
>JBCCOV010000293.1:0-4604 GCA_039039985.1 Pseudomonadota bacterium | reverse complement strand
GTTGTTCCAACGCCGACCTTCTTGCAATTGATCTGGCGCACGTAGACGTGCCACTCTTCGATCTCGGCTTCCGGTTTAGGTGGAGGCTTCGGCGTAAAGGCGACTTTCGAAATCAACCGTTCGCTGCTTAGTGGAGCGGTTTGCGATGCTAGATACGAGTTGATGGATTGGGCCAGTTCGGCGCGAACGCGAGTGTACACTTCGGGCTGGTCCGGGAAGTTGATAGGGTTAAGCAGCTCGTCGAGCGGGCGCAGGTCCAACAGGATTGGTGCGACCCGATCGCCGCGCGAGTATCCGCCCGAGTCCCACGAACCGTTTCCTCCAACGGCGACAAATCGGCCGCCTTCATTGCCGATGGAGCCGCTAGTCCCGTTCAGACCGCCACGCATGCTTTCGTTAAAACCGCCGACCGAGCTGCCGTGAATGCGCAATTCCGCTTCGGTTCGGTCACCCTCGGTTTCGCTTAGAACGGTCGAAAACGCTTCTTCCGATATGTCCTGCGTCATCTTGGCGCTGGCACCGTATGTTACGGCATAGGCGTAATGCGTTCCAAACCGATTGACCAAAGCGCGATAGTCACCGGCAAGGCGCGCGTCTTCGACCGCCGTCATGAAATCGCCGGACAGCTTAGCGTCGGAATGGTCTACGATAATGGCGTAGCTCTTAGCGCGCGAATACCCGACCAGTTGTGCCACCGATTGGCTGTTGCGCATGGCGCTCATGGTTTCACGCGAGCTTTGACGGCCAACGCTAAGCCCTGTGTCGGACATCTGCCCGGCCCCTGGGATCGCAGCCATCATCGAGTTGACTGCGCCTGAATAGCTGATTGTGGCATTCTCGCCGAAAGCGGTCTTCGCGCTTTCCTGAATCTCGCGCTCGCTTGAGTTGAAGGTGCGACGATACACGTTTCCCTGCAAGAGCTCGTTGCGAAGCGTAAAGCCAAAGGGAACCGCGTATTTTTCCTGAATACGGTACTCGTCACGATCGCGCCGCGAAAAGACCTCGCCCTTAGTGTTGTTCATCAACTGAAAGGGGTCCTGCGTAAGGACATCGTAGCCCTTCAGGTTCGCGGCAAAATTGTCGGTCTGATATTGGATTACGAACACGTCATCCATGGAGAGATCGTTGTCCGTTGGTCGATCCGGGCGTACGAATTGCCGATTGCCAAGCCGAATGCGCATTTCATTTCCGGCCGTGTAATCGACCGCCAATTCACCGCCCAAAGACGAACCGCCATCCCCCTGATACCGTTTCGTGACGCCGGTCTGACCGATCAGGCTTTCAATCGAGATGCCATCGCTCGGGGCGAAGCGCGTAAAACGCATCTCGCCTGTGCCTGACATGACCCACAATTCATCCTCTGAGCTTTCGCCCGGCGCGATGAAAAGCGTTTCGGGGGTCGTGTAATTCCCGTGCAGCAACCCCGCGAGCGCTTGGCCTTGGACATCCCAAGCGCTTCCGTCGTTTTTGGACGTGTCGAACGCAGGATCGCGGTTTTCCACCCACACCCCGTCCAAACGCCGCCAGCACGCATCTCCCAGGTCCGTAGCGGGTTGCTCATCTGCGACAGGCGCAAATTGACGACCGGTCACACGATCGCGCGGAGTGTCCTGAGAGCTTGGCACCGGAGTTCCCTGCCGGACGCTGGCCGGGATAGGACAACCGCGAAATGTCTCGGCCACCGCGCGGGGTGAGCCAAAGGCCTCGGCTAAGGATGCGAACTGTTGGTCGGGCTGTGGGCTTGGCGCGCCGGGATCAGTGGCCTGCTGAAACATCGGCGAGCCGTCGCCATCGGCATCGCTGCCCGCGACGCGAGTGAGCGTGTACCGCGCCGGTCCTAAAAGCCCTGGAACAGTGGCCTCAATCCGATCCGGTGAAACGACGCGCAGTGTGACGCGGGCCATCATAGGCAGGTCGTCACCGACATACTCGGTTTCGTTGACCTGCTGGATATTCTGGATTGTCACCATGTCGGGCTGCACGCTCAGAATGAACGCATGGGTCCATCCTTCCACCGCGTAGGCCCGGCCCCGCTCTATCCGGATAACCCGGTCGATCGTGTTGACGTGCCAATCACCGTCGATCGCCATCGGCTCACCTGCGGCGACCGTTTCCTTGTTTGGCAAGAATGCAGGGATCTGCGCGTTAGCCGGTTCAAGTGGCGCGAGCGCTGTTCCGGCCATGGCGGTCGCCCCGAAGAGCGTGAGCAGAGCCTTCACGCGCATCACTGCGTCCTTTTGAGCGCAAGCGTGATGTAGAGGCGCGCATCACCGGCCTTGCCCGTCAATAGGGTCGTGTCTCTAAGCGTTTGGCCGACTTCGAGAAGGTTTGCTTGGTTGATCGTGCGTTCGATCAAGGTGCTGTGCGAACGATCAAACGTGACATTCTTCCCGCTGGTGTTTTTGCCACCGACCCGCATGCCGCTGACGGCTTTCTCACCCGGTGGGATGGTGACCGTGAGCGCGCCCGGACCCGAACTGTAGAATTTGTAGTTCTGTTTGCGCGGTCCCTTCTTGGTGCACTTCACTTTAAAGTTGCGGTTCTTAGACGTCACCCGATTGCCGTTCGCGTCCTTCATGCTGATGTTGAAGACGCCGCCATATGTCTTTCTGAAAAAATCGGAATCGACGCACTGGGATTCGCTCACCCAGAGTTGATAGACCCGGTTTTGAGCGATTGCGCGCACCCCTCCGCCCCCAACGCCAACGTCCCCACCGCCAGAGCCGTCACCGACCGACGCGTATTCTGTGGGGACAAGAGCGTACTTCGCCTCCCCCATCGCGCCCTTCACGACGCCCTGCAACGTACCGTTGGGTTGGCGATTGAAAACGACCTTGCCCATCATGGGCAGGTCATCGGCTTCGAAGCTGTTGGGCCCGGTCTGGCGGAAGTTCTGCAACGTCACCATGCCCGCCTTGACAGTAAAGATCAGCGCGGTGTTCCAAGGGTCAATCACATAGGCGCGTCCGTTTTCGATGGTGATGCGCTTGTTGATTGTAGAGACCACGTAGGTTCCATCGGCGTCGGTCGCCTCCCCCTGGGCAACCGTATCGACCATAGGCAACGACGCGGCGATCTGGGCGTGCGCCGGCGACCCCATTCCCGCCGTTCCAAAGGCCAGCATCCCTGCCAGCAATGTCGACTTGAGCACCATGTTCATTGCACTTTCCCCTTCGTGACGCCCGTCAGTTCCGAGGTCGACGGAACGCTATGGTGGGCTTCGTTTTCCATTTGGCCGTATGCCTCGCGGCCAGACCGTGATGTCATTTGAGTAGGCCCACACATCCGGCGTTGCATGGGGTAGATCACCCATCGGGTCAGGATCGTCTTTGGGCGAGAACTTGGAGCGATTTGCACCCTCCGGCCAAATCGACCTATGGTGCTGTATGCCGTCACTTTTTGGGGAATGTGAAAGGTCAAATGGGGAAGAAGCGTGCGATCATCGCCGACGATCACGCGATCGTGCGCCAGTCGCTTGCTGGTATCTTGGCCGACGTCGGGAATATCGAGATCGTCGCCGAGGCGTCGAATGGCATTGAGACCATAGCTCTGGTGAAAGAGCATTCGCCTGATCTGCTGCTTTTGGACGCGGCGATGCCTTTGGCGCGAGGGATCCAAGTCTATGGCGAGGCTCGGCGATGGTCACCTGAAACGCGCGTCATCGTCATCACAGGCTTCACGTCCGTTTCGATGCTCGCGGATTGGTTGTCAGCGGGGGTCGACGGCTTATTCCTAAAATCCGCCGATCCCGGCGAAATGCGGCGCGGCTTTTTACACGTGTTAGCTGGGGGCAAGTTTGTGGCCGAAGAGGTCTCCGAACGCCTAGCGGCTGAGCCACAGCGCGAGGAACTGACCGATCGGGAACGCGAAGTGCTCGACTTAATTGCGGCGGGTCACCAGAATAACGCCATAGGCGAAAAGCTCTTCATCAGCCCCAAAACGGTCGAGAAGCACCGCGCTAGTCTGATGGCTAAACTGGGCGTCAATTCCGTCTCGGCTTTGCTGACCTACGCGCTCAGAGAGGGGCTGCTGGATGAGCACAAACAACTCTAGCCTCTGCTCTACACGCGCGTTCGACATGGATGGGGGATCAGCCCCATGCCTCGTAGCCGCCGCAGACTGTAGACCGATCATTATGCTTGCCGCTCCAACTCGATTGCGAGAGCCCTTCGGCACCATAATGGTAGCCATTCTTGCGATGATGGCCTTGTTCCTCATCAGTGCCCCCGCCGTTGCGCAAGCTCCGCAAGGTGATGATCAGGCGGTGGCCCTCCCTCAAGGAAACGCGCATCTGCAACCGTTTGATACTTTGAAGTATCTGATCGATGAAAGCGAACGCCTTGATCCCGCAGAAGCACTCTCACGCCGAGCGGAATTTCAAGATCTGAATAGCCCGTGGGTCGATTTTGGAAATCAGAAGGGCGCGGTTTGGTTGCTTGTCAAAGTTACCAACACATCGGACCGGCCTGGCCGCTGGATGATCGACGTCCAAAGACCTTTTGTGGACGAGCTTCTGGTGCAGAAGCGCAGCGCCGACACAGCGCCAGAAACTCTACTTGCAGCCGATCGGAGCACCCCATTCGACGAACGCCCTGTAGTTAGCC
>JBCCOV010000292.1:0-4668 GCA_039039985.1 Pseudomonadota bacterium | reverse complement strand
CCGGCGTAGACTGCGGTCCTGATCGATCCTCGTCTCACTCTGCGACCTCGTACGACGTCCTTTGCACGCTGAGACTTAAGCGTGCTGGCAGCATGAACTTAGCTGACACTTAGCCGCGTTCCTCATCGGGTCGTGCCGCAGGCGGCAGTATACCACAGCGTCCAAGCAGCCACCGCAAGATTAGGGCGACGATGGCGCTGAGGATTGCCAACAGGATCGAGATCCCGCCATGCGTCACGAGGGGGTCTTCGAACGGTGGATCCTGCTTCGGCAGCACAAAATAAAGCCATCCGGGCATCATGACAATTGTCGAGACGAACCCGATGATAGCCGCCTTAAGGTAGCTGAGCTGATTTCTGAAGAACACTGACATCCCAACCCACACGCCAGCGACGAGCGATGCCGGCCCCACAATCACCACCGAAAACAGCGCAAAGAACACGGCAATGGCTGGCAGCTTTGGGAGATGCCGAAAGCCTTCCTTGATGTTTGACAGGTCAAGCACCGAGAGAATTGTGATTGGCGTAAAGAACAAGAACGTCCCCAGGACCGGACCTAATATGAATGTCGCCAAGCCGGCGAGCACTGCGGACCGGATTGACCCCCGCTTCAATCCGTCTCCGCGTATCGGATAATGCCGCCTCGCAGGAGAATCTGGCGACAGATGACCGCAACCAGCCCGGCGGCAAATGCGAGCAATGGCTGCCAAATCCCAGTCGGGAACGGAAAGATCAGAATGGCGGCCGTGAATGCGATCACGCCACATGCGCCTGCCATGAACCAGCCAACGGTTCCATGCTTCCAGACCGCCGGCACAACCGCGATGGCCGTGAACGCAGACGGGATGACGCACCAGACGAACGCCAAGACACCGAAGCCACCCAACTGATTAAGTGCGTCTGATGTTGCAGCCTTTGCGAATGGACCCGGCGCCTGACCGATCACGACGGCTACGAGCAACAGGACGATTGCTGTGATCGCGCCAATCAGCGGCATGACAAGCATATAGAACAGGAACGTCCATAATGCGCGTTGACCGTTGGAAACTTCATCGCTGCGATCTGCCATTTTTCAAACAGTCCTTCCTGGCCGTTCCGGATCAGTGCGAACGTGGTGGAGCCGGCGTTACCGCGACAGCGCTTTCAGACCCTGGCGGATCAACGTTGCCGTGTCGGCGTCGGCGCCGAGATCCTTCTGTGCGGCCGCGACCGCACGGCTGGCATCAAGCGGTTGATACCCGAGATTGCTGAGTGCGGAAATCGCCTCTGCTGCCGCGCTACTGTCGGACGTCATGCCGACTGCGGCGCTGCTGGTGGCCGTCGATGGAACCTCGCCGCTACCGATGTCGGAGATTGCGAGCACCGGCGCTTTCTCACGCAATTCACTTGTAATGCGCTGCGCAAGTTTCTTGCCGATGCCGGGCGTCTGCCCAATTGCAGCGGCGTCGCCCAGCGCGATCGCATTCGCGAGATCTTGCGGGCTGAGCACGCCGAGACAGGCCAGCGCAACCTTCGCACCAACGCCCTGCACTGTTTGCAGTGTGCGAAACCAGGCCCGCTCACGCTCGCTGGCGAAGCCATAAAGCCGGATCGCATCCTCACGCACGTGGGTGTCGATTGTCAGCGTCGCGGCAGCACCCACCGTCATGTTTTGCAACGCACGAGCCGAGGCGAAGACCTCGTAGCCGACACCGTTCACATCGATGATACAATACGCCTCGCCGATTGAATCGATTTTGCCGGAGAGTTTGCCGATCATTATTGAGCTCCGGTGGGTGAGGATGCCGAGGTGATTGGAATCAGTTTCGTGCCGAGCCTAGCGTCCTGGAGCCCGACACGCGAGGGACCTGCGCACGCCGGCCCGAAGCGCTCGCACACCGACTGGTTTGGATGTTCGCGTCCCGTTTGCTTCAAAAGGTTGGTCCGACACCGTTCGGCTCGGCTTGGAACCCAGTCAGCGCGCCGATTGAGTGGTCTACTCTCAGCATGGCGTGGGCGTTGATTATGGCTTGGGTGGTTCATCATTTGAGACAGGTCCGCATGTCGCGGCATACCTTCGCGGATGCGTGTGCGGCGCCGAAGCTGAGCTGAAGCCAAGCATATGGCCTTTAGTGGACCGCGCGCCACACCTCGAACCTTAAAAGAATTATACTGATTATTATAACACTCAGATAGCTTGATGATAGGACATGCACGTCCTAGTTGTGCGGCCTGACGGACCTCTCAACATGGAAAGCGTTATGATACGTAGCCTTATCGCCTTGCTGTTGATCGGCCTTTCAGCACTGCCGGCCCACAGCCAAAAACCCTGTAACTTCGGCATTTATACCAACGGAGATGAGTGCACGATCCAGGGCAAGGTCATCTGTCGGTTTGACGCCGACGCACTTCCGACTGATATGGCGTCCCGCTGGACATGCCGGACGAAGAGTGGGAAGCGCCTTTACTGGCAGAGGCGCAAGGGCAAATGGCACCTGGTCAGGCGCCGCAGATAACGGCCGGCCGTCAGTAGCCGGTGTTATCGCGGAACGGAGCGCGGACCTGCAATGCGGGGTGCGCCCAAAAGGGCGAACACGCCTTATACCGCGCCCGATCGTAACAGGCGTGCTGCCGGGCTTCCACGATGATTGGCATGGCAAATCGCGACAGCGAGTGCATCCGCTTCGTCCGCGGCGACGCCCTTCGCCGGTGGCAGTAAAAACCCCACCATGGCGGATATCTGTTTTTTGTCCGCATGCCCCGCACCAACCACGGACTTCTTGATCAGATTGGGCGCATACTCCGCGACTGGGATGGCCTGGACCGCAGGGGCCAATAGCGCGGCGCCGCGCGCCTGGCCGAGTTTCAGGGTCGCGCGCGGGTTTTCGTTGACGAACGTTTCTTCAACCGCGGCCTCAGACGGGCCGTAGCCCTTGATAACAGCAGCGAGCTGCTCGAAGATCTGGCGCAGGCGCTCTGCGAGTGCCTCGTCGCGTGGCGCCGAGATCCGGCCGGATGCAACATAGCCCAGGCGCACACCATCGCTCTCGACAATACCCCAACCCGTATGTCGGAGACCTGGGTCGACACCCAAAATGCGAATCGCTTCTGCCCTCATAGGCATCCGCCTAGCATGCGTCGGGCTTGCACCAAGTCATTTTGGTGCCACACTCCATCTCAGCTCACGTAATCTCCATCTCCTCTCGCATTGTTGCGCCTTACGCTTTAAATCCGAGCGCATCACCTCAACCGAACCTGCGCCGGTCATCGCCAATGTCAGACGCCCTCTTCCGCCGTCTCATCATTTTTGCGCCAATCGCTATTGCGGTGATGTGGTTTGCGAACAGTTGGTTGCAGGCCTTGTGGCTCGCCCAGCGCGACGCCCGGGCTGTGACGCCGCGCGGCGAACTGGCTGCATTCGAGCGCACGGCGGCCGATGTCTTCACGTCGACAGCACCGTCTGTGGTCTACATTTTTACCGAGCGCCAAGACCGGTCGATGTTTGGCCAGGGCCCGGTCAAGCGGGGCACGGGATCCGGCTTCGTCTGGGACACGGCCGGTCATATCATCACTAATGACCATGTGATTGCCGGCGCGACGCGTGTCTTTGTGCGCTTCGACAGTGGGGCCCGTGCAACATCGACCATCGTCGGCCGATCGCCGGACCATGATCTCGCCGTGCTGCGCGTTGGATTATCCGGTCATACTCTCGAGCCCATACCGATTGGACAATCCTCCAATCTCCGCATCGGCCAAGCCGTGTTTGCGATCGGAAATCCCTTTGGTCTCAGTCGCACGCTGACAACCGGAATTGTCAGCGCCGTCGACCGGACATTGCCGACTGGCACAGGCCGCGAGATCTCCGGTGTGATCCAAACCGACGCGGCGATCAATCCGGGGAACTCCGGCGGCCCACTACTCGACTCCGCCGGCCGCCTCATCGGCGTGAATACGGCCATCGTGTCCGGGACCGGATCTTATAGCGGCATCGGCTTTGCCGTGCCGGTCGATACCGTCAACCGTATTGTCCCGCAGATTATTCAGCGCGGACGCCCTGCGCGTCCGGGCATCGGCATTCGCGTAGCACCCGAGGAGTTCGGTGCGCGCTTCGGTGTCGTCGGTGTGATCATTGTCGATGTCGTACCGGGAAGTCCGGCCGCCGTTGCCGGGTTGCTCGGCGTCGACCGCTCACAGCAACTGCTGGGTGACGTCATCGTTGCCGTCAACGGGCGAGACGTGCGCACAGTCGCGAACCTGGCAACTGAGTTTGAGCGCGTCGGCGTTGGAAAGACGGCAACGCTGCGCGTTTTGCGCGGCAATCGCCAGCGCGACGTCCAGGTTACAATCGATGATATCACACGGCGCTGATGCGCTGTTCGCGAATTTTTACGTGGCGCCGTTCGCACGCTCGCAGGCTCGCGGCTCGAGCGAGTCATTACGTGCGCTACCGCTCGCGACAAGCGCTCGCTACTTGAGCGCGGGCCAGCCGTCGGGCACCCCAGGCCGCGAACGCGGCCCGGCGCGTTGCGCCGCCCTCGCGGAGGGCCCGGCCGAAGGCCGGAATAGCCCGTGAGCGAAGAGTCTTTAACTGCGCTGTTCACACGCTCGCAGGCTCGCGGCTCGAGCGAGTCATTACGTGCGCTACCGCTCGCGACAAGCGCTCGCTACTTGAGCGCGGGCCAGCCGTCGG
>JBCCOV010000291.1:0-4693 GCA_039039985.1 Pseudomonadota bacterium | reverse complement strand
GCTGTTCCAGGCCGCGAATGCGGCCCGGCGCGTTGCGCCGCGCCCGCGCAGGGCCCGAGCGAAGCGAGGAACAGCCCGTGAGCGATGAATAACAACCGTGAGCGATCAACAACCCAATCGCAGCAGACGCCTTGCGTGTCTCACGCGTCGATGAACAACAAGGCGGGTTTTTCCAGAAACCTCTTGAGGTTTGCGACAAACGTCGCCGCAACCCAGCCGTCGATCACGCGATGATCGAAGCTGCAGGATACGTTCATCATGCGCCGTGGGATAAAGCGATCTCCGTCCCAGACCGGCCGGATCGTGATCTTGTTGATGCCGACAATGGCGACCTCGGGATGATTGATGATCGGCGTGGTCGCCAAAGCGCCGAGCGGTCCCAAAGAGGTGATCGTCAGCGTCGAACCTGTCAGTTCGTCTCGTCCGAGTTTGCCGTCGCGTGCGGAGTCGGCCAGTCGCTTGATTTCCGCGGCGTTGGTCCAGATGTCGTTATCCTGCGCGCGCTTGATGACCGGCACCATCAGTCCGGCGTCCGTCTGCGTTGCAATTCCGACGTGAAACTGCGCGAAGCGTCGAATGACACCGGCTTCATCGTCGTAATGGGCGTTGAGGTTGCGCTCGTCGCCAATGGCTAGCCAAACGGCCCGCATCATGAACGGCAGGAGGGTCAGTTTTGGGCGATTTTGGCGATCGCGGTCGTTCAGGTCCGCGCGAAGGTCTTCAAGCCCGCTCACGTCAACCTCTTCAATGACGGAGATGTGCGGAATCTTGGCATTGGCTTCCGCCATGCGCTCGCTGATCCGGCGCCGTAGCCCGACCACCTTGATGTCCTCGAAGTCGGGCGTGCCATCGCGCCGCGATGGCGCTGCAGCGGCTTCGTTTGTGCGATCTCGGTCTAGGGCTGCGATGACATCATCGTGCCGGATTCGGCCGCGGCGTCCTGTGCCCTTGATCGTGCTGAGGTCCAGTCCTGCGTCGCGTGCGCGGCGACGGACGGACGGCGCTGCGAGCGGACGCGTGTTGGTCGATGCCTGATGTGGCGAAACGGCAGGTGAAGGCGCTGTGGCCGTCGCGTCGCGCTGCGCCATATCGTCGACCCTGGAGTATGGCGGGGCGGACGGCTTGTCGACCGATCCGGGCGGCTGAGGCTGGTATTGGAATGCGGCATGTCCACCATGTCCACCATCGGGCTCGCCCGACACCGCGGCGGCGCCCTGCGTGCCCGGCTCGGTTTCGAACCGCACGAGGTCGCTTCCAACCGCAATCATGTCGCCGACGTCGCCGGCCAGCCAGGTGACAGCGCCGGAAACCGTCGATGGGATTTCGATGGTGGCCTTATCCGTCATCACCGCAGCGATCACGTCGTCCTCGCGCACGATATCGCCGACCGCGACCATCCATTCCGCAATCTCTGCTTCCGCAACGCCTTCTCCAATGTCCGGGAGCCGCATCGCACTTTGGACCATCTAAGCCTCCATCGACCGCACCAGAGCATCCGCCACCCGTTGAGGCCCCGGGAAGTAGGCCCATTCCTGCGCATGAGGGTAAGGCGTATCCCAGCCGGTAATGCGCTGAATGGTAGACTCGAGATGGTAGAAGCAGGTTTCCTGGACAATCGCTGACAGTTCCGCACCAAACCCGGACGTGCGCGTGGCTTCATGGACGATGACGCAGCGCCCGGTCTTCTCGACGGATTGGCGAATGAGATCAGTGTCGAGTGGCAGCAGCGTGCGCAGGTCGATCACCTCGGCGTCGATGTCACAGAGTTCGAGCGCACCAAGCGCCACGTGTACCATCGTGCCGTAGGCCAGCACGGTGACGTCGGAGCCGGCGCGGCGAACCAATGCCTTGCCCAGTTCTTCTGTGTAGTAGTCATCCGGGACATCGCCGAGCGGGTGGTTTTTCCAGGTTGTCACCGGGCGATCGTGATGGCCATCGAACGGTCCATTGTAGAGCCTCTTGGGCTCCAGGAAGATGACGGGGTCGTCACACGCGATCGCCGCAAGCAGCAGGCCTTTGGCGTCGTAGGGGTTGGACGGGACGACAGTTTTCAAGCCCGACACATGCGTGAACAACGCTTCCGGGCTTTGGCTGTGCGTCTGTCCACCGAAGATGCCGCCGCCGGTCGGCATGCGGATGACGATGGGGCAGGTAAAGTCGCCGGCAGACCGATGGCGCAAGCGTGCTGCTTCCGAGACGATCTGATCGTAGGCGGGATACATATAGTCGGCAAACTGGATCTCGATGCACGGTCGCAAGCCGTACGCCGCCATTCCGATGGCCGTGCCAACGATCCCCGATTCGCTGATCGGCGCATCAAAGCACCGTTGCTTGCCGAACTGCTTCTGCAGGCCGGCCGTACAGCGAAACACGCCGCCGAAGAAACCGACATCCTCGCCGAATACAACCACCCGATCGTCGCGCGCCATCGCGGATTCGTGTGCGTTGCGAATGGCTTCAATCATGGACCGTGCCGTCACCGCTCAGTACCCCGCTTCCTGGCGCTGGCGCATGAGATGCGGCGGCATCTCCGCGTAGACGTCCTCAAACATGTCGCGCGGAGACGACGTGCGCCCGGAGATCATGGTCCCGATCGCCTCGGCCGTGCGCTGAGCCTCGATCACGTCGCTCATCACCTCGGCTTCCGCCTGCTGGTGCCGGTCTTCCGACCAGATGCCCCGTGCGATCAGGTGGTCTTTGAAGCGCAATATGGGATCACCCAGCGGCCAGGCGTCGCTCTCCTCTTTCGGCCGATAGGCGCTCGGGTCGTCCGATGTGGAGTGTCCACCGACACGGTACGTGACGTACTCGATAATCGTCGGTCCGAGGTTTCTGCGCGCCCGCGCGACGGCCCACTTGGCTGCAGCATAAACGGCCAAATAGTCATTACCGTCGACTCGCAGCGCCGGAATGCCGAAGCCGTGGCCGCGTGCCGCAAATGTGCCGGACCCACCCCGGGCAATGCCCTGGAAGGTCGAGATCGCCCATTGATTGTTGACGATGTTCAAAACAACAGGCGCTTTGTAGGTCGACGCGAAAACCAGTGCGGCATGAAAATCGTTCTCGGCCGTTGAGCCATCCCCAATCCAGCCTGCTGCAATCTTGTCATCGCCCCGGATCCCGGACGCCATCGCCCACCCGACAGCTTGAACGAACTGTGTCCCGAGATTTCCGGAAATTGAAAAGAAGCCAAAGTCCTTTGCCGAGTACATCACCGGCAGCTGGCGACCGTGCAGAGGATCTCCGTCGTTCGAGAAGATCTGGTTCATCATGTGCGTTGGCGGATAGCCAGCGGCGATCAGTAGTCCGGCCTGTCGGTACGTCGGGAAGTTCATATCGCCCGGCGACAGTGCGCGCTGAAACGCCGTGCTGATCGCTTCCTCGCCGAGATGTTGAACATAGAACGACGTCTTGCCTTGACGCTGTGCCTGGATCATGCGCGCATCAAAGGCGCGCAGAACCATCATGTCATTCAGGCCGCGCTTAAGCTCGTCCTCCGCCAGGCTCTCGGCCCACGGTCCCACGGCCTCGCCGTGTCTGTTGAGGACGCGAATGATCGTGAACGCGAGGTCGCGCATGTTTTCGGGGTCTTCGTCGATGCCTGGTCGCCGGACCTCACCGGCACGGGGCACGCGCAATCCTTCAAACGTTGGCGTATCCCCTGGACGAAATGCAGGCTCGGGGATCGAAAGCGATAGCGTCATATCGTGACCTCCAACCTTTGCGGGTCTCAGCAGGCAACGCGACTCCGCTCCATTATTTGTATGTCGTCTAAGGCGTCTGATCGAGGATTGTCTGCTAAATCCTGTTGCCAGAAGACGAGCGGGCGGAATAGTGTCCTGTCGTCCGCGGCCACACGGCCATCACCGACAACGATCGGTTAGGCGCCTCTGAAGTCGTTTTTACCGAGATCTCGCTCGATCATCATGTCGAAGAGACGTTGCGCGTGTTCGAGGAAACGCTCGCCGCCCCGCTCAGTGCCCAAGAGCATGAGTTATTGTGCGAACTTTATTCAAGAGGACTGTCGTTTCGTACGGTGGGGTGCATGACGCGAGAACGATCCCTTCCCCTGATTGCCAACCCGGTCGCGCGGCGATTGCTGCTGTCTGGTGCCGGCATGCTCGAGAGGCCCAAAGGCCGATGTACCACGAGGACTGTCAAGGACATCATCTACGCTCTGGGATATGTTCAGCTCGACAGCATTTACCGAGTTGAGCGCGCGCATCACTCAATTTTGTTTTCGCGAACGTCGTCCTACAAGCAGACCTACCTCAAGCACCTTCTTGAGCGCGAGCGCTCAGTGTTTGAGAACTGGACACACGATGCCGCGATTATCCCGGTCGAGTTTTTCCCGTACTGGCAACGCCATTTTGTTCGGTTTGCCCCATATCTTTGGAAGCGTTGGCATGCCGCAAATCGTTTGCAAGACAGAGTCGATCTCGATCGAATCAAGACACATATTGCCAATCACGGTCCTGTTCTGGCTCGAGATCTTGCGCCGGAAACCAACGCCAAGCGCAATGGCTGGTGGGACTGGCATCCCTCAAAGGCGGCACTGGAGTTTCTTTGGCGCACTGGCGAACTCGCGGTGACTCGTCGCGATGGCTTTCAGAAAGTCTATGACCTTACCGAAAATGTTATCCCGGCGGCGTTCCGGACTGGACCGGTTGCCTCCGAACAGTTTGTCGATTGG
>JBCCOV010000290.1:0-4781 GCA_039039985.1 Pseudomonadota bacterium | reverse complement strand
TCGCATTGCGCTTGCGCGTAACACGTCAGCATGGGCACGCCGAAGCAGTGTACTGATCGTACCCTTGGACTTGTGTAGCGTTTCCGCAATGTCGGTAACAGGCATACCGTTCCAAAAAAGCGACATGGCTTCGATGCGTTTTGCATGGCCGGGTTTGCACAAATCAACGTCGATCAGCGCGCTCTGAAGGCGCGCGATATGGTTGAAGTCCTGAACCAGCCACCGCGCATTCAGTTTGTCGTGCCGCTGGCCGCTGTAGACACAGCACAGGCGCGACTGCGAGCGTTTGGCCGCTTGGATGGCGCGGCGCGCAGCGTGGTAGCAGGGCCCGTCAAGTTCCAAGGTGGATGTCTCAGATAAGTCCTCAGCGTGCGTGGAGATCGAGCCGACGCCGAAACCAGCTCGAAAACCGTAGGGATGCAGGTCAAACAGGGCGTGCCAAAATAAGTCGAGAGCCGCGCGCGGCCGCTGAACGAGAAACTGGAGTTCGTCACCTCGCACCAAGGCTGGCTGTGCGGCGTGTTGGACCGTAGCCTGCAAACGTTCCAGTAAGGCGTGAAGGCTGTGTTGCAGCGCAGACCGTTGGTCGGTGTCGATAGATCGACTGTCGATGATGTCGATATTCACGGCAATGTACGATGGCGTTGGCATAGCATCTAAGATCTACGGTTTTGTCAAACAGCGTCGAGTTTGACGATACCGTAAAACATGAGAAAGTTCTATAATTTCGTCAAACAAATGTATCGGCACATGAGCTTGCGGCGGCTTACGCCCCTGGCCGGCCGGTTTTTCGCGGGCGCCCACGACGGCGCTTCTTGGCGGCCGGATCTTCGATATCATGTGTTTGTGCCGGTTTCGGCGCGGAAAGCGGGATCGGGTTCAAAGCATGCGGGCCCATCTCTTCAAGCGTCGGCTTGTGCGGACCGCGCACGTTTTCGCCGTAAGCGCCCGACGAAACGCGCCGTGCTTTCTTGGTGCCTTCCGGTAGGTTCGCAGCTGGGCCGTACTTGCGCGTACCGGCGTATGCTCCGGCTCGGGCCTCGACATCAGACTGACGGGCCAGCGGGTCATCCGCAATTGCCAGCTCGGTTTCTTGCAGTCGCCGAAGCTCGTCGCGCAGGCGTGCGGCCTCTTCGAACTCGAGATCAGCTGCCGCGTCGCGCATGCGCCGTTCGAGATCCGCCATCACGGCCTTGAGATTGTGCCCGACAATGGGCTCGGCCGTGTTCTCGGCGGCTGTGCCCTCGGCCAGTCCGGCATCGACTGTCACGCGATCTCGCTCATAGACGCTTTCGAGCACGTCCTTGATGTTCGATTTGACCGTTTCCGGCGTGATCCCGTTTTCGGCATTGTAAGCGAGTTGTTTCTCACGCCGCCGGTTCGTCTCGGCAATGGCGCGGTCGAGAGAACCCGTCATTTGGTCGGCATAGAGGATCACACGGCCATCGGCATTCCGGGCCGCGCGTCCTATGGTTTGGATGAGCGACGTCTCGGACCGCAAAAAGCCTTCTTTGTCCGCGTCCAATATCGCAACCAGCCCACACTCAGGAATGTCCAATCCCTCGCGTAGAAGGTTGATTCCGATCAGCACGTCGAACGCACCGAGCCGGAGGTCACGAATGATCTCGATCCGCTCCAGCGTGTCGATGTCCGAGTGCATATAGCGGACGCGAATGCCCTGCTCGTGCATATACTCCGTTAGATCTTCGGCCATACGCTTGGTCAGCGTCGTCACCAGCGTACGATAACCGCGCGCTGCGACCTGCCGCACTTCGTCGATCACGTCGTCGACCTGTTGCCCGGCCGGTCGGATAATGACATCCGGATCGGTCAGTCCCGTGGGGCGGATGACCTGCTCGACGAAGGTGCCACCACTCTGCTCGAGCTCCCATCCGCCCGGCGTCGCGGACACGTAGACCGTTTGCGGGCGCATCACGTCCCACTCTTCGAACCGGAGGGGGCGGTTATCCATGCACGACGGTAGCCGGAACCCGTACTCCGCCAGTGTCGCCTTTCGCCGATAGTCGCCCCGGAACATGCCGCCGATCTGCGGTACGGTGACATGGCTCTCGTCCGTGAAAACGAGTGCGTTGTCCGGCAAGTACTCAAACAACGTTGGCGGCGGATCCCCCGGCCGGCGCCCGGTGAGATACCGCGAATAGTTTTCAATGCCGGGGCACGAGCCCGTCGCTTCCATCATCTCCAAATCAAACATCGTGCGTTGCTCAAGCCGCTGGGCCTCCAGCAGTTTGCCCGCATGATGCAATTCGTCGAGCCGCTGTTTGAGCTCGGTTTTGATCTGGTTCGTTGCCTGGTTCAGCGTCGGTTTCGGTGTGACGTAGTGCGAATTCGCGTAGACCTTCACCAACTGAAGGTCGCGCACCTTTTCCCCTGTTAGCGGATCGAATTCGACGATCGCCTCGATCTCATCGCCAAACATCGAGATCCGCCAAGCGCGGTCTTCGTAGTGCGCGGGAAACAGCTCGATCGTGTCGCCGCGCACCCGGAACGTTCCGCGCTGGAATGCTGCGTTGTTGCGCTTGTATTGCAGCGCCACGAGATCAGCGAGCAACTGACGCTGCGAGATCTGGTCCCCAACCTGCAGCGCAAACGTCATTGCCGTATAGGTTTCGACCGACCCGATACCGTAGATGCAAGAGACCGAAGCAACGATAATTACGTCGTCGCGTTCAAGCAGAGACCGTGTTGCGGCGTGGCGCATCCGGTCAATCTGCTCGTTAATGTTGGCTTCCTTCTCGATATACGTGTCCGTGCGGGGCACATACGCCTCAGGCTGGTAGTAATCGTAGTAGGACACGAAGTACTCGACAGCGTTGTCAGGGAAGAAGCTTTTGAACTCGCCGTAGAGCTGCGCAGCGAGCGTCTTGTTGGGTGCCAGAATGAGGGCGGGCCGCTGTGTCTCGGAGATCACATGGGCCACAGTGAAGGTTTTGCCCGATCCGGTGACGCCGAGCAGAACCTGATTGTGCTCGTTTTCAGTTACGCCGGCGACAAGTTCCTTGATGGCTTGCGGTTGGTCGCCTTTCGGAGAGAAGTCCGAAGCGAGCCGGAATGAGATACCGCCTTCACTCTTACTTGGTCGTTCCGGCCGGTGCGGGTGAAACTCCGGCAGTGTCCCGGCTACGAGCGGATGGCTGGCGATCATCGGCTGACGGTTCAGGATGTCCTGCGCTGCATCGGATCGCTGATCGGGTTTGGCCAAAAGCGCTTCAAGTGCAGCTGTGATGCTCTCGTCGGGCTGGCGAGACAATCCGCCGGCCATGCGAAGAGCTGGTAGCGGCGCAGATGTGTCAACGTCAGCATACTGTGACGGATCCGCCAGCGTCGGCGGGCCAGAAGCCGAAACGAACGCGGCCTGCGGTGCCTCACCAAATCCCGGTGTGCCAGCGGCGGTCTCGACCGGTGGTGGCGCGGGTTTCCCGGATTTGCCGCGTGACGCCCGAGGCTTTGGGGTAGCCGGCACGGCGTCCTGGCCGCGTGCTGTCTTGAGCTTCGCGGTCTTGGCGGGCGGCTTGCGTTTCGCAGGCGCCTGCGCGGGTTTGGCATCAGCTGCACCAGTCGCGGATTTCGGCTTGCGTGGCATGATTATGATATGGCCGACGTGGCCGGCGGGATCAACGGGGCAGTTAGTTTTGCAGTGTCTGCGCCGCAAATTGTCCACTACTGGACATTACACCCGCGGAAACGTGAGGCCTCGCCGCCCTTTACATCCCAGCCGGGCTCTGCTGGATTGCCGGCGACATCAGCTGGATTTCGCTGAAGGATCGCGCGAATGGTTCGGTTTCACGATCTTTGGTATGAGCATCCGATCAATAAATCGGTACAAGCGCCTTGCGTCGCGCCGCACGACGGCACGTTCCATGGCTCGACCGCTAGCCGCGGCCTGCCGACATACGCGAACCAATGCGCCATTCGCATGGGTGTGGCTCTCAAGAAGGCGGGTGCACCGCACTCCGCGTTCTCCGGCTGTTTGACATGCGGCGCACACCCCCCGGAAGAAATGCACTATATTCGGGCGCACGAGGTTGCCGAAGCACTGGCTGCAGCCTCGATCCCGGGCATCGGACCGCGTGAACGTCTCAGGGGCACTGAGCCGGCAGAGTTTTATCCAAAGCTCTTCGGGCGAACCGGCATCATCTACATTAAGGATTACTGGCACCGCTCGATTGATACCCGCGGGCGTCCGAGCGGCGACCATATCGATGTGTGGAATGGGTATCGTTCCTCAGCAAAGTGGTTGATGGAGTGGTTTTCGTGGCTCGGCTACTATTCCAATTATGCCGATGCGCGTGAAATCTGGTTCTGGCCAGTCGACTGATGGTTGTCGACGCGGGGTTCGCGTCGACGCGCCACATGGACGGGTAACGCGGGGCCATGGTGATCCATCACAGAGTTTGATCGGGATCGGCAGGTCACAGCATGGTCGAAGCACTCGCATTCGCGCTCACGGCCTACAGCGCATTCGCGGACTGGCCCTGGTGGTCCGCACTGATCTTTGGCGCGGCGGCCGGGTTGTGGACGACGCGGATTCGAACGCTCATCTGGTCACGCGACAGCGAAACGGCTCGGTTTCCAGGGGCGGGGCTGCACGTCGTCGTTGGCGGCATGCTGCTGGGTGCAATTTTGTGCCTTATGGTGTATTTCGCAGCGCAGTCGATTGCGCAGCAGGCCTAACCTATGACCTGCAGGGCGTGATATCGAAGAGGAAGGCGCCATGTCGGAAGCACCCAATACAGTTCTCGCGTTGTGGTTAGTCGTGG
>JBCCOV010000289.1:0-4875 GCA_039039985.1 Pseudomonadota bacterium | reverse complement strand
TTTTTTTGTTATTTATTATCGCGCGGGGGGGGGGCGCCCCGGCCCCCCCGCCCCTGAGTTGGAGGCAGCGCTTACTTTTCGATCCAGACGTGGTCGAGCTGCTGCGCCAGATAGTGCGATGGAGCGACCTTCCAACCCTTCACATAGGAGCGGTGCGGATTGATCTTGTACCACCACAGCGTGATCATCTGAGACACGTTCTCATCGAGAACGCGCTTTTCGTATGCACGCATCAACTTGCGTTGCTCTTCGAGCGTCGGTGCCCGCTCGAGCTTTGCGTAGATTTCCTTGGTCTTCGCGTCGTCGAACTCGGCATAGTTGTTGCCGGCTCCCGGTAGGAACTTCGTGACGTCAGCAATCGGATTGATCACGGACTGGCAGTTGAAGTCGACCGAGACATCAAAATCGCGCTTCTTGCGAAGAATGTCGTAGAACACAGGCGATGGATTGACCTGTTGCGTCACTTTAATGCCGACGCGCTTCCACTGGTCGATCAACCACGTGCCGACAACCTTGTACGGCTGGTCGACGCCACGATTGTTTAACGTGAACGTCAGGTTTTCATGGCCGGCCTCTTTCAAGAGACGCTTGGCCTCTGCACGAGACGCTTCGATGTCTTTGCTGTATCCGGCGAGCTTAACCAACTCGTCCTCAGTGGCGGCAAGCGGGTGCTTTGGAAAGGCGACACCGCCTACGGTCTTCACGATCGCAATCCGCGAGAGGTACTTGGAGCCACCCCAGCGATCGATTGCGAGCGTTAGCGCCCGGCGAACGCGCACGTCGTCGAACGGCTTTTTCTTGTGGTTCGGCGTCACGATCAGAACGCAGTTCCAATCGCTTTCCTGAACTGTGATCTTGTCACCCAAGGCGGCAACAAGCTCGTCGCGGGATTTCGGTGGGAAACCACGGAACTCGATCGCAGCACGGTCACCACGGATGGACTGTACGCGTATTGACATCTTCGGCGCGGAAATCGCTTTGAAGCCATCAAGGTAAGGGCGGCCCTCGAAGTGATAGTCTTCGTAGCGCTTACCGCTTACGAAGCTGCCCGGTTGATACTCGACAAACTGGAACGGCCCAGAACCATTGATGTTCTGTTGGTGCCAAGTGTAGCCGTGCGTGTCGAGGTCCTTCTTGGCGTAGATAAAGTTGAACGGCGAAGCCAGCGCCGGCAAGAAGGCACCCGTCGGGAACTTCAGCTTGAAGACCACTGTATACTTGTCCGTGGCTTCAACGCTCTCGACCATCGAGTAGAACCCTTTACGGTTCGACGCGACGCCCTTTGGCGGGAAGATGATCTTCTTGTAGGTGGCAACAACATCCTCAGCCGTCAGGGGCGTTCCGTCATGGAACTTGATGTCCTGACGGATCTTGAACGTAAAGGTTTTGCCGCCGTCTTCTCCCTTGGGAACTTCCCCTTCGCACACGTCGCACTCGAAGTCCGAGGAGGCAGGATTATTCGGGTCGACGCGGATGAGAAGGCTATAGAATGGCGCGATCGGGTGGATCATGCCGAATGTCGACTCGATGTGCGCATCAAATGACGGAATCTTTGAGCCGACAACAAAGTTCAGGGTGCCTCCTGTCTTCTGGGCGATGGCACCCGTCGCGGCGCCAAAGGCGACGCCGAGCGCCGTAACGCCCGCAACAACGGATCTCAAATACCTGGCTTTCACGTTGTACCTCCCTTAATTTCCGACATTCCAGTTCGCATTCGTGTACGGCACTGCCGCTACGTCCGCCTGCCCCTCTTGTTGGGGGACTAGACCTCTGTGCACGCGACCCAATGGCCCGGGCGCGCCTCCCTAAACTGTGGGATATCCCGCTTGCAGCTGTCGACAGCCAACGGACACCGCGGATGAAAGACACATCCAGACGGTGGATTGATCGGGCTTGGAATTTCGCCCTTGATAATCTGATGGGCTCGTCCGGCTTCGCGCACCGGATCGGCGATCGGCACGGCCTCAAGCAGGGCTCTGGTGTATGGATGTTGGGGGTTGTCGAACAGTTCATCCGTGGCTGCCAGCTCGACCATCTTGCCGAGATACATGACGGCCACGCGTTGACAGAGGTGGCGTACGACGCTGAGATCGTGAGAGATGAACAGATAGGTCAGGTTGAACTGATCGCGCAAATCCTCAAGCAGATTGATCACCTGCGCCTGGATCGAGACATCCAACGCGGATACGGCCTCATCGCAAATGATGAAATCGGGATTAACCGCGAGCGCGCGCGCAATTCCAACACGTTGCCGCTGACCGCCGCTCATTTCGTGCGGATAGCGATCGGCAAACCTCGGGTTGAGGCCAACGGTCGACAGCAACTCCAGCACCCGCTCACGACGGCCCCGTTTGTCCGTAATGATCCCGTGCACCATCATCGGTTCGGAGATGATATCTCCGATCGTCATCCGAGGATTGAGCGAGCTGTAGGGATCCTGGAAAATCACCTGGATGCGCTGGCGTAGCGGGCGCATGTCGGCTTTCGACAGCTTGCATAAATCTTGGCCATCGAAAAAGATCTCGCCAGATGTCGCGTTCTCGAGCTGCAACATGCAGCGACCGGTCGTGGTTTTGCCGCATCCGGACTCGCCAACGAGACCGAGCGTTTCACCGCGGTAAATCTCGAAATCGAGGCCGTCAACCGCCTTCACATGGGCGACGACGCGCGGAATGACAGCGCCTTCCGTGACCGGAAAGTGCATTTTCAAACCACGCACTTTTACCAGCGGCTCGCCGGCCGACGCACCATCACTGCTTTGCGTCTGCGGATTTGACGGATCGAGCGTGGTCCCGTCCTGCATCATGCGGGCACTCCCTCATGCTGCTCGGCATCGAGGCCGACGCGATCTTTTTCGAAACACGCAGAGATGTGACCGGAGGACACCTCTTCCAACGTCGGGCGCGCCTTTGCGCACCCATCGACAGCAAACCGGCAGCGCGGGCGAAAGCTGCAACCTTGGTCGAGCTTGGTCAAATCGGGCGGCTGCCCGTCGACCGGTTCGAGGCGCATGCCGCGCGGCAAATCCATGCGTGGGATCGATCGCAACAGTGCCAAGGTGTAGGGATGGCGCGGATGCGTGTAGATTTCTTCGGCTGTGCCGCTTTCGACGATCTGGCCAGCGTACATCACGTTTACCCGGTCGGCGTACCGCGCGACGACACCCAGGTTGTGCGTGATGATGATCATCGCGACGCCCAGTTCCCGCGTCAGGTTTTTCATCAACTCCAGGATCTGCGCCTGAATGGTGACGTCCAACGCAGTGGTGGGCTCATCGGCAATAATCAGCTTAGGATTGCACGCCAACGCCATTGCAATCATGACGCGTTGGCGCATGCCGCCGCTGAGATGATGTGGGTACTGCTTCAGCCGGCGGTCAGGTTCGGATATGCCAACAAGCCCGAGCAATTCCCGTGCCCGGTCCATGGCCGCCCGCTTCGGCATCGCTAAGTGCTCATGAAGGGTCTCGGTCAACTGGCGCCCGATCGAGAGCACGGGATTGAGCGACGTCATCGGCTCCTGGAAAATCATGCCGATGTCACGCCCACGGATATCGCGGATATCGTCTTCGGACAGCTGCAGGAGATCCTGGCCTTCAAACAGAATCGCGCCACCCACGACCTTGCCAGGCGGGTTCGGGATCAGTCGCAAGATCGACATCGCACTTACGGATTTGCCAGACCCGGACTCGCCCACGACGGCAACCGTTTCACCGGGACGCACATCATAGCTGATGCCGTCGACAGCCTTTACGACTCCACTTGATGTGAAGAAGTGCGTTTGTAGGTTCTGAATAGATAATAGACGCTCGGACACATCCTCGTCCCGGCGCGCACTGGCGCTCTTTTAACTTTGCCTCCCGACCGCAACCGGACGCCCATTCTGTGGAGCAGTGTTCCGGCCCGGCTGTATAGCGAGCATGGGACAAAAGTTATCGACAAGCAACAAGCAGATGAACGGTCGCGAATGTTTGTTTGCTAAGAGCATTTATGTTTCGCATGCCGCAGCGCACATAAATCCGTGCTGCACAGCAAATTACAGATTAGTTTGCATGCATCGTTTATCGTCAAATTCTTTGCCTGATGGTCATCGGAGCTACCAAATCCGTCCCGGCCGAAGGTGGTCATAGCGCGTGTATCTGCGGCGTTCGGGCGGACGCTCCGTGATCTCAACGACACATCCTTGGCCGCTGTCTGTCTCAGGCGGGAAGTAGTACGCGCCATGTGGCAAGAAGTGTTGGCGATTGAGTTCGATTTTCTGGTTGTCGATACTGGTTCTTTCGCGAACGCGAAAAGCATAGACGAGTGCGAGACCTGGTAAACCCGACATTAAAGCTACGATTCCGATTGGACCAATCAGCGCATACACCAGCCCGATCGGCCAGGCTCGGACCACAGCAGCTACAGCGCCGACAACAAAGGCGGCAAGCGCCCAGACGGCCCACCGTGCGAACTTCGCATCCACTTCGGAGAGATGAGCAACCCTCTTCTCTAGGGCGTCCATCCGAGATGCCGCGACGCGGGCATGGCCAGCGTCTTCATCGCCGAGGCGCGCAACAAACGCGTCAAGCATCAAAGACTTTGAGGACTCTTTCATTGCTACGACCTCCCAAGGTCTTGCCGTAGTTTTGAGCAGCGGCACAGCTAGGAGCGGATCTCCTTACTTCCATCCTGACCGGTGCCTCCGGCAATCGTACTGTAGCGTTTCGACCGAACTCAGTTGTGCCACAAGCCATCGAGCGGCATGCTTGCGCTTGCTTCACTGACTTGACCCGATGAGGACGAGAGACTCGTGTCAGCGCGTACATTGTTTGACAAGGCCTGGGACGCACACGTCGTCGCGCACCTCGAAGATGGCTACGACCTGCTCCACGTT
>JBCCOV010000288.1:0-4950 GCA_039039985.1 Pseudomonadota bacterium | reverse complement strand
TATCTGATCATTTCGATGCACGTCGCATGTCGCGCCGAGTTCGCCGAGGAAATGGACGAGGTTATAGGTAAAGCTGTCGTAGTTATCGATCAGTAGCAGCATGGACGTCGCAACTTCCGAACCGTGAGGACATGTGAGTTAAGCGCTATGATGTGCACCGGACTGGTCTCGCCTGCAAGCGATTGCGTGCGTGTCGGCAGCGGTGATCCGGTTGCATGGGTCGCAAGCCGCACTGACGATTGACATTGCGTTGCACCCGACAACCAGCGCATAAACCAAATGGATGGCCAGATGGACGTGTATTTCGCACTTGTCGCCGCCACGCTCCTTCTCGTTCTGATCCCCGGACCGAACGTCGCGATCATCGTCGCAACCAGCGTCGCGCGGGGTACGCGATACGGGCTGGTCGCGGTTGCCGGAACGACTGTTGGTCTTGCAGCTCAGCTGGCCCTGACCGTCTCAGGCTTGTCGGCGCTCGTTGAAGTCGCTGCAATCAGTCTTGAGTGGCTGCGATGGCTTGGCGTCGCTTATCTGGCCTACCTCGGAATGCGGGCCTGGACCACGCCTGCGGAAGATCTACAAGACGACCAGCCCCATGAAGCGTCTGGTATAACGCTGTTTTGGAGCAGCGCAGCTGTCGCCGCGGTTAATCCCAAAACGCTGATGTTCAACGCAGCCTTCCTGCCTCAGTTCGTGGTCGCCGACGGCGCTGTCGGCACACAGTTTGCTGTGGTTGCCGGGGTTTTTCTCACCGTTGTTGCAGCAGGCGACAGCCTCTGGGCGGTGCTCGCGGGGCGCACACGCGCGTACCTGGCGCGATTTGGCCGGCTCCGCAATCGGTTGACGGGATGCGTCTATGTCGGAGGCGCGATCGCCTTGGCGTTCGCGCGACGGCCGTAGCCCGCGTCGCACGGAGGCCGTGCGGAGACCTACGCGGCAAACGTCTTCAGCGCCTGGCGGCCGCGCTCTGAAAGGCCGTAAACGCCACGCTCATGGCGAACAAACCAGCCATAGACGTCGCGCAGCAGGATCGCGCCGGCGGTTTCGATGCCTGTGGCGTCGCGGATTTCGCGCGGGCGCGCCAGGCCCACGTCTTGATCATCCCTGTCCGCAATAAACCGCGCGCAGTCGAGCGCGTTTTGGCGATACGCCGTCATGATTGGTCGACGTGTTGACCCGCCCGGAGTCGGATCGCCGCGGCGACGTTCAAACTCCCGCAGCAGCAACTGACGCCGACGCGTATTTTTCCGTGGTTGATAGGGGCCTGGGTCAAGAACCGGTTCGACCCGCTGGCGCTTACGCGTTCCGCCGGGATGCACAACCAGGAGCCCGAGTCCGAGGCGGCGACACAGCGCCAGAATATGTCGCCGGTTCTTTTTCCAAAGGGTGCTGGACGTGTCTGCGGAAAAGGCGATGTAGACCGCGTCAGTCACCGCTTGGCGCGCCACGCCTTGCAGCACAAGCGGCAAGCCAAAACTGACCTTGAGTTCCACGATCACCGGCTCTTCCGACGCGCGCCGCGCAACAACATCGCAAGTCCGGACCTCCCCCTTAACGACGTACCCCTGGGCCTCCAGAAAGGCTTTGATCGGCGGATAGAGTTCGGTCTCTTTCAAGATTTTCCCTCAACGTCAGGCGCGTGTCAGATTGCGCTGAAGCCGCCCCAAACCGTACGGAGCCCCATGCAATTGCCGTTTGGGGCGAGACGATCAGCGCAGCACGCCCGCCCAGGACGGACATGCTCTTGCGAACAAACTCTCGCGATCAAACGCGCCGTGAACTCAGGCCTGCAACTCGGCCAAGAGTTCGGCCAACAACACCATTCCTGCGGCCCAGCCTTTGTCCATCCCTGCGACGGCTGCAGCGAAACAGGCGATTTCAGCATCGCTTGCCTGATGCGGTACCCAGGTCAGGCGCATTTTGGTCTGTGCTCCGTGGTCCGCGAACGTCACCGTTGTCAGCAGCACACGCGGCCAGTCCGGCATCATCGGATTCGCAGTAATGTTCCAGTCCGCGTCGGACACGGAATGCAGCCATTCGAGCCGCTCTGGTGGAACAACGGCCGTGTATTCAACGCGTTGGTAGTGCGCATTGCCGCCCCACCGCATTTCTCCGAGCCAAAGTCCGCCGGGTTTCACGTCTAGGCGATGCACGATGGTCTCCACGTTCGGCCCGTACCAGCGGGCGAGCAGCTCCGGCTCCGTCCATGTCCGCCAAACCAGGGAGCGCGGGGCATCGAATTCGCGTTCCAGTTCGTACATCGGCAAGTCCGTCATGTGTCGCCCCTTTCTGCTTGGGCCGTCTTGAGTTCATCGAGCAGGCCGTCGAGTTGATCAAAACTCGCAGACCACTCGCGTTTGAAAGATTCGAGCCACGCCACGGCGGCCGCCATCGGCTCGGCGCGCAGCCGGGCAAGCCGGCGCTGTTTGTCGACTTGCCGGTCGATCAGACCGGCGTGCTCCAGAACCTTGAGGTGTTTTGAGATCGCCGGCTGGCTCATCTCGAACGGCGCCGCAAGTTCACCAACTGACGCTGTGCCTTGCGACAAACGCGACAGGATGGCCCGGCGTGTCGGGTCGGACAGTGCCGCGAAAACGGCATCGAGCTGCTGGGTCTCCAATCCATAACCAATTTGTTCCATAACTAATTGGTTATTGAGATTTGCCGATTTCGTCAACCACTGTCCGTGACGGGCGCAGGCCGCGGCACGTGCCATGCTTGGCGCGCCGGGCGTTCCCCGATAGTGTCTGGCCGCGATGACTCGGGTGGACGGCGCAAGGTTTCGGGAGGGACAGATGGGTTTTGTAGGGCGCACGGGATTAGCGACGTTGGCTGTTGGCGCGATTGGCGTCGGGCTGGCAGTTCCGCCGGCGCAGGCGAACGGTGCCAAGATCGGGATGATCACGACGTTGTCGGGTGGCGGCTCCAGCCTCGGGATCGATGTCCGCGATGGGTTCAAGCTGGCCATCAAACTGTCCGGCCGGACGGACGTTGAATTGCTCGTGGAAGATGACGGTCGCAAACCGGGTCAGGCGAAGCAGATCGCGGACAAGTTCCTGCAACGCGACAAGGTCGACATTCTCACGGGAGTTATCTTTTCGAACCTCGCGATGGCCGTTGTGCCGGCGGCAGTCCGCCAGGGCGCGTTCTACCTGTCACCGAATGCCGGCCCATCGGCTCTGGCCGGTAAGGGGTGCCATCCGAATTACTTCAATGTCGCTTGGCAGAACGACAATCTGCACGAGGCGATGGGCGCCTACATGAAAACGACGGGCTTGAAAAAGCCGTTTATTCTCGCGCCGAATTACCCCGCGGGCAAAGACGCGCTGACCGGTTTCAAGCGGACCTATGAAGGCGCACCCGTCTCCGAGATCTACACCAAGCTTGGCCAAAAAGATTACGCTGCCGAAATTGCGCAGATCCGGGCGTCTGGTGCAGATTCCGTGTTCTTTTTCTTACCCGGCGGAATGGGAATCGCATTCTTGAAGCAGTATGCCCAGGCTGGAATCAAAACGCCGGTTTTTGGCCCAGCTTTTAGTTTCGATCAAGGGATCTTGAAAGCCGTCGGCAAGGCCGCGATTGGCGTCAAGAACAGCTCGCAATGGTCGAAAGATATCGATAACGCCGCCAATAAGGCGTTTGTTGCGGCATTCCAGAAGGAATATAACCGCCTGCCGTCACTCTACGCGAGCCAGGGCTACGACACGGCCAACCTTATCCTGTCGGCGTTGAAGGTCGCGAAGGTGTCTGACAAGGACGCCTTCCGGGACGCGCTGCGGGCCGCGAAATTCGAGTCCACACGGGGCAAGTTTGCATTCGCGAAAAACCATCATCCCATTCAGGATATCTACATTCGTGAAGTGATCCAGGAAGGCGATACTCTGACAAACAAGATCGTCTCCGTGGGTTTGACCGGACACGCCAACGCCTATGTCGCCGACTGCAAGATGTAGGCGCAGTTTCCACTCAGCAACGCAGAACGTGATAACGGTCGCGCGATTTCCGCGCGGCCGGACTAGGTCAATTCCGCCATAGGCGGAATCACTTCGCCGGCCCACACCCCCCTCCCGGCCACCCATGAAATCGTCCCGTTGGGTGGCCGGGAGGGGGTGTGGGATGGTTCCAGCTAAATTTGAAACGCCATAGCTTTGGGAGCACCGCTTATTGACCCTGGCCCTGTTTATCGAGCAGCTGCTCAACGGCATCCAGCTCGGTATGACCCTTTTTCTCATGGCCGCCGGGTTGACGCTCATTTTTGGCGTCATGGGCCTGATCAATCTGGCGCATGGGTCCCTGTTTATGATTGGGGCGTTTGTCTGCGCATGGGTTGGCAGTACGACGGGGTCATTCTGGCTTGGCCTGATGGCCGGTGGCCTTGCTGCCGCCGCGACTGGCATCGCGATGGAAGTCACCGTTATCCGTCGGCTCTACGCCCGCGATCACCTGGACCAGGTGCTGGCGACGTTCGCGTTGATTTTGATTTTCAGCGAAGGCACGCGATGGGTCTTTGGAGACCGCCCGCTCTGGCTTGATATTCCGGACGCGCTTGCCGGCACGGTCGAGCTGCCCGGTGGCATTGTCTATCCCCTGTACCGCATCGCAATCATCGCGATTGGCCTTGGCCTCGCGCTGGGGCTGCAGTGGCTGATTACCAGGACCAGACTTGGCATGCAGATCCGGGCCGGGGAGACGGATCGCGAGATGATCACAGCGCTCGGTGTCGATATCGCGTGGCTTTACACATTGGTCTTTGCGCTTGGCGCCGCGCTGGCCGGGATCGCCGGCGGGTTGGTTGGCGCGCTTCAGTCCGTCCAAATCGGTATGGGCGAGCCCGTCTTGATCATCGCCTTCGTCGTCATCGTGATCGGCGGGATCGGTTCGATCAAGGGGGCATTGATCGGCGCCCTGCTGGTCGGCACTGTCGACACCATTGGACGGGTACTTTTGCCG
>JBCCOV010000287.1:0-4972 GCA_039039985.1 Pseudomonadota bacterium | reverse complement strand
TTGAGAAAGGCGAAAGCCAGAACTTACGACGCGCTCTGGCAGGCCGTGGGCTGCGTCTGCGACTTGTTTGACCCGGACGAATGCCGAAACTACCTCAAACACATCGGATACGTTGCAGATTAATCGCCCGACGCTCTAGGAACGCGGGGGCGAGGAACACGACGGGCCAGGAACGCCAGAGGCCAGGAACTGGAACGTGGAACTCAGCTGCCCCGCCTCTGCCAACCTGCGATCCGGTCGATCGGGCTTTGTCCCGCGACCAGACCGAGCGGCTGGCCGGTTACGCGCTCGACGGCGATGACAGCCAGAATGTCCCCGGACAGTGTACGCTCTGTCGCGAGCCGCCGTCGCAAATCGGCCTCGTTCGCCGGAGTGCCATGCGATGACGCGCTCGGCGCGACCCGTGCGCTCGTCAGTGCAACGTCTGAGCCCTGAGCGCAGGCCGCCGCAAAGCCGCCCGCCAAAAGCATAGATGCAGAACGCAGTGCCGTGCGCACGTTCGCCTCTCCCCACGCATCATTCCGTTGGACAATAGCCGCGCTGTTGTCGCCGACAAAGCCACGGTTGGGTTCGGCGACGGCATAAACTGCCGATGTCAGAGAGCTGTGGCAGACGTGCACTATATGCGTTTTCAGCTGACCGTCGCGCCAGCGAAGGGGGTGAGTAAACCTGTCTCGATATGGAGCACGGGTTTTGGAACGATTTACAATTAAGGCCCTGATTAATAAGCGAAAAACATATCCTCATTAACCAAATATCTGCAAACGATCGGCAAGTTTGTCCGGCGACGGGTTCGCTTTGTTCGGCCCGTCAAGCAACGATGCTTTTGGCAGTAAGGGATTGCATCCATGGCACGGTGGAGCACCGGCTTCGATATTTCAGCCGATTGCGGCGGCGCCTCAGCGTCCGGCGCGATAGCAACAGAGGTTCTCTTCGAGCGCGGATTGAACTGTAGCGCAGGTCGCGGCGTCGCGCTCGATCTTGTGGCTGCGCATATGTGGTTCAACCTGGCCGCTGCGCGCGGCCATGAGAGTGCGAAGGCCTACCGCAGTGAGATTGCCGAAGGGCTATCCCGGCAAGAGATCTCCCAGGCGCAACGGCAAGCTCGCGATTGGTTGCAGAACAACCCGGCGTAGGTTTCGCGGCGCACGCCGCGCGCTAGCAGTTCTGGAACAGAGACACCACACAGAGCCAGCTTTTCTTCGCGGCGTCGGTGATGCTCTCAGCAACCGTTTTGCTTGTGTCTTCAATTGCGCGGCCGGCTTTTTTGAGTTCGCGCTTTGAAGCGTCCGCAGTTCGTTCGGCAAGCTCGACCACGGTCCGAGGGCTGCGATCCTCGGGTGTTTTCTCGGCGGTGTTCTGCGCGGGATCGGATGGCGGGGCCGTGTCGTTTGCCGGCCGGTCTGCAGCGGCATTGGCCGGTGGTGCGACCGTGGTTTCTCGCAAGGTAAACCTTTGCCCAAGGCAGGGCTGTGACCGATCTTCCAGCCGCACCTTACAGGAGGCATGGCCGTTTTGGCGCGCAATCTGCTGAACGCAGGCGTAACCCAGGGCCCGACTTGCAACTTTCCGACGTACGGCGCTGAGATCAATCGGTGATTTGCAGATATACGTTGCGTCCGGGCCGTCGCAGGCGACGCAGACACTGTCCGCATGTGCCGCCGTGCTCAGGCCGACACCGACGAATGCGGCACAGACAACGCCGACGGTCGTAAGGCGATTTACCCCCATATCACCCGTCCTCCAGGGAACTGTCATACGCGTCTTGCAACCAACACGCCATGGCACCTCGGATATGAGCGCCATAGATAGGATAGGCCGTGCACAATGCCAAGGCGCCAATTCCTAAAGCGTTTCCGCGCTTTTATGGCATCCCGTTGGCGCCATGCTTCATAAACGCAGGACGCTCTTTTAACCGTGCAAAGTAGGCGTCGACGGCTGCCAACTTCGGCTTGTCAAACGGGATCGCAAACCACCGGTTGACGTTCAGGCCCGTTGGGATGTCTGCCGCCGTGAACGTATCCCCCATGAGATACGGCCCATTTGCTGCCAATTCAGCGTCCAGCCGGTGCATATGGACCGTCCAACCCTCAATTCCCGCCTGAATCCGGTCCGGGTCGTCGTAACCAGGTGTCTTGAACATCAGGCCGTGGATGACTGGGCGCATATCCGAATAGACGTCAACTGCTGCCCAATCCATCCAGGCTTCGACAGTTGCCCGCGCTTTGAGCTCATCGGGCAGCAAGTCTGTGCGCTTATGCTTGGCAAGCAGGTACCGCACGATGGCCTGGCTTTCACGCAGCACAAAGCCGTCATCATCGATAACCGGGATAACCCCGTAGGCGCTCAATGACTGGAACTGCGGGTCACTGGTTGGTTGAAACCCTCTGCCCCAGTCCTCCCGCTCAAACGGCAATCCGATTTCCTCGCACGTCCACAGGACTTTGCGCACGTTAATGGAGTTTGCCCGCCCGTATATCTTCAGCATGGTGCACCGTATCGCGACTGCCACTGATCACAGCAGCGCGATATCACGGATCGTGTCAACGCGGTAGAATCGATCGCCGGGCACGCTCCAGATAACGCCAGAAGCGGTTGCCGGAGGTCTCGGTCGGCCTCAGGGTGCCGCTGCGCTCGTGCGGTGGACGCACACCGGTCCGCAACAGGGTTGCGATGTCGTTCAGCAAGACAGGCTGCTCGACGTACTCATCATGTCCCCAACAGAAGTAGCAGGTCGTAATCTGCGAGATGTCGATCGTGTCGACGCCTGTCACAACTGTCGGCAGCCCGTCGATAACGTCACCAACCCGCGGCTCGACGTGAACATTGCGCGACACCTTCATGGCCGCATCCTTCGAAGACGCATAAAGCGTCACACCGCGCGTCAATGGCCGGATCCGACCGGCAAGGTCGACAAATTCGCCGGGCGCCATATCCGGCGCCGCAAGCACGAGCTGGTCGACTTTGGCTGCTCCGGGCGTGTTGCGCTGCTTGTCGGCATACTCGCGCAACGCTTGCAACAGCGGCACGTTGCCCATGCTGTGAGCGATCAGGTGCACTTTCTTCGCGCCCGATTTCTCGATCACGATCTTCAGGAATTCCTCAAGATGCTGGACCGATCGCCGTGCGTTCTCGATATCGGATGGATAACCGGCAAAGCGCCCCTGCGACGGCCAGCTATAGAGAAATGCCGTGCCGAACGGCTTGTGCGGGCTATCGCTGGGCGCTGCAGTGGATGCGGCCTGGAGAATGTTGGGCGTTCCCAGATCGTAAGTCAGCTGCGCCGTCCGCATCAAGGCATCGTCGAAGCTGACCCGGTAGCCGTGTACGAACACAAAGGCGTGGTCCTTAAACGCCGCGGTTGCCATGTGCGCACCGACAGCCGTCAGAAAGTCGCTTTCGTTCGAAAACACCGTCATTCCATTTCGCACAATGACGAAATGTCGGCTCGGGTCGCCTTCCGGTGGAATCCGGCGCACCAACAGGTCAAACCACGTTGGGATGGGGATCTGGCCAACGCGACGATCCGCACCGCGCGGCACAGTTACGATTGCCCGCCCAAGTTGCAGCTTTCGGGCGTTGCGCCAACCAAACTTCAGCCGCGGCTCTTTGGCCTCGGCCCGACGGTTGGTGCCGAAGAACACGCGGATCGGCGTACACGTGCCTTCGCCAACGCATGCAATATTGGCAATGTCGGATGGTTGCGCAGATTTGTCCGCGCCCGTGGCGACGGCGCCAGGTGACGCATTGCCGACTGGTGGCGGAGCACCCGCCGAACGTTCACGCAACGACGGTTGGTTGGACGCTCGCGGTTGACCGCTGCCGGGTTGCGGTGCCGGCTGGCCACGCGCGCGCACGCTGTCGTCGCGAGACGGTGCTGATCGGCTTGAGGAGGCAGCCGGCGGCGTGTCACGCCGCGTCAACGGCGGTCGGGGCGCCGGGGGGCGATCACGGTTCGTGCCACGCTCAAGTGTCCGCGGCTGTCCTGTTGGCGCACGTGGTGGCGCATTGCTGGTTCCCGGCGTTGACGGGCGTGAGGCGCTGGGCGCGCGATAGCCGTAGCGCCGCGGCGCCTCACGGCCGGTCGATCGCGAGCGATTATCCCGCAATCGTCGGGCGTTGCGGTTGCTGCGCTCGGCGCGCCGTAAGCGCCGCGCCCGTTCGGCATCCGTAAGCTGAGCGATCTGGCGGCGGGCCTGCCCGACAAAGCGACCGCGTGGAAATCGTTGAACGTATTCCTGGTAGCCGGAGACGGAATTGCGTTGCTGGGCCCGTGTCCAGGCGAGCCGGTCACGTTGTGTTGGTGACATCGGCGGCCCAGCGTTTGGGCTACGGGCCGAACCAACGCGACCGAAAACAGTGATCGTCACGCGTCCTTGCCGCCGGTCGAACGCCAGCGTGATGGCGCGAACAGGCTGTGCGCGACGGACCGTTTGAATATCAAACGTACCGCCGGCCACCAGGCGCGTGTTCGCGCGTCGGATTTGTTGGCGCGAACCATCAATGAATCGCACTGTAACGCCGCGTAACGTTATTCCGCCGCGACGCACCAAAAAGCGAAGCGACTGGAAGCGGCGCGGTCGGCCGGGTATGCTGATGATCGCCTGACCACGAGACAAGTCGATCGTGCGTGCTGCGATCCGCGTGAAACCGTTTTGAGCTTCTGCTGTCTGGACTGCAAACAACACAAGGTGGACTGAAATGGCCGCGACCAGCGCGGTGAGATATCGAAGCATGACGACACCGACACGAAGATTCCGTCTTGATGTTGAAGGCCATAGATCGGCTTGGCATGGCAAAAGCGAGGCGGCAAATCTCGACGCGACATGCCAACGACGACAGGTTATCACGAAACGGACCACAGGCACTGCGACTTCCTGTGAGCCACATGGTTTTCAACCGTGCGAAACGCTGGTATACGTGCAAAACTTCCGGAGACGTGGCCGAGTGGCTGAAGGCGCTCCCCTGCTAA
>JBCCOV010000286.1:0-5019 GCA_039039985.1 Pseudomonadota bacterium | reverse complement strand
GCACGCTCGCAGGCTCGCGGCTCGAGCGCGGGCTATCCTGGTAGGATGGTCCCCAGGCCGCGACCGCGGCCCGGCGCGTTGCGCCGCCCCCGCGGAGGGCCTGGCCGTTAGGCCGGAACAGCCCGTGAGCGATAAGTACCAAGCGCGAGCAGGAATCACAATCTTTCACCACATACAGGGTCACCCCGGGCCTTGTGCCCGGGGTCCACGTCTCAACGAACGCGAACGGTTGAGAGGCCTGATAGCGGCACAGTCCACACGTCCAACCAACATCCGAGCCCGCTGCACCCTGGATCCCGGTGACAAGCACCGGGATGACACCTGTGGGTGTCGCCGATGATCTGGCACCCCAGGCCGCGACCGCGGCCCGGCGCGTTGCGCCGCCCCCGCGGAGGGCCCGGCCGTTAGGCCGGAACAGCCCGTGAGCAATAAACAACCAGCGCATTAACCGCGGATGACGCCGCCTGTCGCCTTTTGCACCGCCTTGACGATTTTGGAGGCCAGCGCGTCGATCTCTGCGTCCGTTAGCGTCTTCTCTTGAGGCTGAATGGTGACCGCCAGCGCAATGGATCTTTTGCCCGGCTCCAGATTGCCGCCTTCAAACACGTCGAACACCTCGACATTGGTGATCAAAGCCTTGTCAGCGCCGCGTGCTGCATTGAGCAGTTGACCGGCTGCGACGGAGCTGTCGACCACAAATGCGAAGTCTCGCGTGAGTGGAAGGAGATCAGACGCGGCCAGGGCGGGGCGGGTGCGCGCCTTCCGCCGAACCGGGGGCAGTGCGGTCAGATCGACTTCAAACGCCACGGCTGGGCTTGTCACATCCATCTGCTCGAGTATCGCGGGATGCAATTCCCCGAAAGTCGCGAGTACCAGTTTGGGCCCGCGGCGAACGACGGCGGACCGCCCAGGGTGAAACCAGCTCGGCGCATCTGCCGTGATCTGAACCGTTCCGGCATCGATCCCCAGGGCGCCGAGCAGATCAATCGCGTCCGCCTTGGCGTCATAGGCGTCCACGGGCTCACTGTGTCCGGACCAGTGACGGCCCGAACCATCCAGCTTGGCGCTTCCCACGCGGACCCCGGTGGCTAGGAGTTTTTGCTCGTCCGGCTGGTCTCCCGCATAGGCTTGGCCCACCTCGAAGATCGCGAGATCCTGAAAGCCTCTGTTCCCGTTGCGATGCGCGGCTGTTAGAAGGCCCGGCAGAAGGCTTGGCCGCATCGACGACAGATCCACCGAGATTGGGTTTGCGAGATCAAGAACCTCCTGACCGCCGCCAAAGAGCTCGGACTGGTCCTTCGGTATGAAGGACCAGGTGACCACTTCTACCAAACCGCGGCCTGCCAGCAGCCGCCGCGCCACCCGCTCTCGCTTTTGCGTGTCGGTCAGAACCGGCAGCGCGACACCACGCGTGCGCTCCATCGCGATCGACGGTACCGTCTCGAGACCAACCAGGCGGATGACTTCCTCGACAAGGTCCGCCGGTCCTTCGATGTCGGGTCTCCAGGACGGTGTCGTGACCTTGAACTTCGGCGCACGGCCCGAAACGGAACAGCCCACGGCTTCCAAAAGCGTCTTCGCCGTCTTGGTTGGAACGTCCACGCCGGTCAGTCTTGCGACACGCGCGACATCGAATGCGATTTGGCGCGTGCCGTCGGGTGCCGCACCCGCGATCTGGGACTGCGACGGCGTGCCACCGCAGAGATCCATCACCAGGCGCGTTGCCAGATCGAGGCCAGGTTCCACGAACGCCGGATCGACGCCGCGCTCAAACCGATAGCGCGCGTCTGAATTGATTTGGGCCTTGCGCCCTGTCGTTGCGGTGCGGATCGGATCGAAATAGGCACATTCGATCAAGACGTTGGTCGTCTCATCCGTGCAGCCCGTCGCCATGCCGCCCATTATCCCGCCGAGCCCGAGCACCTGCGCGTCATCAGCGATCACGCACATGGACTCGTCAACGTCATATGTCTTGCCATCGAGGGCATCAAAACGCTCGCCATCTCGCCCGAGGCGGGCCCTTATGGTGCCGGAGAGCCGGTCCGCATCGTAAACGTGCAGCGGGCGACCACGGTCCAGGGAGACGTAGTTGGTGATGTCGACCAACGCGCTGATGGGGCGCAATCCCACAGCCGTAAGCCGTTGCTGCAACCAGGCCGGCGATGGGCCGTTCTTGACATCACTGACATGGCGCCCCGCGAAGATCGGGCAGGCATCAGCCGTATCTGACGTGAATTCCAGTGTGATCGGCACGGGGCAAGCACTATCCCCGTCGACCGCGCCAATCGCAGGCTCCGGCTTGAGGGTCCCAAGCCCGGCGGCTGCGAGGTCACGTGCGATGCCCCGCACGCCCGTACAATCGGGGCGGTTGGGCGTGATCGAGACGTCAATCACCGGATCATTCACGCCGACCACATCAATGAAACGTTCGCCGACGCGGTCGGCCAGCGCCGGGTCGAGATCGATAATGCCCTCGTGGTCGTCGGAAATCTCAAGCTCCCGCTCAGAAACGAGCATGCCGTTGGACACGACACCGCGCACCGGTCGCGCCTCCAGCGTGATGTCTGTTCCGGGAATGTAGCTGCCGAGCGGCGCGAAGACGCCAACCATACCAGCCCGCGCGTTCGGCGCGCCGCACACAACCTCCACCGGAGGAGCGCCTGGCGAAATCTCGACCTGGCAAACCCGCAGCCGGTCGGCATCCGGATGCTGTTTGGCATCAACAACACGGGCAATGGTAAAGACGCCGAGCTTGTCAGCAGGGTCAACAATCCCTTCGACCTCAAGACCGATTGCCGACAGCTTTGCTTCGAGCTGATCAATCGTCGCGGAGGTTTCGAGATGATCCTTGAGCCAAGAGAGCGTGAACTTCATCGCGCCGTGTTCCGTCCAATAGAGAGTGGGTTGATCCGCACTGCGCGGTCATACTGCGTTGTTGCCGGCCAGGGAAGGTGCAGGGCGTGACTCACCAGGGGTTTCGCTATCCCGAGGTTTCATCGTCACGTCTGCGGCGGCGGCACGATCCGGATCTGATCGTCTAGCGCCTGCCGAGCTCTGCGTATCTTGCCATAGATCCACGCGAAAGACAGAAGGATCTTGATGAGCGAAAGCGCATAGAACATGCGGAACGCGAAGGCGTAGATCACGAACCAAACGTTCTGGGTGTTCATCAGAACGGGAGCGATCCGAAGATCGAAGTGCTCCATAATGTCAAAAAATCCGCCACGTAGAACCAAGTCGAGCGCAAAAAGCGCCGTTGCGATCGGGCCGGCAAGGATCGGCACCTTGTCTCCGTCCGCGAATATGCGATGCCCTTCGTACTGCAGGAACAGACAGGAGCACGTGAACAGCACATAGAACACCAGCATCGAAACGGCCATGAAGCGGTAGTAGCCGAGCGCCTGGCGCAGTGCGGTTCCCGAAAACGAGAAGTCAATCCACTGATCGAGCTGGTCGTGTTTGCGATCGTGGTAAAACACGATCACGATGGACGTTCCCACCATCAAGAGGCCGACGATGACGGCCACAACTCCCGAGGTCGACAAGCCTTGCAGGAGAACCATTGCAGTTCCTGAAATATCGCGGAACCGCGACCGGCGCGTCCGCCGGGCGCGGCGTCGATCAATTCGACAAACCGCCGGAAATTGACGGGATGTCCAACGGCAAGAAGCCGTAGTGATGCATCCATCGCAAATCGGCAGCAAACATGTCGCGCAAATCCGGAATGCCGTATTTCAGCATCGCCATGCGGTCGATACCCATGCCGAAGGCAAAGCCCTGATATCGCTCCGGGTCGAGCCCGCAGTTTCGGAGCACATTGGGATGCACCATCCCGCAGCCGCCGATCTCCAGCCACTCACCCGGTTTGCCAATCGCGGCCGCGTCAATGTCGACCTCGGCAGATGGCTCCGTGAACGGAAAGAACGAAGACCGGAACCGCATTTTTACGTCGTCGACCTCGAAGAAGGCTTTACACATTTCCTCAAGCAGCCACTTGAGGTGACCGAGGTGGCTCACCTCATCGATCACGAGCGACTCAAGCTGATGAAACATTGGCGTGTGGGTCTGATCGCTGTCGGAGCGATAAACCCGGCCGGGCACCACAATGCGGATCGGCGGCTCCTGCTCCAGCATCGTTCGGATTTGCACCGGGCTTGTGTGTGTACGCAACAGCATGCGTGGCGCGTTGGCGCCGGTGAGCCCAGTTGAGCCTTTCATGTAGAACGTGTCGTGTTCCTGACGCGCCGGATGCTCTTCTGGAATGTTCAGCTTCGAGAAGTTCAAGTCGTCCGTTTCGATGTCCGGGCCGGTCGCAATCGCGAAGCCCATATCGGCGAATATCTCAGCGAGTTCGTCCATGACGTGGCTGAGCGGATGAAGACGGCCACGCAGTTGCGGGCCAACGCGCACAGGAAGCGTCAGATCGGCGGTTTCATTCGCCAGCCGCTCCGCAAGGGCGGCGGACTCGAGCGTTGCCTTGCGTTCGGCAAGCGCATCGCCAACGCGATCTTTCAAGGCGTTAACGGACTGGCCGAAGGCCTTACGGGCATCCGGCGCCATCTTGCCGAGTTGCTGCATGAGGCCGGCGACGCGGCCCTTTTTTCCAAGCGCAGCAACACGCACAGCATCAAGCGAAGCCAAGTCGTCACTGGCTGCGATATCGGACTTCAATTCAGCTTCAAGCGCGGAAAGGTCGACTTCCGCCAGGGCATCCGTGCTCATGACAGTCCTGCGGATTAGATTTCGCGGCGCCACTCAATGCCGCAGTTCACCGCTTGGGGCAACCCGCACGTGAGCGTTACGCTTGCCCGGCTGCAGCGGCGCGCTCGACCAGCACCTTGAATGCGGCCTGGTCCCGCACCGCGAGATCGGCAAGCACTTTCCGGTCGATTTCGATGCCCGCTTTGTTCAACCCGTCGATAAATCGGCCGTAGGTCAAGCCGTGCTCGCGAGCTGCCGCATTGATCCTTTGGATCCACAGTGCGCGGAACGAGCGTTTCCGCCGCTTGCGATCGCGAT
>JBCCOV010000285.1:0-5039 GCA_039039985.1 Pseudomonadota bacterium | reverse complement strand
TCCTAATACGAGACGACGATATACTGGGTGACAATGAAATCAAATGCAGGCTGATGGTGTTCCGAATACTCCACAGCAAACCCACAGATTTTGCTGTTGTGCGCGACTGAGAGACCTGCAAATAACTAGAGAAGACGCCGGTGCGCGAAATTGAGGTTCCCGCGCTGTGTGTCATGAAGTACGCGACTGAAACTGAGGTTGCGCGTTTTCCGTGAAACGACACTGCAACTACGCTGCCGTGTAACTACGCTGCCGTCGACCGCCCCAGAACCGAGCACTGGCAATTCAATTTAGGTAACGGCCCTAAAGTACGCTTTTTCTTCAACGAAGACTCTATGAAAGCTTGCACGCTTTGACTTGTGGTAAGCTGACTTCGCAGCAACCTTGCTTCGGCACCGCATTTCGTCTTGCAGTGGCGAATGGCGTCGTCCAAGAACCGCGTCAATAACAAACCCGCCAGCGTGAACTCTCAGCAACCTGGAACATGCCACGCCTCGTCGACGTTTGCTGGCCGGCACCACAGTCAAGGCGGCATGCGGCTTGGCAGATGACCGTTGCGTCGAGCGGCTGAACCGTCGTTGCGTTACAATTCCGAACTCTTCAATTTTAGGCGATTTTGATGCGTCGCAACAAGATGAAGTAGCCTCAGACCTTTGAACACATGCCTTATTATGCTCAATGTTGCGCAATGGCCTCATGACGTTCCAAACGCAAGTGGGCGGGCTGTATGACCAGCCCGAAGGCGGCACTGCACGTCGACCGAGTCATTCTGTGCGCATGGCTCGTGCTTCGCAGCATTGGCTTCTCGCTGTCAGAGTTCGGCGTGGTGGTGAAGCAGCTGGTGTAGTGATGTCAGTCGGGTGTTCCGCAAGTGGTGATGTTGTTGTCTCAGCCCCGCTTACCCGACATCTGTCGTTCATGTTCCCTGCGATACAGCTGCCGATACCTTGCAGTCTATAATGGCTGGACGGCAATCTCGGTGCTGCGATTGCAGCAACCAAATGCATTGTTGACAAAGAATTGGCCGAGTTCTCCTCATAAACTAGCGGCCTGATAGACTTGCGATGGTGTTTCGTGGACGCACTGAAAAAATCGTTTTCACGTCGTCGGAAAGAGGTTTGGTTACGCCATATTGAGGTGCAATTTGTGATGATTCGGGTGGTGAGTTTTTTCGCTGCGCTCGCCGTTATTGGGAGTACTTTTGCGAGCGCATCATCGGCGACGCCGGTGAATATCCCTGCAGTCTTAGGTACATATGCCGACTTAGCGCGCGCCACGTATGAAGATTCTCTCGGTGCCGCACGCCGCTTGCGCAAGTCGGTTGATGTCTTTCTTGCAAAACCAAATGCAGCAACGCTTGCCGCGGCAAAAAAGGCTTGGATTGCAGCCCGTGTGCCTTATCAGCAGTCTGAAGCGTTTCGTTTTGGGAACAAGATTGTTGATGCCTGGGAGCAAAAAATCGCTAGATGGCCCTTGGATGAGGGTTTTATCGATTATGTTGATGGCGATTACGGGTCTGAGGCAGATGATAATCCGCATTATACGGCGAACGTGATCGCAAATAAGACGATTAAGATTGCGGGACGTACCGTCGACACGAGCAAGATAACGAAAGAGCTGTTGTCAACGACGCTGCACGGCGCCGGTGGCGTACAGACAAACGTGGCCACAGGTTACCATGTGATCGAGTTTCTGCTGTGGGGCCAGGACCTGAACGGTACCGGGCCGGGCGCCGGGAACCGTCGGCACACCGACTACGACCTGCAAGCGTGCACGAACGGAAACTGTGACCGCCGGGCGCAGTATCTCAGGGTCGTGACAGAGCTCCTCGTTGATGACCTGCAATGGATGGTCGATCAGTGGGGTGCGGAAGGTGCGGCCCGCAAGGCTTTGGTCACAAGCATCGGAAAAACGGGCTTGATCGCCATATTCACCGGCCTTGGCTCCCTGTCATATGGCGAACTCGCGGGGGAGCGCATGAAGTTGGATGTGCTTCTTGCCGATCCTGAGGAAGAGCTCGATAACTTTGCAGACACAACGCATCTGTCGCACTTTCACACGGCGCTTGGCATCGAGAATGTCTACCTCGGACGGTATCGGCGGACGGATGGTTCGGTGGTGTCCGGACCAAGCGTTTCCGATCTTGTCAAAGCGAAGTCAGAGGCAACGGACAGTGCAGTTAAGCGCGCGCTGGCCCTGACGAGGAAGCGCGTGACTGAGCTTAAGGAACGTGGAGAGACCGTCGAACGGTACGATCAGATGATCGATGAGTACAACTTCGACGGCAAAGACGTGATCGACGACGTGGTCGAGGCATTGGTTGCCCAAACCCGCGCGTTCGAGCGTGCCATCGCCGCGCTTGAGCTGAGGAAGATCAAATTCAAAGGCTCGGATGCCCTCGATAATCCGCGCAAGGTCTTCGATCAGTGATGATGCTGGGGCGACGGAGCGACCCTAATCGCATGCTCCGTCGCCGCGTTGTGGTCGCGCTGATGCTGTTGGGGTGCCTATGACGGACTAACGAGCGTGTCGCTTGAGATCAACGGTATCGATAACTCCGCAAATCGCTTCTGCGTCTCTGCTGCGGACCCGTTGGTATCGATCGCGCGGCATGCGTCGGCGACGACGATCGGTTCGAACCCGCACGCATGAGCGTCTTCAGCGGAATAGCGCACACAAAAGTCGAGTGCCAAGCCCACCAAGACGACGCGCTTTATGCCGTGATCGCGCAAATAGCCGGTCAGTCCAGTCGGTGTGGTGTGATCGTTCTCGAAGAATGCGGAGTAAGAATCGATGTTCCGGCGGAATCCCTTGCGTACGATCAACTGGGCATGGGGAACATCAAGATCGCGATGGAACTCGGCCCCGCTGGTGCCTTGAACGCAGTGATCCGGCCAGAGAATTTGTGGCCCATAGTCGAGCGTGATGGTGTCAAACGGGGCATTGCCCGGATGCGATGAGGCAAACGACGCATGGTCGGCCGGGTGCCAATCCTGCGTCAGGACGACGGTATCAAAGTGACCGGCAAGGCGATTGATCACCGGGACGACATCTGCCCCGTCCGGAACCGCGAGATGTCCGCCGGGGCAGAAATCGTTTTGCACGTCGATGACCAGGAGGACGCCGTCTTGCGCGCGCGGGGCGTGATTGACCATGGCCTTACCCTTCACTTGTTCCGATATCGCCGTCGATGGCGGCGACGAGCTGCTTCAGTGACGGCGCGACGTCCACGTTATATGCCGCGTCGGGATCGAGCCGGGTGTGCGGCTCCGGCAGGCTTGCCAAGTTTGCCGCGGTCCGTCCTCTGATCTCGGTTATGGACGGTCTGCCGAGGCGCCGGCCGTTCGTCATCACCGGCTCGATCAGCGCGGTCCCATCATGGACCTCACGCTCAAGCGATAGAATGTCGCCTGTCATGCGCCCGTCCGGTCCAAATCGTCGCCAGACCTGTTTCCGCCCCGGCCATGTTTCCTTGCCGGGCGAGCGTTTGCGGCGGGGCACGCCGGCAAGTTCCTGAAGTTTATAGGCGCTGTCGAGTGACGGCACGTCTGCCGATGTGGTCAGGCTCGTGCCGATTCCAAAGCCGTCGATCGGGGCATCAGCGGCCATCATGGTTTTGAGATCGGGCTCGTCGATACCCCCACTTGCGAGGATCACAACATCGTTCAGCCCGCCCGAGTCCAGAATCTCACGCACGTTGCGCGATAGCGCGATCAAGTCACCGCTGTCGATTCGCACGCCGGAAATGCGAATGCCGCGTGCGTTCAGCTGCGGCGCCAGGGCGACGATCTTATGGGCCGCCGCTTCGGTATCGTACGTGTCGATCAGAAGAACGAGGTGATCGGGGCGCGACTGGGCAAATGCCTCAAACGCTGCGTGTTCATCGTCAAACGCCTGGATGAATGCGTGGGCCATGGTGCCGTAGAGGGGGATGGCGAATTTCTGGCCGGCAAGAACGGTCGCGGTTCCTGCGAATCCGGCGATGTAGCTGGCCCGCGCGGCCAGCAGGCCAGCCTCTGCCGCGTGTGCGCGGCGCAGGCCGAAGTCGACAAGCTGCTTGTCCGGTGCGGCGAGTTTGAACCGCGCGGCTTTCGACGCAATCAGCGTCTCGAAGTGCAGCAGGTTAATGAGCCGGGATTCGACCAGTTGGGCGACTGGGAGTGGCGCCGTAATCCGGAGGACTGGCTCGTCTGGATAGAAAACGGTTCCTTCCGGCATGGCGTGCACGTCGCCGGTAAAGCGCAGATCTTCCAGGAAACTGAGCATGTCCGCGCTGAAGCGGTTCGTGCTGTTGAGCCAATCGATGTCCTTTGGCGAGAACTTCAGGTCCTCAAGGTAGTCCAGCGCCTGTTCCAGTCCGGCTGCAACGAGGAACGCGCGGGACGCGGGTAGCCGGCGCACAAAGAACTCGAAGACCGCCTCGTCCATCTTGCCGTGTTCCAGGTAGGCCTGAATCATGTTGAGTTGATAGAGGTCGGTCAGTAGCGGACTGTTCATGTCGTCGCTCATGCGTCGCTCTCGCGGTTCCTGCGAATGGTGTCCATGATCGCTCATTGGTTCGTGCCGGAGTGTGCGACATCGCTCCACTTAGAGGGTTGTAAGTGTTTTGTCATTGCGTCGCACGTTTTGCGCGTTTGATCGCACTGCGATTTGATCGTGCAGGCGTTGCTGGAATGTATCGACGAAGTGGGCCGGAGATGCGAGTTCGCCTTTGGCGAGCCGGCTCTAAAACGTGTCGCATTACATGCGCCCTGCGCTGGTTGTTGCTTGCTCACGGGCTATTCCGGCCTGCGGCCGGGCCCTCCGCGGGCGCGGCGCGCCGGGCCGCGTTCGCGGCCTGGGGTGCCCGACGGCTGGCCCGCGCTCGAGCCGCGAGCCCGCGAGCGTGCGAACAGCGCAATTAAAGACTCTCGCTCAGGTCTGTCGATGGCACGCAGTACTCAGTCGATGGCACGCAGTACTCAGTCGTTGCGCACGTCACGCGTAGATTGGACGGCCGGTTGGCGTGAGCTGAAATGGCTCAGACCACATCATCTTCG
>JBCCOV010000284.1:0-5048 GCA_039039985.1 Pseudomonadota bacterium | reverse complement strand
CTGCGCTCGGGCCTCCGCGTGGGCGGCGCAACGCGCCGGGCCGCTGTCGCGGCCTGGGGTGCCTGACGGCTGGCCCGCGCTCAAGTAGCGAGCGCTTGTCGCGAGCGGTAGCGCAACGAAAGACTCTCTTCGCTCACGGCTACTCCTCGCTGCGGTCGGGCCCCATCGAGATGGCGTGTTCGCCATCTCGACATTTAAAGCGCCCAACGCGGGAACACCCGCGTTGGGGTGAGGGCGGCGCAACGCGCCGGGCCGCAGCCGCGGCCTGGGGATCGTCATCGCAGGATAGCCAGCGCTCGAGCCGCGAGCTTGCGAGCGTGCGAACAGCGCAAACTAAGGCTGATCGCCGAGTTGCGGCGCCTCAGACCACGCGACGGCAACGCCCTTTGCGTCCAAGCGCTTTCGCAACTGCCGACGTACGTCTTGCCAACGGAAACGAATGGAATTGGCAACGATGCTACCGTCGCGTTCTTTGAACTCGTCAATGACCGGTGCAAACATCACGAGGTCGCGCGCACTTCCGGCAAATGCATTTTCGCCCTCAGCAGCCAGATACCAATCGGTTCGCGCGGCACGCAGCCGAAAGTCTTCAACCGCATCCTTAGGGACATGCTCATAGTCCGTATCGTCCAGCGTCCGGCGCATGGCGCGATCGAAACAAGAGCATGCAAGTTCGGCCGCTTCCTCTGGTCCGATCGACGTTTCCTCATCAGCCACAACGAGACCGACGGCGAAGATCGTCAGGTCAGCCAGGCAAGACAGGAACACCTTTATTGCTGCTATGCGGATTGATCGCGAGAAGACATCGTCTTCGAAATATTGGCGGAAGCTCGTGCCCATCCGCGTCTTCAAATACCCGTAGAGTGATGTCTGAGCCACATAGGCGGATCGGGTCTGAAGAAAGTCTGCCAGTGGCTCAATAGCTGCAATCGGGCTGTTATCGAAGCGTACTGCGAGCGCTCTTAGAGGCTTCGGCAGCTTAGAAATTATTGTTTTGAGCATAAGATTTCACCTGGAAGACGAAAGTTCAATTCCGATTCCTTGGCAAGCAGAGGAACTTTGTGCGCACAATGTCGCACCCGCCCTGTGACTTTGGGATGGGTATTCGCAAACGGCGCGCGTGCCAACCACGCAGTCTACCGATCCACGCTTAGCATGGATCGGCCCTAGGGGAGGAGTTCATGTCAGAAGATAAAGCGAGCCGCAGAGCTGCGCATTGGGCAAGGACGAGAAGCCTGACCTTTGTCGTCCTGTTCATATGGGCTGTTTTTGCGTTCGTCCTACCTTGGTTCGCAAAGGAGCTAAATGCGTACTCATTCCTGGGCTTCCAGCTTGGGTACTACGTGATCGTACAGGGCGCATTGATCGTGTTCGTGTTGTTGATCGTGATCCAGAATCTCATCCAGGACGGCATTGACGATGCCTATGGCTCTGGCGACTGAGGGGGCATGTGATGGCAGTCGAAGCAACTGGCGGCACAGGCCGCTTTACAGACAATCTCGGTAAGGTCTACGGACTCTATACCATAGGTTTTCTCGTCTTCTTTGGGCTGATGGCGTTGCTGGAGCAGATGGGCGCCGGCGCAAAGACGATCGGAATCTTGTTCCTCCTCTTTACGATCGCGATCTATGCCCTGATCGGCTGGCTCTCGCGAACCATGCAGGTCGATGCCTACTATGTGGCCGGGCGCGAGGTTCCGGCGCTTTACAACGGCATGGCCACAGCTGCCGACTGGATGTCAGGTGCCTCGTTCGTGGCGCTTGCCGGCGGCATCTATTTCGGCGGTTATCCCTACCTCGGATTCGTCGTCGGCTGGACCGGCGGTTACGTGCTCGTCAACTCGTTGATGGCGCCGTACCTGCGTAAGTTCGGCTGCTACACCGTGCCGGACTTCATTGGTACGCGATACGGGGGCAACTTTGCGCGCTTCGTCGCCGTTGTGATTCTCGTCGTCACATCTTTCACGTATGTGACGGCACAGATTAACGCGACCGGTACGATCGCAGCCCGCGCACTTGGCATTCCGTTCGAATTCGGTGTGTGGTTCGGCCTCCTCGGCATCCTGCTCTGCTCAATGCTGGGCGGTATGCGCGGTGTGACCTGGACCCAGGTGGCGCAATACATCGTGTTGATCATCGCCTACCTGGTGCCCGTGATCTGGATGTCAAACGTCCAAGGGTTCGGGATCGTACCTCACTTCTCATACGGTGATGCTGCAAATCGTATCGCGGAGTTGGAGCAGACAATCGGGTTGAGCGCCGCAGCCGGTGCAGCGGACTACGGCGGTGTGCGCGTTCTGACGACGCCTCACTTCGACCCGCAGGGCGGCTGGGATTCGTGGAACTTTGTGACGCTTGCCATCTGTATGATGGCCGGCACCGCGTCGTTGCCGCATATCCTGATGCGCTACTTCACAACCCCGACGGTTCGCGCGGCGCGCAAATCCGTTGGGTGGTCGCTGTTCTTTATCTTCCTCCTCTACTTCACGGCACCGGCCCTGGCCACGCTGACGAAGCTGCAGTTGTTAGACCCGAACTTGTCGACGTCCATCATCGGCAAACCGTTTGCGCAGATTGCAAATCTCGAATGGGTGAAGAACTGGACCGAAGTGAAGATGCTCTTCATGAAGGACTTCAACGGCGACGGAATCTTGCAGTTGAACGAGTTCTTCATGCGGCCTGACATCGTCGTGCTTGCGACACCCGAGATCGCCGGCCTGCCCTACGTGATCTCCGGTCTCGTCGCCGCCGGTGGGATGGCCGCGGCGATGTCGACGGCCGACGGCCTGCTGCTCGCTATCGCCAACGCGCTGAGCCATGACCTTTACTACAAGATCATCGACCCGAAGGCGGACACCAAAGTGCGTTTGATCGTTGCACGCGTCTTGCTTGTCGTGATTGGTGCGGCGGGTGCGTTCGTCGCATCTTTGAAGTTGACGGGGATTCTCGGTGCCGTCGCGTGGGCGTTCTGCTTCGCGTGCTCGGGCCTGTTCTTCCCGTTGGTGCTCGGCATTTGGTGGAAACGCGCGAATGCGGCTGGAGCGATAGCCGGCATGATCGGCGGGTTCGCTGCCGGCTCGGGGTATCTCTACTGGGTGTACACGGGCGGTGAGCCGGTCCTGGGCCTCAACCACCTGAGGTTCGGCATCGTCGGTATGCCTGTCAGCTTGATCTGCATGGTGGTGGTCTCGCTGATGACCGCTGAACCCGATGCAGAAATGCAGGCAATGGTCGACGAGACGCGCGATCCGACCGGACCGCCGATCCTCTCCTCGGAACACTAGGACAATGTGGCGACCGGGCCCAACAACGTCGGCCCGGTCGCCACCGGTCACAACGACGATCTTCCGTCGGTTGAATCAGATCGGTGCAGACGCTATCGAAGGGCGGACAACGTTCGCCCTTTTTCGTTCTCCCAAAGAAGAGTTCTCATGCCTGACGCCGCAGCGAGTTTTCCACTCTGGGCTATTGCTATTGATTATCTGCTCGGCGTGGTGATGTGGACGCTGATCGGGCGGTTCGCCATGAACCTCTTCCTACCGATGAACTCAGACTTCTTTTTCATGAAGTTTTTTGTCACGACGACCGATCCACTTATTCGGCTGTTCAAACCGGTTACGCCGGGCTTTCTGGTCGAGCCGATGGTGCCGCTGTTTGTCGCCTGGTTTTTCTACATGGTGCGGTTTTATCTGATGCCCTGGCTGCTCGGTTACTCCGTCATGGGCATGCTCTCGTTTCCCTTGGAGAGCGAAATCGCGCGCTTCATTTATCAGCTCGTGAACTGAAACGGACCTGGTGCGCAGGGCCGGTTACATCACCTCGACCGGCGTCCCGAGGATCGATGAAATCGAAGGCACGCGCCGCAGGGCCCATTTCAGCTCGCCGCGTTCCAATCGTCCGAGTTCCGCCGGAGCCACCGAGTTACCGATTTTGATACCACGGTCCAAATCTCGGAGCTGTTGGCGCAAGACGCAACCGAGACAGATGCGGTGGCTTTCGATCAAGTCTGAGGCGAGATCCGCGTTCGCAGCATCGCGCTGTTGGAACGCTTCAAGCCGCCCGCGCGTGGATCGTTCTGTCAATCCATGCCTGAGCGCCAACACACGCGCAGCCGAGAATATTGGCATAATACCGGCGCGTTTGAGATCGATCCGATCGCGCTCTGTTTTGAAATGCCCAAGCCAGCTGAATGCTGGCGGAACGTTGCTGGCATTCAGCGCCAGGAGACTGAGAAAACTCCGCGCCCCCTTCGCGAAGACCATGGCATCGGCGCGTAGCGTGTCAGCCAGCTCACGTTCGCCGTAGACCGGCGCTGCGTCGAAAAAGATATCGCAATTCAGGATGTCCTGAGCGCGCGGCTGCAGCATCCAACTGCGGACCGTTTCTCGCCATGCTGTCGCATTCTTGCGCCAGGCAGCGTTTGAGGCCATGACACCACCGTTGCAATAGGCCACGCCAACAGCATCCAAAATGTCGGAAAACCGCTTTGCGAAACGTTCGAGCCAGGCATCCGGGTTGGCTGATGTATCGTTCGCTTCGTAGACAATCGCGTTGTCCTGATCCATTGCCAACAGGCTTTCGCCGCGCCCACCGGAACCGAGCACCATGACCGCGAAGCGCGCCGGGATCGCGCCATCTCCGCCCGGCGCCAGTTCATCATATGCCAATTCGCAAGCTTTGCGCGTCAGACAGCGCAACTCGCGCGAGATCACGGATGCGATGTCGCGCGGATCGACATCTTCCGCGAGCAGCGCCTTTGCCACCCGCGGCAACAGCATCCAGACCTGACCTAGTTCTTCCGGCGTTGCTGCCTCTTCGATCATCCGGCCAAGGGCAATTGCATCGTCAGCCCGTTGGCCCAGGAGGTCGCGGGCGCTCAAGGCACCGACAATCGTGCCGACATCATCAATGACAGCGAGGTGCCGGATATGGTGCTGAGCCATGCGCGCCAGCGCGACATACACAAAATCATGACCATGAACGCTAACGAGCGGGCGCTTCGCAAAGTTCGCGACGGGCTGATCGAGCGCCGGGGCCCCGAGATCAGCG
>JBCCOV010000283.1:0-5081 GCA_039039985.1 Pseudomonadota bacterium | reverse complement strand
CTGCCACCCAGATTGGTTGAGTTCGGCTTCGAGATTGTGCTTGTCCGTTTCGCCCATCTTGCGATTGCCCGACCTTGCTGGAGTTGCCGCTTTTATGGAAGGTCCGAGGTATTGGCTTTGGAGATATCTATCACGCTACGGATTTTCTTAGATTTGGCAGCCGTTCGTCTAACATGACTCCATCTTTGTTCGGATGCAAAGGAGGGATGTGATGCGGAGATCGGACAGGAGGAGCGGTTCGCGGTGCAGCGACGTGGATCTTGAAGAGTAAGTGCCGACTCGGGATACGCTGTGCATTTGATCAAGGCGATCGTCGTCGTGATCCTGAGCGACAAGTTTCTGCGGTCGCCGCACTGCATGCGTGAGCTTTACGGCATCTGGGTGGAGTCACGCGGGAGGACCAACGAGTTCCTGAGCCGCATTCGTATGGTCAAACTGTCGGACGCGGCAATCTGGAGCCTGGCACAACGCGGAGCGTACATCGATCACTGGAGTGAGGAACTTGCCAAAGGCGAAGCGCTGTTCGAGACGTATGGACTGAGGTTGGCGTTGGACGAGATCGAAGATCTCAGGCCGATGCGCGAGTTCGAGCATCACGTCTCCACATTACTGCGCCGCATTACGGACAGCCTGTTCTGTTGTGGTGTGGATGAAGTCGAAAAGCAGACGTTCTGACGTTCGCGCGATCGTGGGCATGTGGGGCACGTCACGCCCCGGGGACCAACGGCGTGGCGATAAACTCTGCGATCACGCAGCATTCCAATCCCGGGCCGACCAATCGATTGCAGTAGATCTCAACCGACTGATGTGCGGATCCGCGGTGCGCGGAGATGTGCTCGCGTTCAAGACAGTACGTACGCGTACTACGATGTGGCGTCACCTGCGGCAGGCCCAACGGGGGCCGCGCCCATCTGCTTGAGCGCGTCTGCGTCTGCCAACCGCGTCACGATCGGATGAATGCGCAAGTCGCCTTGTTTGATCACTTGGCGGAGATTGGCAATGACAGACGTCGTCATGCGTTTTGTGGGGGCGATGACATCGAACAGCCAGTTGATGTCGCCGCTTGTCCAGTCTTCCGGCTTGAGGCGCACCGGAAATGTCCCGGCCTTGATCTGCTCGCGGATTTTGGCATCCACCTCTTCTGACACGCTCGCCCAGATTGCGATGCCGGCGAGCGCACTTTCATCCGGCGTATCGTTTTTTGCCGGCGCCGCCATCGCGATGCGATCTCGCAAGAGCGGGTCAAGAATAAGGTGGTTAAGATCGGCAATCGCCAGGTGGCGATAGCGCGGTGTCGACATCAGCGCGAGCGCGACCTTGCCGACGGTTTCGTTAACCCGTGCGCGCACGGCGGAGATCTTAGCCAGAACGTCCGGATCGAGCTGCGCTTGCGTCGGCGTGATATCCGGTTTCGTTGTGCCGGGTTTGGTTGCGTCTTGTCTCGTTGTGTCTTGTTTCGTTATGTCGGGCGTCGAGGGCGAAGTGCCGTTCGCCTGCGTGTCTTTCGTTCGCGTGTCTGAAGTCGCAGCCATGGGTTTCAAACTCTGTTCGTACGCATCCAGTTGTTCGAGTCATTCGATTGTTCGAGCGTTTGTTCGAGCGTTTGTTCGAACGTTAGTTCGGCTCTGCCGAGCTGACCCGAAACCCGGAGTGCGTCACCCGCCCGGATGATTTGAGACGTGCTTTAAGCTTACATCATGTCCGTATACCAATCATTCACGGTGTCAGCAACCTCTGATGGAAGTATGATACTCTGAACATCAAATTACGGCTCGTCGGGGCCGTGCTGTGCCGTTCGTGGGGGTGAGTCCATGTCGCGTTTTCAGCCAGTGCCACGCCTGTCGGTTAAACGTGCGCATGCCGCACAACGATAGGTGGATGGTGTGACAATGGATGAAGATCGCGCTTCTGAAGACAACGCAGAGTGGACCAACGTAGAGGTCGTCACGTTCCGTTTCTTTCGCACCTTCAAACGTGATCGGGGGGGGACGGCTGGAGCTACCCTGACTTCGTGGCGATGAGCACCGAGGGCTTGCGGGACTTGGCGCTTCACTTGATCGATGATCCCGAGACCGGACCGGTCTTTCGTAGGATCGGCATTCACGGTGATGTTAGCACTGACGACGAGCGCGCTATCTCCGACCGGGTAGAGGCTTACGCGGCGGAACACGGGTGGGAATGGCCTGACCCCAGCAATCTGGTGATATCGACGGTTCTTGCGCGGCAGATGGCCGGAGGTGGCATTGCCCGTGATGATGAGCCGGCGGCGCTGGCCTTTATCGATGACAAACGTTGCGATGGCCTTGGCTTAGACGATACATCTCGCCGGCCGTTGAAGATCTCAGAGGTCTTGCCGATTTTACGGCAGATTGAAGCCAATGAGGATCTAAAAAGGCCATTTACGGCCTTACGCGGAACGGCGTTACCGCCGAAACTGCCCAGTCGGTCTTATTTTCCCGATGAAGAAGATGATGGTTCAACCTTCTATTTTGCAATCGAGGGTTTTGCTAGGCGATTGGCTGTCCAAAAGTACGCTTTGCGAAATCGCAGTTTGCAAATGTTGAGTTCTGTCAAAACACTAGCCAATATGTATGCTCGCGGTGATATCGACAGATTTGATGGGCGCGAAGCCATAGATTATATGGTGCGGGATTCAATACTTGGTCGCATCATCGATGACCGTGAAAATCAGGAGGGGGGTAGTGATGGCCGGCCAATTTCTTGTGTTGGACACCGGTGCCATGTCGACACCTTGCGAAACAGCACACCCGTATTTGTCCCGACAGAAAAAGCTTCATAGAGGACCTGAAAAATGGCCGATCGCGTGATTGTTCTCGATACAAACGCCATTATCAAGCTATTTGCAGGATCAGTATCTACGGCGAATAAACATCGCGTCGAATCTGCCATCAACTGCTTAAAAGGCCCTCGTTCTTTGATTAATCACCCGAGAGAGGCATGAAATAATGACTGTTGACATCGAAAGCATGCTTAGCGGCCCCAGTCTTGAGCGTTACCGAGCGTTCTGCGAGAAGCACCCTTGGTACAGGGAAGCGAGTGAGTTGATATACGAATGGGATCAGCAAATCAAAGTCATGAGAGCGCAGGGTGAAGATTTGGATTCGCTCTATGAAGACCGTCTAGCTCTACCTGTCGACGAAGTTATTAACTTTGCAAAAGACGTGAAGGCGCATCCCGATGTTTGGTTTCATTTCGCGGACTATGTGGAACGTCAAAAAACAGATCCAGATGCTGAATTTGATCCTGATTGGACTAGTGTCGTTGGACCATTTTCGAACTGGTACTTTCTAAAGCGTGGCAAACCTCCGCAAATTGGAAAATTATTTGCGGGCAGAGGAATTATACTGATGTTTCTCAGAGGTGAACTGCCGAGCTTGGATGGTAAAGAGGCGAGGGCCTACGCATTGCGTATGCCGGGCACGAAAGAGTAAGAGTTGCGCGGGCGTTGAGAGCCAGAGCTTGATTTGCTCGCTGGCCCCGTCCTGCTCGTTTGCCGCCAGCGAGTCACGTGTCGCTGCTTCCTTTGGAGCGGCATGCGGACAATCAACGTGTCAACAACCTCAAGTTGATAGTTTGCACTCTGATGTTTGTGCGTGTCGTTACGCGACGGTGTCGTCGTCGGTCGCGGTATGCGGTCCGCGTGGGCGATGGTGCTGTGCTGTTTGTGGGTAAGTCCATGTCGCGTTCTCAGCCAGTGCCACGCCTGTTGTCTCGACGTGCGCATGCCGCACAACGATAGGTGGTTGGTATGAAGTTTGTCACGTCCCTTGTCGTGCTTATGCTGGTGGTCGTGGTCAGTCTGAACTGGCCGTTCAAGACGTACACCTGGAACCAGAAGTTGACAGTGTCGGTCGCGACGCCGGACGGTGAGCGGTCCGGCGCCAGTGTCGTCCGCATCGAAGCGCTGTTTGGCCGACGGCCTCTCAGTGCCAACGAGGTCCAGTATGACATTCGCGGCGAGGCGGCTGTGGTCGACCTTGGCAGCGGACGCTACTTGTTTGCGCTCATTCGCGGTACCGCCGAGTTGGCGGCGCGGACCTGGCGTGGAGATATTCCGCGATCCCGTAAGGAGTGGTTGCCGGTTATCGAACGTCTGCGCGATCGCCGCGACGTGCCGTTCCAATCATATCCGCGCCTTGTCACCTTTGATGACATCAATGTTCCGGCAAGCGTGCGGCGGGTCGACCCGAATGATCTCGCCGCCACGTTCGGCCCCGGCTATGCGCTGCGGTCCCTCACGATCGAGATCACCGATGAGCCGGTGACCGAGGGGCGGGTGGAACAAATCATTGATTGGCTTGGTGATGATCCTGAGTCGAGGCTGGGCCCGGCAACAGGTCGAACAACAGGCATTCCGTTTTACCGTCGTGTTTCTAATGGTGACTTCATCCGGAGATAGGTATGAGCACTTCCAAGGATCTGTTCCTCGCGATCCTGTCCATGGATGCGTACAACCGCGGATATGGAGCTGGGATTTCGGATGCTGGCGATAACGATCCAGATGGATTGGGCGAAGCCGGCAGTCAGATTGGCGGCGCGACGGTATTGGATGTTGATCTTCCCGCGGGATCGCCAGCAGCCGGCTTTTACGCTGTGGCCTACGAACAACCGACCTACGGTACGATCATCTCCTATCGCGGGACGGACGATGATCCAGATTATCTGAAGGGCTGGCTGATCGGGGCGGGCCTCGGCTCAACTTGGACCCAAGCCGATGAGGCGCTCGACTTCTACGAAGCCGTAACCGAACAGAACTACTGGGAAGGGCCGGCGCAGAATACGATCGTCATCGGCCATTCGCTCGGCGGTGGGTTGGCCGGTTTGGTCTCGTCGCTGACAGGAACGGAGGGGTATGGATTTGACCACATGCCCTTCGGCATCGCGGCCATCGGGTTCGCTGGAACCGATGACGTCGACAATCCCGTTCTCAGCCAGTGCCACGCCTGCAGGCTGGGCGTGCGCATGCCGCACAACGATAGGTGGATGGTATGAAGTTTGTCACGTCCCTTGTCGTGCTGATGCTGGTGGTCGTCGTCAGTCTGAACTGGCCGTTCAAGACG